>JBAQHK010000329.1:0-10929 GCA_049288275.1 bacterium | reverse complement strand
GTATTGGCGGGCCCCACGATCCTGGTCTCCACCTTGTTGTCGAAGGTGCTGACCACAATGATCGAGCCTCCGGTCTCCGGCGAGAGCACGTAGGGCTTGGTGCTGTAAAACGAGAAGGTGCCGTAGGTGCCCAGGATGTCCGGCGTGCCCATCCCCGATATTCCTCGCGTGCTCTTGCCTATCGGAGGGAAGTTGGACGGCATGCGCAACACCACCGTCGGCACATCGTGCTCCTCAAGAATCTCCCAGAAGGCCTTGCCCTTCCTCAGCAGCGTGACCTCGCCCTTGGAAAGCGGAATGACGTACTTGCCGATCTTCACGGTCCGCTTGGCCTCGCCGGTCACCGTCGTGGACAGGTACGGAAGGTAGGTGGCGGGATCACGGGCTATGAAGTCGTATATGCCGTGGCCTCCGGGGTTCATGCCGGTTATGAAGTTGGACCAGGCCACCGGGCTCTGGGGCGGCACACTTGTCTCAAGCCTCGAGAAGCTGCCGCGCTCGGCCAGGGCCTTGAAATTGGGCATCCGCCCCACGGCCATCAGGCTATCAACTATGTTGGGGTCCATTCCGTCGAAACCCAGCACCAGCACTTTGGGCTTGCCCCCGGCATTAGCCTGGCCCGCAGTCGCGTCAAGCGCAAGCCCCACCAACCCGAGTCCTACCAGAAGCGCCGCCACAGGCAGTAGAAGTCCGCTGCGATGCGCCTTGTGGTTTCCCATCAGATGTCCTCCCATGGCACTCCTCTAATCGGTTCGGCCCGTGCCGCTGTCTGAAGTCCTCAATATGGGTTTGCCGTCCATGTAAGGTGGCGGCTTGACGCCCAGCAGCGAGAGCACCGAGGGCGCGATGTCCTGAATCGACGGGACGTCGGCCGTGATCCTCAGGTTGGACGCCAGCACCGCGGGAACGCAGCTGGGATCGATGCAGTGATCGCCGCTCCATGCCCGGGTGTTGTCCGAGAAGACCTCCCGGGTCACCCTGCCCGTCACGGCTTCCCAGGACGCCCGGTAGCCTGCGTTGTAGCCTACTACGAGATCGGGCCCTTGGGCGACGTAGGGCCCCGTGTAGACCTCTCGCGCGTCGTAGACCTGCTTTATCGCCACCTCACCCGTGGCGTCGTCCTTAAGACCGTCCAAGAGATCCTTGAGCTCGACCACGAGATTGGCAAGATCGGCCGGCTCCACGATCCCCTGGCTCTCGCGGCCCTTGAGGTTGATGTAGAGGCCGCCGAGGCCAAGGGCGTAAGCCTTGGTCCGGCTCCAGTCGACGCCGTCGAACCACTCGCCGCTCTCCCCGGCGCTCTCCCCGCCCGCCTTCTCCTTGCCGTCCTTCCCCTCGCCGTTCTTGAGGAAGAGGTAGCCTTCCTTGGCCAGCCAGGAATTCAGGTTGACGCCCCGACGGAAGCCCTTGAAGCCGTGATCCGACATTATAACCAGGGCCGAGCGATCGTTGACGTAGCCCAGCAGCCTTCCCACGATCCGATCCACGGTGAGATAGAGGTTGTCTATGGCGTCCTTGTGGAGCACCGAGTCCTTGCCTCGATTGGCCGGATGCTTCGGGTCGGTGTAGCGCCACAGCATGTGCTGGATCCGGTCGGTGATGTCGAAGACGCAGACCACGGCGCCCTTCTTCACCCGCTCAAGTTCGCTGAAGAACATCTTCTCGCGCTCATCGTTTATGAGATAGCTCTGCTCCAGGAACTGACCCTCGTCGATGATGCGCTCGTTAAGCGCCCAGGTGTCTTCGGCGAGCCCCAGGGTCGCGAAAGGTCCCTGCAGCTTGGAAAGGTAGACCGAGTAGTAGAGAGGATGCGACACCGGCATGGCCGGCTTCTCGGGATCGATGTTTATCGGTGTGACGTAGAGCTCGACCTCGGGCTCCAGCGACTTCACGATGAAGCGAGCCAGGCCTCCGACCTTGACCCCCAGGCCGGCCGAGAACTCCACCCTCACCCATGGCGAGTGCTTGCCTAGCTCGAGGCCGTAGGTCTCCTTGCCGACGGTGAGCGTCGCCCTCCCGTCGCCCTGGGCGCCCGCGACGCGGAACTCAAGCTTCAGGGGCGGGGAGCCTGCGACCATGGGATTCTCGGGCCCAACCAGGTCACCGACCGCACCGCCGCTGTCCCGCCTCAGGCCGTAAGCGAAGCCACCTGTGTATTTCCCCAGCGAGGCGGCATCGGTGGTGTAGTAGGAGAAGCTGCCCTGCGTCCCCCTCAAGTCGGGAACGCACAGCGAGGACAAGAGCACCCCCTCGAACTTCTCGGGAGGAAAAGTGATAGGCACTCGTATGATCGAAGAGAAGACCTGATGCTCGCCCAGTATGGTCCAGAAGGGCTTGCTCTTTCTTAGCGAGCGATAGGACGGCTTGGAAAGTGGAATGCGGTACTTGCCCAGGGGAAGCCATCGCGTGGGCGGCCTTATGTCCGCCGAGGACAGAGTGGACATGTAGGACTTGCGTTCGGGCGCAAGGAAATCGAAGATGTTGTGCTTGCCCGGGTTGACGCCCGTGGAGAAGGACGACCAGGCCACCGGTGAGATCGGCGGACACGTGCTCTGCATGGGCTTGAAGCTGCCGCTCTCCAGGAGACGCGCCATGTTGGGCATCCGGCCGGCCCCGAGCATCCGGCTGAGGATCTCCGGGTCCAGCCCGTCGAACCCGGCAATGATCACTCTGTCGACGGCGCCCTTGGCCGCGCGGCCCTTACGCTTGAGTCGCTTGATTAGAAACCTGATCGGCCAGGTGAGGAAGAAGACGAAAGCCAGGAAGAAGGTCGCGAACAGGACCAGGAACGAGGTCAGAAAGGCGAAGCCCGCCCCAGGTCCAATGTAGGCGTGGGCCGGCGACGGAGCGAGCAGGCCCGCCAGCAGCAGCGCGGCGCCCAGCCCCGAAGCCCGCAACCCGAGTCTTCTCACCAAGATAGATGTGTTCGTCATAGCTACCACGACTGATATGTATCGGCCTCGACCGGGCCTCAGATAATACTAATAGACCCGGGCTCGCCTGGAAACCCCCCTGCCGTCCTCCCCTGTCCTCTTTCTTGAGATGCCCGACGAGTGTCAAGGTATCGGCGCGGGGCCCGGGTCGCGTCACCGGCTCCGCCCGCCGTCACGGCCTCCCGGCGCGCTGCGGGCCGCCACCACCGCCCCCAGGATGGACACCACCAGGCCGGCTACGGTGGCCACGGCACCGAACTTGAGAGCAAATCCCACGGCGTGATCGGCAAGCGGGACCATCTTGCCCCGGGCCTCGCCTGCCAAGCGAAGGCTCTGCATGAGAACCACCGCGAGCGCGGCCACCGAGACCAGCGCGAAGGCCGGCGCCCACCGCTCGGGCGCCCATCTGTCTGGCCGGCCTCTCCACCCCAGCCGCAGACCTACGAAACCCGCGAGCGCCGTCGCGGCCAGCCCGAAGGCTACCCAGAAGGGACCGCCGAGGCTTGCGCCGGTGACCGTCCTGTCAACCACCGGGCCGCAGGAGATCCTGGCCCAGGGAAGGAAGAAGCTGACCACGACCAGCGCAGAGCCCGCGGGGCTCAAGTAGATGCTCTTTCGCCGCAAGGTGCGCTCGCCTCTCCCCGGGTCGCTCAGCGATAGCGGTTAGTGAGAGGCATCCGGCGGTCCTTGCCGAAGGCCTTCGGGGTAATCTTGACGCCGGGCGGGCCCTGGCGACGCTTGTATTCGTTGCCGTCCACGGTGCGCGCAATCCGCCTGACCAGCGCGCGGTTGTAACCGGCGGCCACTATCTCGTCCACGGTCATCTCCCCGACGACGTACATCTCCAGCACCGGGTCCAAAACAGCGTAGGGCGGGAGCGTGTCTTCATCCTTCTGATCGGGCCTGAGCTCCGCCGACGGCGGCTTGGTGAAGATTGCCTCGGGTATGACGGGCCTGCCGAGGTTGTTCCTGTAAGCCGCAAGCTCGTACACCAGGGTCTTCGGCACATCCTTGAGGATGGCAAAACCGCCGGCCAGGTCGCCGTAGAGGGTGCAGTAGCCCATCGCCAGCTCGCTCTTGTTGCCGGTGGTAAGCACCAGCCAGCCGAACTTGTTGGACAACGCCATCAGGATGTTGCCCCGTATGCGGGCCTGGATGTTCTCTTCGGCGGCGTTCGGCGCCTGCCCCCGGAAGGGCCGCCTGAGAGTCCTCAAGTAGGCCTTGAAGGCGTCCTCGATGCCGACGGTCATGAACTCGATGCCCAGGTTCCGGGCAAGTTGCCTCGAGTGGGCGATGCTGCCCCGAGAGGAGTACCGTGAGGGCATCGACACCCCGACCACGCTCTCGGCCCCAAGCGCATCAGCCGCGACCGCCGCCACCAGCGCCGAGTCTATGCCTCCGCTCAGGCCTATCACAACCCGCTCGAAGCCGTTCTTGCGCACGTAATCCCGAGTGCCGGTGACGATAGCCGCATATATCTCCTCCAGCCTGTCCATGGGTCTCGCGGCTCCGGCGGGCACCGGCCGCTGCCTGGCCCGGGGAGCTACGCCGGCATCCACAGTGACGACGTCGATCGTGTCCTCATGCGATGGCGTGGGCCGCCGCCGGGCCGGGCGGGCAATGTTCAGGTCGGCAACCACCAGGTCCTCGCAGAACTGCTTGCCTCTTGCCACGACATCCCCGGCCGGATCGATCACCACGCTGTGGCCGTCGAAGACCAGCTCGTCCTGCCCCCCAACCAGGTTGAGGTAGGCGACGAAAGCGCCGTTGGCGAGTGCCCGCTGCCTCATCAGGGCCTCGCGTTCACCGCCCTTGCCGGCGTGATAGGGAGAGCACGAGATGTTGAGCAAGATGTCGGCTCTGCCCCAACCCGCCTGGGCTCTGGCGACATCCTCCCGCCAGATGTCCTCGCAAATGCTCACGCCGATCCTGGCGCCTCCCATCTTCAGGACCCCGGCTTCCCTGCCAGGCGCGAAGTAGCGCTTCTCGTCAAAGACACCGTAGTTGGGAAGATGGATCTTGTCGAAGACCCAGGCAAGCCTTCCCTCAGCCAGCACCGCGGCCGAGTTGTGGACCCCCGCGGCCAGGTGTGGGAAGCCCACGACGGCGACGATGCCCTTGACGCCTGCCGCCAGGCCCTCGACCGCCGAGAGGCAGTCCTCGAGAAACTCCCGGCTCAAGAGCAGGTCCTCGGCGGGATACCCGCAAACCGCCAGCTCCGGGAAGGCCACGATGTCGGCGCCGGCCCGCTTGGCGCGCGCAGTCCAGGCCGCGATCTTGCGCCGGTTGGCCGATATGGCCCCGACCGTGAGATTGACCTGCGCCAGCGCTATCCTGATCTTAGGCGTCACATCCCGCTCCCGCATTGCCCGGGCCTGCATTGCACATGGAGATCATAGGACATGGCCGGCGGCCAGACAAGTGTTTACGGCTCACCGTCTGCTTGAAATAGGGCTCGACACAGCGCCCGGCACCGGGTAGGCTTTGGCCACAGTGAGGTCACGTCGGGGGCGACCACTGACATGAAGCGAGAGCAGATATCTCTGGTAGTCTTCGCGGCTTTGATAGTGATTACCGTCTACCTCTTCTACCGGATCGTCAAGCCCTTCCTGCCGCCGATAATCTGGGGCGCCGTGCTGGCCGGTGTCTTCTATCCGCTGAATGCCAAGTTCAAGAGGTGGATGAAGGGCAAGCGGAACAATCTGCGCGCCTTCCTGATATCTGCAATCGTTGTCGCCGTGATCATAGTGCCGGCGGTCTTCGTGGGGATCGGGCTGGTGGGCGAGGTCGGCGACGCCTATCCCAGGTTCAAGGCCTTCGCCGAGGCCGGCAAACTGGACTTTGTCCTGAAGCCCCAGGCCTACGGCTGGAACGAGAGGATCAAGACGTTTCTCGCTCCTTACGCGGACGTTTCCAATCTGGACGTGGAGTCCTTCATCCTGAGCAACATCGACAGGCTGTCCAAGTTCTTTCTGGCGCAGGTATCCAACTTCATAGGCAACCTGTCGCTGGCCATAATCTCCTTCATCTTCTGCGTGCTGTCCATGTTCTACTTCATAAGGGACGGCGACCGCCTTGCTGTGCGCGTCAAGCAGCTGCTGCCCATGTCCGAGGACCTCAAGGAGACTCTGACCGCGCGCATGAAGGAGGTGGTCCACGCCACGGTCTACGGCGGCGTCCTGGTGGCGGGAATCCAGGGCATCCTGGGCGGGACCGTCTTCTGGATAATGGGCATCCACACCCCGATCCTGTGGGGCGCCTCGATGGCCCTTCTGGCGCTGATTCCGCTTTTCGGGCCTTACGTGATCTACGTGCCGGCCGGAGTGATCCTGATAGCATCGGGAAGCTGGGTTAAGGGCGTGATCCTGCTGGCGGTGAGTTTCCTGGTGGTCAGCCAGGCCGACAATGTGCTCAAACCCATTATCGTCGGCCAGCGCACCAAGATACACCCGCTGATCCTCTTCTTCAGCATGCTAGGTGGCCTGAAGGCCTTCGGGCTGCTGGGCGTGATCCTGGGCCCGGTGCTGGCCTCGATCCTCTTGGCGCTGCTCGAAGTCTACCGGCCGCGCACCAAGCCCGCCACCCCACCGGCATAGCGCCTTAGTCTCGGCTCGGTCGGGGGCTGCGCTCCAGCTCGGAAGCTAGTTCGCGGCGGGTCCTGTCGCCGATCACCCCCAGCGCGCTCGCTCGCGCTGCGCTCGCCGGGCCACCCACCACGCCTCCGCACATCGGCGCCTCGTTGGCGAAAGCGCTTCGTTCAGCACTACATTCACTCCGCGCAATTCGCCAACATCGGCGCCTGCAGCATGCGGGCCGAGGAAGGGCCGATTGCCCGTAGCGAATATCAGTTCTCTGAGCGAAGGGCTTCGGCCCGACGAAGGCCCCCGCAAGAGGGCCGTCGTCAGCGAGCCGCTAGAAGGTGCGGCGTAGGCGGATGATCGGAATGGAGCGAGCGCGGTCCGAGGGCGACCGGTCTTCATCCCGGGCCGCAAGAGCCAGCAGAATCTCCGGTGAGATCTCCAGGTTCCAAGAGCCGTCGCGCGCGCGAGCCTTGGCGTCGTCCTTGAGAAAATGGTAGGTCAAGAGGAAGCCGCCTATGCCGCCGGCCGAGGTCGAGAGAGTGACCGGACGGCTGCTGTCGATGTCGTGGTCAATGAGGAAGACCACACCGAGGGCGAAAAGGCCGCCGGCGAGCTGCCCGACGTGCATCAGCACGCCCTGGCCGGTGGTGAAATCCCTGCCCCGCACCAGATAGTGGCCCGCCGCTACGCCCGCGGCTTCGCCGACTAGCAAGCCGGCCAATGCGACGTCGGAATCCTCGTCGTCCTCGTCCACCGTCATTGCCCATCCCACGTAGGCACCCAGGCTTGCGGTGGCCCTGAGAGTGTAGGCGTCCCCCCGCGTGTAGGGCTGCATCCTCGCCAGAAGATACCCCCCGGCCAAGCCGACGCCTGAGCCCGCCAGCGCGTACGCCGCGTCGGCATCGTCGCCGTCGTCGTTCATGTGTCTCAACACCAGCCCCGAGAGAAGCCCCATGTCTCCACCGGCGCAAATCGCCTCCGCGGTACCGGCTGTCATCGAGGCTCGGTCGGCGATGATGTAGCCCGCCGCGTACTCCGCAAGACTGGTGAAGAGGCTGCCGGCGATTCGGTCGTCGCCGTCGATGTCCTCGTCCGAGAAGATCTCGGGCAGCAAGGCCCCATGGACGATGCCGCGCGTCCCGCCGTAGAGGCTGAGCGTTGCCGCTCCGTCGGTGACTGCCCTGTGCCGGGTGAGCAGGAAGGGCGCGAAGAAGCCCGCGCCGCTCGTGACCATGTAGGTTCCGGCAATGGCGGGACCGTCATCGAAGTCGAACGCCACAGGCACC
This sequence comes from bacterium, assembly GCA_049288275.1. Lineage (GTDB taxonomy): Bacteria > Arandabacterota > Arandabacteria > Arandabacterales > Arandabacteraceae > JBAQHK01. Next base: position 3,129 of record JBAQHK010000329.1, on the reverse strand, counting down.
GCCCAACCGTAGAAGCCCAGGGACAAAGCCGCCGTCCCGACGAGGAAGGCCGTCCGCCCGCTCTGATCGAGGCCTGTATCGGGAGCCTTGACCGCGATGGCCTCGGCGACCGAAGCCCTCAGCGCGCTCACCTCTGCGGCAGACATCGCCGTCCGGTCCTTCTCCACTTGCTCGCCGGACCCGTAATAGACCTCGAGCACAAACGAGGTATCCGATATCTGGAAAAGGCGGGCCTCCTTGAATCCCTGATACTTCGGGAAGAGCTCCAGCCTGGCCTCGAGCTCACGGGTGAGCACCGGGACCTTGCCATCGTAGTCAAACGGGATCTGGACCTCTCCGGCCAGCGACGCCGTCGAGGCGGCCACTGCAGCCAGACCCGCCACGAGGATCAGGATGACCCTGCTCATGGAGCCTCCCTTAGCGCTTGAGAACCATGGCGCTGATGCGCGCCACCTGAATCTTGTTGCCCGATACCCCGCTTGGGCCCGTCGTGCACGGAGCGGTCCCCGCCTCGTCGTCGTCGACCACTATGGTCCAGTTCCCCTCGGGTATGGTGAAGGTGACCTCCGTGGGATTGGGGTTGAAGAGCACCAGAACCTCGCTCCAGGCGTCCCCGGTCGCGCCCGCCGCCAAGCGGTAGCCCACGCACTTGGGCGGAACGGCGATTCCCAAGTGGTCGTCGAAGAACTTGAGGTTGGCCACCACCGCTTCCTTGGTCTTCATGCGGAAGATCGGGTGGGCCTTCCTGAGCGCAATCAGCCCCTTGTAGTAGGTGAAGACGTCGAGGTTGTCCTTCTTCCACTGCCACTGGATGGCGTTCACCGAGTCCGGCGCGTTGTAGCTGTTGGAGTTGCCCTGCTTGGTGCGGAGCATGTCCTGGCCGCCCTCGAGGAAGGGGATTCCCTGCGAAGTCAAGACCAGCACCGCAGCCAGCTTGTCCATGCGCTTCCTGTCAGCGTCGGTCACCTTGAGGTCGCTCTTGGTAGTGAGCGTCAGGCGATCCCAGAGCGTGTGGTTGTCGTGGCTGGCGCAGTAGTTCATGGCCTCGAGGGGGCTGTCGGTGAAGTCGTTGATGCTGCCCTCGATGCCCCGCTTGATCTTGTCCACGTTGATCCCGGACTGGACGTAGCCCTTGTTGAGATCGAAGACCCCGCCCTTGATGCCGTCCCGGAAGTTGTCTCCAAAGACCGCGAAGCCCCGGCCTCGCTGCGAGCCCTTGCCCAGGGGCGTCACGGGCGTGTCACCGCCGGCCCACGGCTCGCCGTAGATTATGATGCCGGGCTTGATGGCCTTGAGGTCGCGGGCGATCTGGCTCGCGGTCTCGAGGTCCATGAGGCCCATGAGATCGAACCTGAAGCCGTCTACCCCGTAAGCCTCCACCCAATACTTCAAGGACTCCAGCATGAACTTGCGCATCATCGGAGCTTCGGAGCGGGTCTCGTTCCCCGTGCCCGAGCCGTTCCAGTAGGTGCCGTCGTCCTTCAGGCGATAGTAGTAGCCCGGGGCAAGCCCCTCGAAACTGAAGATGCGATTGGGCCTGTACTCGGCGGTGTGGTTGTAGACCACGTCCATCACCACCTTGATGCCCTCGTCGTGCAGGGCATCCACCAGGCGCTTGAATTCCTCGACGCGGGCCGAGTTGTAGCGTTGAGTGGCGAACCAGCCGTCGGGCGAGTTGAAGTGGACAGGCATGTAGCCCCAGTTGTAGACGTCCTTGTATTCGTCGTTCTCGAAGTCCTGGATGGGCATCACGTGAACCACGTTAACACCGAGCTCCACCAGGTGATCCAGCCCGGTCTTGATCGAAGGATCGCCGGGCATGGTGGTCCCGGTCTCGGCAAAGCCCAGGTACTTGCCCTTCTCCTTGACCCCGGACTGGGCATCGATCGTGAAGTCGCGAACGTGGAGTTCGTAGACTATGGCCTCGCTGAGGTCGAAGTCCGGGGCCACACCGGACGGAGTCGGATCCTCGACTATGAGCCCCCTGCCGTCGTGGGCGGTGTTGCACTTGGAGTAGGGATCGATGACCTGGCGCGTGGGATCGAGCCGCGGATCCTTGCCCCCGGCCGCGAGGGTGTAGTACTTGCCCTTGAGATCGCCGGGCACAGCGACCTCCCACACCCCGGCTCCCGCGTATTGCATCTTCGCGGCCCGGCCAGCGCCTCCGACGTGCTCGTCAAAGAGCATAACCGCAACGCTGTCCGCTGTGGGCGCGAAGGCCCGGAAGGTGGTGGCCTCCTTGGTGTAAGAAGCGCCCAGAGCCGCGCCGGATTGGAACTCCGGCCCGTCCAAAATCCCGCGCACGGCGAGGGTGGTGGGCTTGAAGCCCTTCACGGCCAGGGTCCAGGCCCAGAGGTTCTGAGAGCGGACATCGAAGTCTTTGTCGGTGGTGAGCCCCACCAAGTAGACCGAGCCTTTCCTGGGCGGCAGCGCCTTGGCCTCCTTGATCTTCACCTCCTGGCCCTTGTCGTCGGCGAGGGAGAAGTTCTGGGCCTTCAGGTCCTCGGGCTTCAGGGGCGTCGAGAAGGAAACCGTTACCACCCGCGGGCCGTCAACGAAGGCGCCCACGATCCACGGCGTGGTATCGGGCTTCTTGGTGAAGAGCTCCTCCCGGCCGCCCAGGATCCAGACCTCCTCGCCCATGTAGGGATACCAGGTGCGGTCGGGCGCGTCCTTCGAGGACCAGTTGCCGAACTTGGGCAAGAGCCCGATCTGGGCGCCGTCCCCGTAGCTTGCGCGCTCCACCTTGAAGACCAGGCCGTAGTCGTCCTTGGCCGAGGAGTAGACCTCGCGCGAGTTCTGGTCGGTCTTGTCGTCCCAGGTCCAGAGCGTCCATCCCTGGTAGTCGCCCTGGGCCCTGTGGTAGTGCACGGTGAGAGTCGCTCCTGATTTCCTTCCCATGAGATCCTCGCCTGGCCTTTCCGTGGAGAGATCGGGGTAACCTGAGATGATCCAGACCTCGTTGCCCATCTCCTGCTTCCATATGCGGTCGGGCGCGTCCTTGTTCGCCCATTCCAGATACTTGGGCAGAAGGCCTATCTGGGTTCCGTCCCCGTAGTCCGACTTGAGCACGTGAAATATCAGGCCGGCGTCGTCCTTGCCGGCCGATTTCAGTTCCTTGGGGCCCTG
>JBAQHK010000328.1:0-3412 GCA_049288275.1 bacterium | reverse complement strand
CGCCTGGCCGCCTTCGCCTACGGGCCGGACAAGGTGATAATCGTGGTCGGCAGGAACAAGATCGTCGGCGACGTCGAGGCCGCGATCCGGCGGGTGAAGAACGTGGCGGCGCCGATGAACGCCCGGCGGTTCGGAGCGGCCACGCCTTGCGCAAAGGCCGCCGAGTGCAGCGACTGCGCGAGCCCCGAGCGCATATGCAATCTCACCCTGATAATCGAGAAGCAGCGCCTGCCCGGCAGGATGACGGTGATCATCGTGAACCAGGAGCTTGGATTTTGACCAAGGGACGCTCGCGCCGGCCCGCCGGCGTTCTCGGCGCCGCCCTGCTGGCGCTGATGTTATCCTGCGCCTACTACAACATCTTCTGGATGGCGACCGAGGAGTACGAGAAGGCCGTGGTGGGGACGTCCTTCGCCGAGTTCTGGGACCCCTACGCTCAGAAGGCGCCCACCGGCGAGAACCTCAAGAACATAGATTCCTGCATCAAACGGTGCGGCAAGATACTCCTGCTCTATCCCAAGAGCGGTTGGGTGGACGACACGCTGGTTCTGATGGGCAACTGCTTCGTCATGAAGGGCGAGTACGCAAACGCCCAGAGGAAGTACGAGGAGCTGCTGAGGCTCTACTCGGCGAGCCCCTTCGCCGACGAAGCGCGATACATGCGAGCTTACACTCGCGTCCTGGAGGGCGAACCCGACCAGGCCCTGAGTCTTCTCGGGGACAAGGCCGAGGGATTCAAGACCAAGCAGTGGGCGGAGCGCGCGCTTTTCCTCTCCGCTCGAATCCTGCGCGAGCGGGATGACTGCGCGGGCGCCATTGCCCATCTCGAGACCTACAGGGAGAGGTTCCCCAGGGGCTTGAAGGCATCGGCGGTCACGCTTGCTCTCGGCGACTGCCTGATTCGCCTTGGCAGGCCGCAAGAGGCGGTGACTCTGCTGGAGTCGCTGGCGGCCTCGCCGGATCTTGCGGGCCTCGAGGCCTCCACGGACCTGGGCAGGGCTTACCGCGAGCTCGGCCAGCCGGAGAAGGCCCTCGACATCCTCGGCCGGCTTTACGACAAGGCCGTGGTGGACACCGTGCGAGCCAGAGCCCAGATCGAGATCGCGGTGACCCTGGACGGCCTGGGGCGACACGATGAAGCCCTGAGCGCCCTGACCTTGGCCGACAGTCTCGGCAAGACCACGATGGGAGGGGAGGCCAAGTATCGGACCGGCCTGGTGCTGGAGAAGGGCCTCGTGGATTTCGCCAAGGCGGTGACGGCCTACGACGAGGCCTCGAAGGGCACCTCCGAGTTCTCCAAACTGGCCGCGAAGCGCGGCGCCGCCCTGAGGGCGGTCGACAAGTACTCCAAGGCGCTCTCGGATTCCACCCTGCAAAGCTTGCCGGACCAGGCCAGCAACAGGTTCATGCTGGCAGAGACCTATCTCCTGGACCTCGGGCTTGCCGGCAAGGCGCAGGAGCAATTCAGAGTGCTGAGCGACAGCCTTCCGTCCAATCCCTTCACCGCCAGATCGAAGCTGGCGCTGGGTTCCCTACTCGAGGCCGACCGGGACAGCACGGCGGCAATGTATTACCGGAGCGTGGTGGATTCCTTCCCCAACACCGTCTATGCGAATGTGGCGCGATTCCGACTCGGTCTGCCCTTGTCCGACATAGTTGTGCAATCTCCCGACACCGCGCAAGCGGCACCGGCGGACAGCATCTCCTCCGGGGGAGCCGAGGCGGCGCCAGAGCCCGGGCTCAAGCCGGAGCTCACTCCGGGTCTCGCGGACAGCCTCGTCAGGAGGAAGCCCGCAGGAGAGGCCGAAGCCGACAGTCTGGCCCCCGCCGACAGCACGGTGTCGCCGCGTCCCTGGCAGCGCGTCCCGGCCGACAGCCTGGGCCAGCCGGCGGATAGCGCCGGCAATAGCGCAGGTATCAGGCGCACGCCGTGGCCGCCGCTTGAATCCATCTCACCCCTGGACTCACTGCATGCTCCTCGCGACACCATGTCGCTGCCGGACAGCGCAGGAGCGACCCGGTGAGACACGCATGCCGGGGCAGAATCCTCGAGAACGAGCATCTCAGAGACGGCTACTACCTGGTCAAGCTTGATGCCCCGGCGATCGCGGCCAAATGCGCGCCGGGGCAGTTTGTTCTGATCAGGGGGACGACGCCGGCCTGGCCTTACCTGCGCCGGCCGTTTTCCATCTACGCCACCGACGGCGAGGCCACGATCGAGATCGTGTACAAAGTGGTCGGGCGGGCGACCTCGGTGATGGCCGCTACAAGCGAAGGCGAGTACGACCTGGTGGGTCCACTGGGCACAGGCTTCACCGCCCCTCGGGCCAGGCGGGTGATCGCGGTTGCCGGTGGGGCAGGGCTGCCGCCCCTGGTCTTCTACTGCCAGAATTACGGCGGCCTTGTGGACAAGGCGACGCTTGTGATCGGCGCCAGGACGGCCAAGGAGCTGCTGCACCCCGTCGGCCTGATCGCTGACGGTGTGGAGATCAGGCCCTACACCGATGACGGCACCAAGGGTGAGAAGGGAAGCGCCGTCGACGGTCTCGAGAAGGCGCTCGAGTCGCTCGGGGATGCGCTTGGCGCGCCCGACGGCCGTTCCGGTGTCGAGATCGTCGGATGCGGGCCGAGGGATATGCTGCGGCGAGTGGCTGCGGTCTCGGCCGAACGCGACTTGCCATGCCAGGTGAGTGTCGAGGAGATGATGGCCTGCGGCCTCGGGGCGTGCCTGGCATGCGCGGTCCCGCGATTCGGCGGGGGATACCTGCATGCGTGCACCGACGGCCCGGTGTTCGAGGCGCGCGCCATAGACTGGAGCGCCTGGCGATGATTGACCTTGCAGTTGACCTTGCGGGGCTGAGGCTGGCGACTCCGCTCATAGGTGCATCCGGGGTCTTCGGCTACGGCGCCGAGTGGGGGGACGTGGTTGACCTGAGGGCCTTCGGAGCGGTGGTCGCGAAGACCGTGACCGCGAGGCCCAGAGCGGGCAATCCGCCGCCCCGGATTGTGGACGCGGGCTGCGGAGTCGTGAATTCCATCGGGCTGGAGAACGTCGGCTGCGACGGCTTCGTGGCCGCTAATCTGCCCGGTCTCAAGCTGCCCTGCAGGCTCTTCGCAAGCGTGGGCGGCGACTCGGTGGACGATTATCGCGCCGCCGCCGCGGCGCTCAAGGGCGCGCCCGGCATAGACGCGTTGGAAGTCAACGTGTCCTGTCCCAACGTGGCCACTGGCGGCATCACCTTCGGCAGCCGTCCCGAGTCCGCGGCCGCCGTGATCGCGGCGGTTGCGGGTGAGACCGACCTTCCGGTGGTGGCCAAACTGCCGCCCCTGATCGCGGGCATCGAGGAGGTCGCGCGCGCGGCGCGGGAAGCGGGAGCAGCCGCCCTGACCGTAGCCAATACCTATCCGGCAA
>JBAQHK010000327.1:0-1535 GCA_049288275.1 bacterium | reverse complement strand
GCGTGGAGGAGATCGAGCCAGTCCCCTACCGGCCGGAGCAATTCGACGCCTTTATGTCGCTCGACGAACTGCTGGACTCAACCGGCCTGCTGTCGTTCTTGATCGTGCCCACGGAGCCGGAGCTGGTCCTCGGGGGTCAGGTCTACCACGGGGATCAGATCACCTTCGGCATGAAGAACGACGAGCTGCTCAGCGTTGAGTCGCACGCTCTGGTGCCTGAGGGTTAGCGTCATGCTGACGCGACGAATCAGGCTGGCGTCCGCGCTTCTGCTGACGCTGTTGCTGACCGACACGATCTTGGCGGCGTGTTCAGGCGGAGACTCCGTCCGCCGCTCGCGCGAGGACGCGTGGCTTCTGGCAATCGCCGGCTACTACCAGCTGACGGGCGAGCAGCCTGCGCTGGCGAGGGTCGGCGGGTCGAAGCTGGCGCGGCTGAGGGAAGCGTCCGTGCCCGCCCAGCAGCCGACGACGCCGAACGAGGCCTACTCGCTGATCGGCTTCTACGGCGACCTGCGGGCGAAGTTCGAACAGAAGGCGAAGGCCGATGGGCTGCCGCCGGAGGTCCTCAAGGCCGGGCTGGCCGAGTACGATGCCAAGATCGCCGATCTGGTGGAGAAGGCCAAGGCCCTGGAAGCGCGTCGAGCGCGGCATCGGGGGACGGCGTGGAAGCGATTCTTTGACGGGCTGGGACGGGCCATCGGCCGAGCGTTCGACATCGGAGGGAAGATTGTGAAGTTCGCCGTTGAAGACGTCCCCACAGCCGTAGGCGAGTACACGCCAGCCCTCGTCAAGGGACTGGCGCAGGCGTACGTGGAGAAGCTGAGAGGGGAGTTGAGGACGAAGGGGGAGCAGAAGGCGTTTGAGATCCTGGCGGAGAAGAGCCCGAACCTGGCGGGGGCGTATCTGATCTTCAAGGCTGGGCGCGAGGGCGTGAAGGTGCTGCGCGACTTCGCCCGGCTGTTCGGCCGGCATCGCCGAGGCGGCCAGGTCGCCCAGGCGCCTGCGGATACAGGGGCAGCCGGATCGGAGGCGTCCGACTCAGGCATGGTCGTGGTGCAGATCGGAGCGGGAGACGTCCAGGGCAACCTGGCGGGCTCGATCGCAGAATTCGCTCCGCCCACGATGTTCGATCTGTGCTCCAACGCCCGCGTCGTGGCCCCCATCACCGGCCTGACCCTCAAGCTCACGTTTGACCTTGAGAACGGCACGTTGACCGGAACATTGTCGGGGCGTGGCGACACGGCGCAGGGAGCCGGCGAGCACCCGCCCGATTCGGCGGCCATCTCGGTGACCGGTTCCATCACGGAGGGCACGATCGAGCCGCAGGGCGAGGGGTGGGTCTTCTTTGGCACGGGCACGGCCAGCCTGACGTATGAGGGCACCTACACCTGCGCCACGATCGACTGGCCGGACAAGCCGGACGAGTACACGACCACGAGTGGGGGCTCCTCTTCCACTGTTGAAATCAAGGTTTCGGGAGACACGCTGGGCCATGCGCTGTCGATATGGACCGAGAAGACGCTCAGCGGACCCGA
>JBAQHK010000326.1:0-1671 GCA_049288275.1 bacterium | reverse complement strand
GCAGAGATTTCCAAGAACAGCAGCGATACATAACATAGTCATAGCTCATGCGGGCGGATAACCAGTGGCTTGAGCGGACGGACGTCGGCGGCATGGCTCTTGCGTGGTGTGGCTGGCAACAGCCCCGGCGCCTCCGCTCGCCGCTCAGCCACACCGTTAGGCCCACGGCCCCGGACGAGGAGCGCAATGCCCAAGATTCTGTCAAGGTTTCTTAAATCAGCTGAAGCGAAGAAGAGGGCTCATCGAATCGCTGGATTCATGCTCCTTCTCGTTGCGATGGTCGACTGGTGGATCGTGATCGAAGACGGAGTCAGCCCAGCGCGGGTCATTACGGGGATCGCAGCGTCGGGGGCAGCGGTACTTGAGTTGGTTTTCCCGAGGAGGCGTGGCCTGCTGCGAAGGCGAGGATCCGCGCCGGCTCCGTGTTCGCACTGTGAAGCGCAGGAGATTCTTCCAAAGGGGGGCGAGATGACATTCAAGGCTCTCTTGACGATCAAGGCGGTAATCTGTGTAGTGTTTGGTCCTATTCTGTTGTTCGTGCCAGCTGCACTGCTGAAGTTCCTTGGATCATCGCTTGAGTCGGGAGGCGCGTTCACGGCACGGGAATACGGGGCAGCTCTGATCGGGGGGTTCTTCCTGACCCTGCTGGCGAGAAACACAAGTGCTCCTGATGCGCGGCGCGCAATACTGCTATACCTGTTGGTGTATGACGCGATCGGGGCCGCGGTCACACTGGGAGCGGTCGGGACGGGCGTGTTGAATTCCTTTGGCCTGGGGATAGCCGTAGTGTACTTATTCTTCACGGTGAGCTCGGCTTGGTTGCTCTTGCGTAGACGGGTCACGCAGGAGGCGGGGGCCTAACAAGTGGCTTGAGCGGACGAGACTCGCGTCACGTCGCTTGCGGGAAGGCGAGCAAGCGCCGCGCCGCATCGCCCGCCGCTCAGCCACACCGTTGGGCAGAACCGAGGAGCTTGACACATATAATGGTAGCCGGTATAATATAACACGTGATACGATCATTCCGTGATTCAGGGACAGAGGATGTCTTCGACGGGCGAGACACCAGGGCTGCCCGAAGGGCGTGCCCGGCGGCCCTTTGGAGGATCGCCAGGCGCAAGTTGGATCAGATCAACCGGGTAGAGGAAGTCGGAGAGCTCGCGATGCCTCCGGGCAACCGGTTGGAGGCCTTGCGAGGGGACAGGGTTGGGCAGCATAGCATTCGGATCAATGAGCGATATCGGGTCTGCTTCCGATGGCAGAGGGGAGAAGCACATGAGGTCGAGATCGCAGATTACCACTAGGGTGGGGGGCCGTTCGATGGCTGGGCGTCGGTTGCCGCGGCATCGTCCCCCGACACACCCGGGGGAGATGCTCCTTGAGGAGTTTCTTAAACCGTTGGGCATGAGCCAGTCGGAGTTCGCTGGTCGCCTGGGCGTGTCGTTTCCGCGGCTCAACGAGATCGTTCGGGGCAAGCGTGGCGTGACACCGGACACGGCCCTTCGGCTGGAGCGTGTTCTTGGGATGTCCGCGGGGTTCTGGCTAGGGCTGCAGTTGGATTGGGACCTCTGGCATGCGGTGCACGGTCGGAACGCCGAGAGCATCCAGCGGTTGCAGCCGGTGCAGAGAAGTGAATAGCGGTCTGCCCAACAAGTGGCTCGAGCGGACGGTTCT
>JBAQHK010000325.1:0-26162 GCA_049288275.1 bacterium | reverse complement strand
GGACAGGAAGGGCGAGAGCGAGGTGCTCATGGAGGAACTGCGAGGCCTCTTCTCCATTGCGGAGCGCGACATTGTGAGGGCGTCGTATTCGGATCTGATGATTCGTGTGGAAAAGAAGCGCTTGACTTTTTGATTTTGGGAGAGTATATTCATCCAACGCATCGGATCGAGGTGAAGGCTCTGTTGTCTGAATAAATCTCTTGCATCGCGCTGGTGGTTTTCCTATATTTCTCCTGCCGATGCGGGAATAGCTCAGTTGGTAGAGCGCAACCTTGCCAAGGTTGATGTCGCGGGTTCAAGTCCCGTTTCCCGCTCCATATTCATTGGGGCGGCATAGCCAAGTGGTAAGGCGACGGTCTGCAAAACCGTTATACTCCGGTTCAAATCCGGATGCCGCCTCCACGTTTGAGAAGTTCCCGGGTCCGCGCAGGTCAGCCCATCATTCTGTCCGAGAAGTCCAGGTCCGAGTCGCCCATGGACAGATACCATGAGTCGGCTCCGAATATGCCTTGAGACCCGTAGGCCTTGTTGTTGTCCGACACCAGGATCTTGATCTCGCCTCTCAAAGCGGGCCGTCGAACCGCGGCAAAGCAGTCGGCCATCGCCGGCGGGAAGTCGGCGACCACCGCGCAGGCTCCCGCCGAGCGAAGCAGGTCCAGCGAGGCACCTAGCAGGGATGCCACAACCGGTCTGTCGCCGGGATCGGCGATCACGTCGCAGATCACGCCCACGGGCGGGCTGTCGGAGGTCAGCCGAACCACGGCAAGCCCTGCCAGTCTCCTCGCGACCCTCGCTTCCACGAAGCGGTACTTGTGGCGCGGATGCCGCGCGTACCGCCAATTGAGGTGCACGGGGTCTCGCTCAACCGAGAAGGCGTAGCGTCCGGAGACCTCGCCCCAGAGGCTGCCGGCGTCCTCCGGCACAGCCTGGCTCACCGAGGACGTTATGCCGGCGGCATCCTTGGCGGGCAGGCCGAGCCTGGGCATCACGCGCGCGGCCTGCCACAGTCTTCGGTATTGTCCCGAAGCCGCAAGCAGCCTGCCGAAAGCAAGCCTCGACAGCACTATCCAGACCCGCTGGAAGCCTCCGACAGTGACCATCCCCAACTTGACCGACACCGCGTAGGCGCGTTCACTCCACCCCCGTCCCAGCGCCACCGGGAAAGTCTTGATCCAGGCTTCCTCCAGCTTCCAGCCCAGGCCCGTGCCCCGGTGCGCCTTGTCGACGATCCAGTCGTTGCACCAGGAGGCGCCGACCAGTCCACCCGGAGTCCTCAGCCTCACCGCAAGGGGGCACACCAGGCCCACCATCGCTCCGGCCGACTCGGCAACCCAGAGGATGGGTTCCGCCCCTGGGTTGCTGGGGTTCTCATAGTACTGCCATCTCCAGCGCACCAGCCGCTCCTCGAGAACCTTGTCCCGCTCCTCGGGAGCCACTTTGGTCAGGAGCAATCGCAGGGCATCGGCTTCGTCGGTCCGGCGGAACCGGCGAACGGTCACATCTTCGGCCATGGTCTACCTCCGTAGCACCTCAAGCACTCCACTGGCGCGTGTCTCGAACTCCGGGTAGCTCCAGCGGTTGTCCAGCGGGATGCGCGGAATCTCCAGCAGGTCACCGCCAGGCTTGCACAGACCGTAAACCGAGGTGAAGGAGCCCTCGTAGCCCGCGTCAGCCAGCTGGCGCTTGACTTCGGCGTTGAAGTCCTCGGGACGACCGTTGGGATAGGCAAACAAGTCCACAGGACGGCCGCTGAGGGTCTCCAGCAACTTCTTGGACTCGACCACCTCGGCGCGAACGCGATCCGGCTTCTCCCGCGACAGAATAGCGTGCGTCACCCCGTGGGCGCCCAGGGTTACCCCGGCAGCCGCCATCTTGCGAACCTGGTCGCCGGTCATGAAACGTACGTCGTCGAGCTTGCGGGAACCAGGATCGGCCCCCAGGTATCCGCACAGCTCGTCCACGACGAGGGCTGCCTCGGAGCTCGGCCTGGCTTTGAGAAAGTGCTTCAGCCGGGCCGTGGCCTGGCTCTTCTGCCGCGGGGTGGCAATCGCAATCTCCGCGGGAACCAGACCCGGCGGTATGGTCCGCCGGGCGGTCGAGAACACCGCGAACTCCAGCCGGTCGTTCCACAGCACCGTGTCCGAATCCACATAGCCCGCGGTAACGAAGACCGTGAAGGGAAGACCCATCGCGCCCAGGACAGGAAGCGCATGCTCGTAGTTGTTGGCGTAGCCGTCATCGAAGGTGACCACCATCGCGTTCACGGGGCTTCGACCGGAGGCCAGGGACCGGACCGCCTGGTCCGCGGGAAGTATCCGGTAGAGCCTGCCTATCCTCTCGAGAAACGTCCTGAGTTTCTGAGGCGAGACGAACTTGCCCGTGGAATTGAAGGGGCTGCAGTCGGCGTCCGGCAGGACCCCGTGCAGCAACAGCACCGCAACCGCGGATCGGTTCACCCGCACCCACAACCGGGACAGCCCCAGCCTTGCGGGAGCCTCAAACAGCAATCTTGCCAACCCGGCCTCGCGTCGGTCTTGGGTCATCTGGTGTAGCTGGCAAGCAGCTTGCCCAGCTTGTGCCACCTCAGCCTGAATGAGGAGAGGGCCACACCTCTGTAGTCCTCAATCAGATACCTCATGAAATCGCCGTCCACCACACCGATCCTGCGGCCGCGAAACATCCACCACGGGGCAGCCGCCATCCGCGCTATCCACCTCGGGTCCTCCCCGGGACGGTTCTTCTGAGTGGTCACCGCGCGGCTGCCCAGCGTCCAGGCGGTGTAGCCTGCGCCCTCGGCAAGACCAAGCGCGGTCTGGTCGTAGGCCCCGTTGGGCCAGCACAGATAGTCTATGGTCTTGCCGACCAGGCTGCCGAGCTCGGCCCGGCTTGCAACCACCTCTTGGCCCAGTCTTCCCTTGCGTTGTTCCGAGGTTTCCTCGCGGCCGCCGGTCGCTCCCGCCGCGGCATGGAGCGCTGCGGCCATCAGCTCCGACCTCCAGTCCGACTCATCGAAGAACCGCCGACCTCCACCTGCCTCGACCACCGCGACCGCGGCTCGCTCCACCGCCCGGTCGGGAAAGTAGCATCTGGCCTGGACCGCAGGCTGAAACTCGTAGATCGGGCTTCCCCAGGGAACGTACTCGGTTTGATCCTCTTCGAGGTAGAGGTACTTCCTCTCAGGCCTGCGGTTCCAAGCAAGCCACGGGTAGGAGTCCCCGGGATGATGGAAATCGACAATCTTGGGCCCGGTGAAGTGCCAAGTGTGGGTCTTGCAGTGGCCCTGGATGTCTATCAGGCCCGAAGCCAGCATACTCTTCATCTCGGCAACCGTGAGGAAACCGCGGTAGGCAAGGCCTTCCATCCGGACACGTCCGGCCGCCGCGTCTTCGGCGGTGGGGCGCTGAATGTCACGCGGATCGATGAAATCGGTCGAGACAAACACCGTGGCCTTGAAGCCATACTTCTTCAGCACGGGCACGGCGAACACCCAGTTGTCCAGATAGCCGTCGTCGAAGGTCAGGGCGACGCTCTTGGCCGGCAGGGCCCTGCGACCCGAGACATGGTCATGGACTTCAGGCAGCAGGACCGACCTGTAGCCTGCGCGCGCCAGGGTCGAGATGTGGTCTTCGAAACAGGCGGGATCGAAGGACAGGTAGTTGAACGCCCAGCCCTCAATCCGCGGGGCGACCGAGTGGTACATCATGACCGGAATGGCATCAGCCACAGCTGCTTCCTCCGCCGTCGCCGCCCGACGGCCTCCCGAAGCACAGATCAACTTCCTTCGGCTCGGCATTCTATCAAAGCCGGGGGAAGGGGTCAAGCACCCGCAGCCGGCCGGGGCGTTGTTGACACCCGAGGGTGCCGAGCATAGAATACGCTCATCATGCAATGGGCCCAGCATCAGGCCAGTCGCGCCGGCAAGTGGTTCGTCTCCCGAGACGGGATAACAACATCGGTCAGCTTGGTGTTCCTGCTGGCCATCCTCCAGCGGGTCCTTCAGGTAGGGCGAGTGGTGGTCTTCGCGAGGCTCCTGGGGCCGGAGCAATACGGCATCTACACTCTGGGCATGTTCCTGATCCCGCTGGTCGCCACCGTGGCAAGCCTGGGGATGCAGTCGGCCTACCCCCGCTACGTGTCTCGCTACGCCGCGGAGAGCACGCTGAGATGGTTCCTGAAGAAGACCCTCTATCTCACGCTTGGGGTTGCGGTTGTGGCCGCCGTGGCGGTGGGGATTGCGCCGGCCTTCTTCTCAGGGTTGCTTTATGGCGACAGATCCTACTGGGCGACCATTATCGTGGCGGCCGCCAGCGTGCCGGCCTACCTCCTTATCAGAAACCTCGCCACGATATTCATGGGGCTCAGGCTCTTCCGGGCCGGGTCCTTTCCGGAGTTCACCCAGGCTCTGGCCTACGCAGCTGGGGGCATTCCCCTGGCGTGGCTGCTGAGGTCGGCGACCGCGGGGCTGGTGGGGTTCGCGCTGGCCACCTATTTCAGTGTCGCGGTCTTCGGTCTGCTCCTGACGCGCTACTTGCGGCGGATCGAGCCTGTTCCCGTTGCAGGCGATCGACCGGGCTTCTACAAGCACCTGCTGGGGTTCTCCCTCTGGTTCGTGGTCACCCCCGTGCTCGGCCACATCTTCCACTACATCGACCGGCTCTCGCTTCAGCATCTCAGGGGAGCCTTCGATCAAGGGGTGTACTCGGCGGGAGTCAACATTGCGGAGACCGTCTCGGCGTTCGGGCTTGCGATATGCAACGTGATCTACCCCCACATCGCCGCGACCTGGGAGGCCGGAGACAGAGAGAGGGCGATAAGGAACCTGGACCTTGCCATAAGGGTCACTTCGGTGGCGATGCTTCTGGTCGGCCTGGCGCTGGTGCTCTGCGGCAAGTGGCTCATCCTTCTGCTGCTCGGCGACAAGTACGGACCGGGCGCGCAAGTGCTGCCGGTGCTGGTTGTCTACTACCTCTTCACCGTCCTGGTGTGGCTCTACGGGACCTACCCGGCGCTGATAGAGAAGACCTACATCGCGGCGATCGGGCTGGCCTTCGCACTTCCGGCCAACATCCTGCTCAACCGTTGGCTGATCCCCCGCACGGGGATGATCGGCGCCGCGCTGGCAACCATGTCGGCGTACCTGGTGATGTGGCTTATCGTCGCGGGCATTTGCCACAGGATGGGGCTGCGCCTGACCAGGAAGACCGTCGCGGCCTGCCTCACGTCCCTGGTGCTGCTCGCGCCCACCGCGCTGGGCCCTGTGGTCGCACGCATCCACGCACCCCGCTCCTGGGCATGGCTGGTGGGTCTCTTGCCGGACTTGGTGGCCGTCGTCGCGGTCGGGGTCGTGGTTTACGTATGCATCAGGCGAACCTGGATCCTGTCGGCCTCCGAAAGGCAGACGGCCTACGCCGAGATCGCCCGCGTCGTCCGCAGAGCCAGGAGCTTCGTGCCGGGCCGCAGGGGGCGCGCCGCTTAGGCTTGATAACCTCCGAGATCGAGACTACAATGACATCGGTGCCGGGGTGGCGGAACTGGCAGACGCAGAGGACTTAAAATCCTCTGGATCGAAAGGTCCGTGTCGGTTCAAATCCGACCCCCGGCATGGCCACAATTCGTCGGCAGGGGGTACGCTTTGAGATCGATCGTCACAGCCGCGCTATTGCTTGCGGTCTCCTCGATGGTAGCCGGTCAGGATGTGCTGCCCCTGCCCCCGGGCGCCGCCCGCGCGCTGGTGGATTCCGCAGCCCACGAGTATTATTCTGCCAAGTTTGCCGTGTACCCGGCCTACGCCACCAGCATGGGCATCCACACGTGCGATTCCATTCTGTCCGGCCTGGGGGTCCGGGATGTCAGGCGCTTCGTGATCCTCACCAAGGGCCTGGACCGCAAGCTGGCGGCCCTTGTGGAGGACAGCCTGGACATCCAGTCCTGGATCGACATGAAGGCCCTGCGTTCCGACATGGCCACGCAGCTGCTGTTTCTCGAGGACCTGCGGCTGTGGCAGCGATCGCCTGTGCTTTACGTGCAAGCCTGCACCAACGGGCTGTACTACCTCGCGATCCGGGACAGCGCCTTCTGGCTGAACCCCGCTCTGGCCTCCAGGATCGACAAGATCCCCAGGGTGCTCGACTCAGCCAAGAGGAACCTGACCCAGCCGATCAAGCTGCACTGTGAGCTGGCGGCCACCGAGGCGCGCGCCTTCTTGCCTTTCCTCGATGGCCTGACCGCAACCCCGCTGGACGATGCCGACGCGGGAGCCGCGTCCCTGGACAGGGCCTACCGCGCCCTCGACGCCTTCGCTGCGTGGCTGGACTCCGTCGGCGTCAGCGCCGACCCGCAGTTCGCTGTCGGGCGTGACAACCTGGTCAAACTGCTCGACGCCCAACATCTCACCGACCTGAGCCCTGAGGGGATTCTGTCCTACGCCGAGGGGGTCCTCGAGGATTCCAAGGCGCGGCTGGCGGCTTTGCCGCCCGCTCCCGAGCCTGGCCCGATCGACGTGGATGCCGCCGCTAGGCTCACCGGGGAGGAGATCCTCGGCTTCTATCGTGCGGAGGCCGAATCCGCCGCTGCATTTCTTGCCAGCAAGGACATCGTTGGTCTTCCCCTCACCGGCAGGCTCAGGGTGGTGCCCACTCCACGGTTCATCAGGGCGCTTGTGCCCGGCTACGCCTATCAGCCGCCGGGCCCCTTCGACGCCGACGGAACGGGGCTGCTCTACGTGCCGCTGCCCGATTCCCTCGGCCTTGCTGACAGGATAGACCTGCTGCGGGCGGCCAGGAACAGGGACTTCAGGGGCATCATCGTCCACGAGATCTTCCCCGGGCACCATCTTCAGATGGTGGTCGCCGCCGGCGCCGGCTCCTTCACACGCCGCCTGCAGCAGAACGGATTCGCCGCGGAGGGCTGGGCTCTGTACTCGGAGCAGGTGATGGCCGAGCAGGGCTACTACGGTCCGGAAGGCGAGCGCCGCATGCTTCACGGAGTCATTGTCCGGGCCGCCCGGGCAATAACGGACGTCCGGTTGCAGTTGGGCGAGTTCTCACTCGCTCAGGCCGCCGATTTCATGGTGCGAGAGACCGGCCGGGACCGCGGCCTGGTGGAGCAGGAAGTTAGACAATACGCAGTAGACCCGACGCAGCCGATGAGTTACCTTATGGGCAAGAGGGCCATCCTCGGAGTGAGAGACAGTTACAGGAGGATGCGCGGTCGGCAATACAGCCAGAGGGAGTTCCACGACACGCTCTTGGGCTGCGGTGTGGTCCAGCCATACCTGCTCAACGTGTGCGTGACTTCCAAGGCTCTGGGCAGACAATGATCGATCGACGACCAGGATCCGAAGAAGGGGGGACGCGCCTGTGAGAGGCTTCAGTGCTGTCTGCGCGCTTGCTGTCTGTTTTGGTCTCGTCGCGACTCAAGCTCAGGCTACCAAGTTGGCCGGAGAGTTCCTGGCTTCGGGACCCGGGGCGCGGGCGCTCGGCATGGGGGGCGCGTTCTCGTCGGTTGCCGACGACGCAAGCGCCGGTTACTGGAACCCGGCGGGCCTGGTCCAGCTGGATACCGGCCAGGTGATGCTGATGTACTCCCAGCGCTTCGGGAGCCTGATCGATCACAATTGCTTCAGCATGTCGCATCCTCTATCGCGTGAAGGCGACGCGAGGTCGGCCGGGGCAGTCAGCCTGCTGTGGCTCCGTGCCAGCGACATAGCAATGACCTCCAATCTTACCGAGCCTGACGTTGACTTCGATGACACCGACGGCGACGGCATTTGGGACCCGGGAACCGAGCGCAGGTTCTGGCGGCCGGACAGGGTGCGCTGGGAGAGCGACAACGAGCTGGCGGCCCTGCTTTCCTACGCCCGAACCCTGAGGCCGGATCTCTCGATGGGCACGAGCGCCAAGGTGATCTGGAAGGACGTGGCCGACATCACCTGCCTGGGCTTCGGAGTTGACGTGGGAATGCTCTACGAGCCCACCGACAACGTGAGGCTGGGCGCGAAGATCGCGGACATCACCACCACCCCGCTCTACTGGGACGGCTGGTACTACGCCCCCGCCGAGGCCGGCGGCACCGAGAAGAAGAAGGTCAGCACCACCGAGACCATCTACCCGTCGGTCAGGCTCGGAGCTTCCTACACCCTGGCTGTGGCCGCAATCTCGGGCAAGGTGCTGGTGGCCGCCGACTGTGACTTCAGGTTCGAGGGTCTGACCGAGGAGGAGGCTGACTTTGCTTTCTCCGACGTGAGCGGGGATGTCAAGCTCGGAGCGTTGTACCAGTACCGCGATGCCGTGCACGTGAGCCTCGGTATGGACCAGCAGGCGCCCACCGCGGGAATAGGACTCGCGGTCGGCAAGTTCGGCGTCGACTACGCCTTCTGGAGGGACGAGGAACTGGACAACTCCCACAGGATTTCGGTCAACATGAATTTCTGAGAAGGCGCTCCCCTGATGTCCGATCTGATTGTCGGAGGTAAGTGCTCGCAGACCAGACTGGTCTGCTTCAACTTGTGAAGACCGCAGCCGGGAGGAACACATGGAGTTAGTCGGGCAGCTGAAGGAAGCGGTGATAAGGGGTGACATCGGCCAGGCCAGAGCACTCACCGAGAAGGCGGTCGCTGCCGGCCTCAAGCCGGAGACGGTCCTGAACGACGCCCTGATATCGGGTATGGACAGAGTGGGCGAGCTCTTCAAGGCCAACGAAGTCTACGTCCCCGAAGTGCTGATCTCCGCCAAGGCGATGCAGCAGTGCATGCAGGTCCTCAAGCCTCTGCTGGTGAAGGGCGGAATCAAGCCCCGGGGCACCGTGGTTGTGGGCACGGTGCGGGGCGATCTGCATGACATAGGCAAGAACCTGGTCGCGATGATGCTCCAGGGAGCGGGGTTCGAGGTGATAGACCTGGGTAACGACGTTCAGCCGGAACGCTTCGTCGATGCCGCCGTGGAGCACGGTGCGCGCGTGATAGGCATGTCCGCTCTGCTCACCACCACCATGTACGTGATGAAGGACGCGATTGATCTGGCCGCGGCGCGCAAGATCAGAAGCAAGGTGAAGATCATGGTTGGCGGGGCGCCGGTGACCGCGGGCTTCGCCAAGGAGATCGGCGCCGACGGCTACGGAGACGACGCGGCCTCGGCGGTGGACCTGGCCAAGGGATTTCTGGAGATCTGAGCGTGAACCTTGCCGAGCTTGCCCGGAAGAGTCCGATCCTGGGTGATGGAGCGATGGGCACCATGCTCCAGCAGCGGGGACTGAGGATCGGTCTGGCGCCGGATGTGATGAATCTCGAAGACCCCGACCAGGTGGTCGAGGTGCACAGGACCTATCGGGAAGCAGGCTCGGACTACCTGGAGACCAACACCTTCGGGGCCAACCGGCTGAAGCTCGCCGGCCAGGGGCTGGAGTCCAAGCTCCAGGACATCATGGCGCGCGGCGTCGATCTGGCCAGAGAGGGTGCAGCGGGTGCATGCCTGGTGGCCGGGTCGATGGGGCCCACCGGATGTCTGCTCGAGCCTTACGGGGACACCCCCAGGGAGAAGGTGCTCAACGCCTTCAGGGAGGCGGCCGAGCTTCTGGACCGGGCGGGGGTGGACTTCTTCCTCATAGAGACCATGACCGACATCAACGAGGCGTCGCTGGCCATAACCGCGGCGCGAGAGACCTCCGAGAGGCCGATTGCCGCCACCGCGGTCTTTGCGGCAGGGGCCAAGGGGTTTCGGACGATGATGGGCACCGCGGCCCAGGAGGCCGCGGCCGCGATGATCGCCGCCGGCGCGCACGTGGTCGGCACCAACTGCTGCAACGGTATGGCCGAGGCTGCCGGGATAATGCGCGCCATGGCCGCCGGGTCGCCTGCAGCTCTTGTGGCTCAGCCCAACGCCGGGCTTCCCCGCATGGAGTCCGGCAGGCTGATCTACCCTGAGGGGCCGACCGCTATGGCTGCGGGAGTTCCACGGCTGTTGGAGCTGGGCGTGCGGATCATCGGGGGATGCTGCGGGACCACACCGGATCACATCCGGGCGATGGCGACCGCCCTGGGAAGGTGAGGGCCGCCCGCCGCCGGTCCGCTGTTCCGCGCGACCGCGCTCGCTGCGAGAGGAATGAACGGAGATGAACGCTTACCTGGGGCTCGATGTCGGAGCGGTCAGCACCAATCTGGCCGTGATCGATGCCGGGCACAGGCTGGTCCTGCGATCCTACCTGAGGACTGAAGGCGATCCCATAAGCTCGGTCAGGCGCATTCTTGCCGAAGCGGCGGGCGGCGCCGGCGGGATGGCGATAGCAGGCTGCGGAACCACGGGCAGCGGCAGGCACCTGGCGGCCGCTCTTGCCGGCGCCGATGTGGTCAGGAACGAAATCACCTCCCACACCACGGCCGCGCTTCATTACTTTCCCGAGGCCAGGACGGTGATCGAGATCGGGGGCCAGGACTCCAAGATAATCATGGTCGAGAACGGGGTCGCCGTGGACTTCGCCATGAACACGGTTTGCGCGGCCGGCACCGGCAGCTTCCTCGACTACCAGGCGGCCAGGATGGGAATCACGGTGAGCGAGCTGGCCGCCCTCGCCTCGTCGGCTGCCGAGAGCGTGCAGATATCGGGCAGGTGCGGGGTCTTCGCCGAGACCGACATCCTGGAGAAGCAGCAGCGCGGGGCCCCCAGGGGCGCCATCCTGAGGGGTCTGTGCGAGTCCCTGGCCAGGAACTTCCTTTCGGGGGTGGCCAAGGGCAAGACCATTGTGCCGCCGGTGGTGTTCCAGGGAGGGGTGGCCGGCAATCCCGCGGTGGTCAGGGCCTTCGAACGGGAGATCGGCACGGCCGTGCAGGTGCCGGAACACTACGACGTGATGGGGGCAATAGGCGTGGCGCTGCTGGCGCTGGCCGAAGGCCCGGCGGGAGGCGCGTCCAGGTTCAAGGGTTTCGATGTCGCCGGCGGCGACCTGGCAAGCGAGGTCTTCGAGTGCACCGGCTGCTCCAACCGCTGCGACGTGATCGAGATCCTCGCGGGCGGCGCCCTGATATCCCGCTGGGGCGGCCGATGCGGAAAGTGGGACCTTGCGGCATGAGGTCGGTCGGGTTCATCACCGTTGGATGCAAACTCAACCAGTTTGAAACCGAGCAGATGCGAGAGGCAGCCTATCGGCTGGGCTATGTGGCCGACAGCGATCCGCTTGCGGCCGACGTCTGCGTGGTCAACACCTGCACCGTTACCTCCAAGAGCGACTACAGGTCGCGTCAGGCGGTAAGGAGGGTGCTGAGGTCAAACCCGGGCGCGCTTGTTGTGGTCACAGGCTGTTACGCCCAGCGAAGCCCTGAGGACCTGGCTGCCATAGCGGGCGTGGACGTCGTGCTCGGCAACCCGGAGAAGGATGACATCGAGGCCTATCTGGGTCTTTCCAAGCAGGCTCGGCCCCTGGTCAAGACCGGGGACCCGAGTCGGGCCAACCTCGCCGGGTCGACGAGGTACCTGCACGGGTTCGGCACGTACACGCGAGCCTTCGTCAAGATCCAGGACGGCTGCGACAACCGATGCGCCTACTGCGCGGTGCCCGCGGCAAGGGGCGCAAGCCGAAGCAAGCAGGCAGCCGAGGTGCGCGCCGAGGTCGAGACCCTGGTCGGTGAGGGATACCGTGAGATCGTGCTCACCGGAGTGCATCTGGGCGCCTACGGCAAGGACCTGGCGCCCAAGACCTCGCTCGCGCGGCTGCTGGTCGCGCTTGCCGACATAGACGGGCTGGCCCGTCTCAGATTGAGCTCGGTCGAACCCACCGATCTCACCGACGAGCTGATTCAGTTGGCTGCCGACCGATCGTCCAAGGTCTGCTCCCACTTCCACGTACCCCTTCAGAGCGGCGACGACCGGGTGCTGCGCCGCATGGGACGTCCCTACGACAGCCGCTTCTATCGAGGGGTGATCGACAAGATCACCGGTTCGGTCTCCCGCTGCGGCGTTGGAGCCGACGTGATGGTGGGCTTTCCGGGGGAAGACCAGCGTGCCTTTGCCAACACCCTCGACTTGGTCAGGGACCTCGGGTTGACCTACCTGCACGTCTTTTCGTTCTCGGTCAGGCCGGGGACACCGGCCTGCAGCCTGGATGGCCAGGTGGATCCGGAAACCAGAAGCCGACGCAGTGCGGAGCTGCGCCGCGTGGGAAGAGAGAAGGGGGCGGCCTTCCGGAGGAGCCTCGTGGGGGAGACCATCGATGTCCTGATCCTCGGCAAGGCCGATCGGTGCGGCGCCACCGGCCTCGCCGGCAACTATGTCAAAGTTGATTTCAAGGCCGCCCTGCCGGCCAACACCCTGGTCCGGGCGCGAGTGGTGGACTGGGCCGAGGGCGCGGTGTGGGCGGAGCCCGCGGGCCGACCCTGACGGGCGGGCGGAGCATGAAGACCACCGGCATCAAGCGCGGATTCTACATCGAGACCCACGGCTGCCAGATGAACATCTACGATTCGGAGTTCATCTCGGATCTGCTTGCCCGAAACGGCTACTCCCGGGTCGCCGACCCCAGGCAGGCATCGGTGATTGTGATCAACACCTGCGCGGTCAGAGACCGCGCGGAAAAAAAGGCGCTCGCCAGGACGAGGGAGATGGTCGCGCTGAAGACCGAGAGGCCGGGCCTGGTGGTCGCGGTGATAGGTTGCGTGGCCCAGCGTCTGGCCGCGGCCGGACGGTCGGCCGGGGCCGACGTGGTCGCCGGTTTCGACGCCTACCAGTCGTTCGCGGAGATTCTGGAGCAGGCCGCAAACCGGCCCCACCCTTTGGTGGCGGCCTCGCCGGAGCCCACCTGTCTTTACAGCCTCACTCCCCGGAGTCGCGAGGGGATCACGGCGTTCGTCACCATCATGCAGGGTTGCGACAACTTCTGCTCCTACTGCGTGGTGCCTCACGTTCGCGGCAGGGAGCGAAGCAAGCCCATTACGACGATCCTGGAAGAGGCGCGCCGTCTGGTCGCAGTGGGTGCCAAGGAAGTCACCCTGATCGGACAGAACGTGAATTCCTACCGGGACGGCGGCGCGGCCTTCGCCGACCTGCTCTGCGCGGTCGACGGACTGGGCGGTTTGGAGCGAGTGAGATTCACCACTTCGCATCCCAAGGACTTGAGCGTTGGCCTGGTGGAGGCCATGCGCGACCTGCCCAAGGTCTGCGAGCACCTTCATCTGCCGCTTCAGAGCGGCTCGGACCGTGTCCTGCAACTGATGAACCGCGGCTACGCTCTCCACGATTTCAAGAGGATGGTGGAGTTTGCAAGGCACGAGATCCCCGGTCTTGCCGTCACCACCGACATCATGGTAGGCTTCCCGACGGAGACCGAGCCGGACTTCGCTCAAACGCTCGGGGCCCTGGGCCAGATCGGTTTCGACGCGGCGTTCACCTTCATCTACTCGCCGAGGGATGGCACCGAGGCCGCGCGGCTCGCCGACGACGTCACGCGCGGCGAGAAGACCGCCAGGCTGAAGCGGGCGGTCGCGCTGCAGAACCAGATCACCGACCTGAAGAAGCGGGCGCTTCTGGGTCGCGAGGTCGAGGTCCTCGTCGAGGGGTCGAGCCGGAGGGAGTCCGGGATGGCCCTGGGGCGCACCCGCGAAAACTGGCTTGCCAAGTTGCCCCACGAAGGTGTAAGAAGAGGGGAGACGGTGGTCGCACGCGTGTCCTCGGTTACCAGGTGGATCGTAGCCTGCGACCGCCCTTTGAGAAAGGCGGGACCCTAACATGAACGTGTCTAGAGCCCTTGCGGCGATTGCGCTCCTGGTGGTGGTCATCGCGCTGATCGCCTTCTCGGCCTACAACACCGGCCAGCCCGTGGACATCAAGCTGTTCTGGTTCCGCGCCTACTACGGCGTCCCGCTGATAGTGGCGCTCTTCGCCGCCTTCGCGATCGGGGTCGGCCTGACGCTGGTCTACAGCCTGTACTACTTCGTGGATCTGGGACTGACCGTGCGTCGCCTGAAGAAGAGAACCCGCGACCTCGAGGCCGAGCTTGTCGCAATCCGGAGCCTGCCCATCGAAGAGGCCTTGGGTGATGTGAAAGCGCGCGAGGAGGAAGAGGAGGAGGAAGGAAAGGAAGTGGCCCCGTGACCCTGCTTTACATCCTGACCCTGTGCGTGCTCGCCATACTGGCCTATCAGATCCTCAGGCACCAGACCGAGAAGCGCAAGCGCGCGGCCGGAAAGAATCCGTACATCGAGGGGATTTCCGCGCTCCTGGACGGCGAGTACGGTGCGGCACTGACTTCCTTCCGGGAGGCAGTCCGCAGCGAGCCTCAGAACGTGGACGCTTACCTCAGGCTGGGGGACGCCCTGCGCGAAAGCGGGGATCTGGCCAGGGCCACGCAGATCCACCGCGAGCTCACAGTCAGGACCACCATTCCCAAGACCACCATGGCCAGGGTCCTCTTGAGCCTGGCCAGAGACTATCGAAAGGCAGAGCGCTTGGACCGGGCCGCGGCGATCTACGAGCAGGTGCGGGAGCTCAGGCCGCGCGATGAGAAGGCGATGAACGAGATGCTGGACGTGTACGAGCAGCTCGGGGAATGGGACAAGGCTTACCTGGTTCGCCGGGACGTGTCCAAGATCAAGCGGGTGGACGACACCCACGCCCTGGCACTCTACAAGGCCTACGTGGGCAAATCCTACCTTGACAGCGACAACCTCAAGGAGGCGGAGTCCAGCCTCAAGGACGCTCTGAAGATAGACTCCGAATGCGCTGCGGCCTACCTGTACCTCGGCGACGTTTACTATGCCACCGGCTCCATAGACGATGCGATATCCTCGTGGCGCCGGATAGTCACCCTGTTCCCGGCGATCGCCTACACCACCTTCAAGAGGCTGGAGAGAGCCTTCTACGAGAAGGGCCGGTTCGAGAAGATCGTGGATCTCTATAACGACGTCTTGGAGAGGAACCCGAGCGACGTCACCACAATAATGACCCTGGCCAACATCCATCGCAAGAAGGGCAACATCGAGGAGGCGCTGAGGCTGTGCAAGGCAGCACTCGAGGTCGATCCCGGATCCAGGAAGGTCAAGCAGGCACTGGCCAGGCTCTACTATGAGAAGGGCGACGTTGAGGCTTCCCTCAAGGCCATGGTTGAGGCCTTCAACGGTTTCTCGTCCGACGAAGAGCATTACGTTTGCCGTAATTGCGACTACAAGTCAAACGAGGTTCTCTGGAGATGTCCCCGGTGCCGGCATTGGGAGACGTTCGTGTGAGCGAGGCGCCCGGCCCGGAACCATGACCACCGGTCCTTCTTGGTAACATGCCGAAGCAGCCGCAAGAAACGCCCGTGATGTCCCAGTACCAGAGCATAAAGAAAGACTATCCCGACGCCATACTGCTCTTCAGGATGGGCGATTTCTACGAGACCTTCTACGACGACGCCGTGACGGCGGCGCGCGTTCTGGGGATAGCTCTCACGTCCCGTTCCAGGGAAGGGGAGAAGCGCGTACCCCTGGCCGGAGTGCCCTATCACGCGGTCGACACCTACGTGGCGCGCCTTGTGACGGCCGGCCACAAGGTTGCCATATGCGACCAGGTGGAGAACCCCCGGGACGCCAAGGGGCTGGTGAAGCGAAGGGTGGTGGAGGTTATCACTCCGGGCACGGTGACCTCGGCGCTCTTGCTGGATGAGAAGGAGAACAACTACCTGATTGCGGTCTCGGGCGGCGAGGGCCGGTGGGGAATCGCCAGGGCGGATCTCACCACCGGGGAGTTCACCATCGCGGAGATCGAGGCTTCGGACCCCGCGGGCGAGATCGCCAAATCTGCACCGAGAGAGATCCTCTACCCCAGGGAGTCGCTGCCGGAGGCTGTCGTCGTGAGGCTCAAGCAGGCGGTTGCCGGGGTGGCGCTCACCCCGCTGGATGACTGGCTGTTCCTAGAGGAGACGGCTTCAGCAACGGTATGCGAGCATTTCGCGGTCGCCACGCTTGAGGGCTTCGGCTGCCGGGCAGTGCCGCTCGCGGTGGGCGCGGCCGGCGCGCTGGTTTCCTATCTCCGGCGGACCCAGAAGCGCCTGCTCCCGCACATGTCGCGCCTGGTGGTGGAGAGGCTCGCGGGCTACATGGAGATCGACGAGGCATCGCTGGCCAACCTGGAGATCCTCGGGCCCCTTCACCCCGAGGACAAGGGAGCATCGCTTCTGGCCGTGCTCGACCGGACGCTGACCCCGATGGGCGGCAGGCAGCTCAGGGCCTGGCTGAGAAGACCGCTGGTGGACGCCGAGGCCATACGCGGCCGGCTGGAGGCCGTGGAGGAAATGGTCGCCGACGACATCCTGAGAAAGGACGTTCGTTCCACTCTGCGCAAGATAGGCGATCTCGAGCGGCTGGTGGGCCGAGTCTGCACCGAGCGGGCGGGACCCCGCGATCTGGTGGCGATCAAGGAGTCCCTGGGGTGTCTTCCGGACTTGAGGCGCGCCGTCTCGGGGGCGAGCTCCGGGGTCTTGACCCGCGCATCCGCCGGCATGCCCGATCTGGAATCGGTGGAGAAGCTGATCTCGGAGGCCATCAAGGACGAGCCGCCGGTGGTCTTCAGGGACGGCGAAGTGATAAAGGACGGCTACGACCCGCGTCTGGACGGCCTCAGGGCGGCCTCGCGGGAGGCCCGCGCATGGATTCTCGAGCTTCAGGCGAGCGAGAGAGAGCGAACCAAGATACAGTCGCTCAAGGTGGGCTACAACAGGGTCTTCGGGTACTACCTCGAGGTCAGCAAGGCCAACTTGAGGAACGTGCCTCAGGACTACGTACGCAAGCAGACCCTGGTCGGAGGCGAGCGTTTCGTCACCGAGGATCTCAAGCGAAAGGAGGCCGAGATACTCCGGGCCGAGGAGGACGCCTCCCAGGTGGAGCAGGCGATCTTCGATGAATTGAGGCGCAAGGTCGCCGGCGCCGCCACCGCCATCCAGGATGCGGCGAGAGCGGTTGCCGAGATTGACGTTGTGGCTTCATTCGCCGAGGTGGCGCGGGCGAGCGACTACGTGAGGCCCCGCATCAGCGACGAGCGCCGGATAGAGATCCGCGGCGGCCGCCACCCCGTGGTCGAGCGCTTTCTGGGCGGCGACCAGTTCGTACCCAACGACACCTTGCTGGACCAGGCAAGCCAGATAGCGGTGATCACCGGGCCCAACATGGCCGGCAAGTCCACTTTCATCAGGCAGGTTGCCCTGGCCGTGGTGATGGCGCAGGTGGGCAGTTTCGTGCCGGCCTCCGAGGCCACAATAGGTATCGTGGACAAGGTCTTCACCCGGATTGGCGCCACCGACCGGGTGGCAAGGGGACAGAGCACGTTCCTTGTCGAGATGGTGGAGACCGCCAACATCCTCAACAACGCCACCGACAGGAGCCTGGTGCTGCTGGACGAGGTCGGCCGCGGCACCAGCACTTACGACGGGTTGAGCATTGCCTGGGCGGTGATCGAGTATCTCCACAGCAACGGGCGTACAGCGCCGCTGACCCTCTTCGCCACTCACTATCACGAGCTGACCGACTTGGCCGGCATCCTCCCCAGGGTCAAGAATCTCAACGTGCAGGTCAAGGAGTACGGTGATAAGATAGTGTTCCTCCGCAGGATCGTGGAAGGCGGCTCCGACAGAAGCTACGGCATTCAGGTTGCGCGGCTGGCCGGCCTGCCCGATGGAGTGATCCAGCGGGCCAAGGAGATCCTGGCCAATCTGGAGGAAGACGAGTACGGCGCGGGCAACATCCCCCGACTGGCCCGGGGTGAGCACTCGCCGGTCTCCGGAGACACGCAATTGACCCTGTGGGAGACCGAAAAGGAGCTGGCGAGGCGCCTCAGAGAGATGGATCTCAACAACCTCACTCCTGCGCGGGCGCTGGAGGAGATCGCGGCGTTGCGGAGGATCGCCCTGAAGAGAGAGGCCGCCGAAGATGGCAAAGATTAGAGTACTCGACCCGAGGGTAGTCAACATGATCGCGGC
Source organism: bacterium (assembly GCA_049288275.1). Classification (GTDB taxonomy): domain Bacteria; phylum Arandabacterota; class Arandabacteria; order Arandabacterales; family Arandabacteraceae; genus JBAQHK01. The sequence continues at coordinate 8,231 of JBAQHK010000325.1, read as the reverse complement.
CGGCGAGGTCGTGGACCGTCCCTCGTCGGTGATAAAGGAGCTGGTTGAGAACGCGATCGATGCCGGGGCATCGTCGATCGCCGTGGAAACCAAGGGCGAAGGCCGCGAGATGATAAGGGTCACCGACGACGGCGCGGGCATGTCGGAGGAGGACGCGGCTCTGGCCTTCGAGCGTCACGCCACGAGCAAGATCACCACCGCCGAAGACCTGGAGTCGATCCGCACCATGGGGTTTCGGGGAGAGGCTCTGGCGGCGATAGCGAGCGTGTCGGAGGTCGAACTGGTCACACGGGCCGCTGACCGCGAGATTGCCACGAGGCTGGTGGTCCGGGGGGGAGAGATCGTGGAGCGGGGCAAGGCCGCCCGGTCGGTGGGGACCACGATCAAGGTCACCGGCCTCTTCTACAACGCCCCGGCCCGGGCCAAGTTCCTCAAGTCCAAGGCCACCGAGGTCCGACACGTGGTGAGGACTTTTGCCACTCATGCGATGAGCCACTACTGGATAGCGATGAGGCTCGTTCGCGACCGCAAGGTCATCCTGAGTCTGCCGGCGGTGGAAAGCATCGAGGAGCGAGTGGGGAGCATCCTGGGCCGCACTTTCGGCGAGGACTCCATAGCTCTCAACGTCTCCGACGAGCACATCCAGCTGTGCGGCTTCCTGTCGCGACCGGAGGAGGCCAGGACCTCCAGCGGCTACATCTCCATCTTCGTCAACAAGCGGCCTGTGGACAACCGAGCCGTGGTGAGAGCGGTCTGCGACGCCTACGGCAACACTCTGATGAGAAACCGCTATCCCACCGGCGTCATTCTGATCACCATCGATCCCTCCGAGGCTGACTTCAACGTTCATCCTACCAAGCGTGAGGTGAGGTTCCGCAGAGAGAGGGAGGTTCGCAACTTCGTCCTGCGCGCGGTGGAGAGCGCGCTGACCTCACGCAAGATGATCCCGCCGCTCCTGCCCCGCCCCCCGCTGGGCGAGGCGCGGGCGGCAGGCAGGCCGATCCGGCCGATTCCGCTCTTCGACAGGGGCAAGATCCTGGTCTCCGAGGCGCGGACGACTTACAGGACCGGCAGGGAGGAGGAGAGCCAGCCCTCGGCCCAGACTTCCGCGCAGGTGGCGCCGATCGTCCAGATAAAGAACGCCTACATCCTCGCCGAGTCCGACCAGGAGTTCTATCTCATAGACCAGCACGCGGCCCACGAGCGTGTGCTGTACGAGGAGGTCCGGCAGCACCTGGAGGGATCGGAGCCGGTGATGCAGGAGCTCTTGTTCCCGGAAACAGTCGAGGTCACTCCGGAGGAAGAGGACGTGATCGACGAGCACTTCGACAAGTTCCGCCAGATGGGCTTCGACTTGAGGAAGTTCGGCAAGCGGACCTACGTGATCGAGGCCGTGCCTGCGGCCTTCAAGCAGGGCGACAAGAAACGGGTGCTGGGCGAGATAGTGGACGAGGTTATTGAGAACCGGCGCGACAGCCACGACATCTATCATCTGCTGGCAGCGGCCTTCGCGTGCAAGGCCGCGATCAAGGCCGGCGACAGGCTCAACCAGGAAGAGACCCGGTCGCTGATTGACCGGCTCTTCGCCTCCCGCATGCCGCTGGCCTGCCCCCACGGACGCCCCACCATGATCAGGCTATCCTGGGACGAGATCGAAAGAAGGTTCATGCGCAAGTGAGTCGTCCCGCGCCGCCCGCCGTGATCGTTCTCGTCGGACCCACGGGCGTGGGCAAGACCGACGTCGGATTCCACCTGGCAGCCAGCCTCGGGGCCGAGATCGTGTCTGCGGACTCCCGACTGGTGTATCGCCTGATGGACATCGGCACCGCCAAACCCGGTCCGGCAATCACGGGGCGAGTGCCCCATCACATGATAGACATCGTGGCGCCCGATAGGCAGTTCACGGCCAAGGAATTCGAGCGCGGGGCCAGGAGCGCCATAGACAGGATCTTGGCCGGGGGCAAGCCGGCGGTGGTGGTAGGGGGGACCGGGCTCTACGTGAGGGCCCTCTTGCGGGGGATCTTCGACGGGCCGGCGGCAGACCCGGCGGTCCGGCGGCGGCTGGGTGAGGAGGCGCGGCGCAGGGGAGTCGGCGCGCTGTGGGAGGATCTTCTCCGGGTGGACCCCGACAAGGCCCGTCAGGTTCATTCCACCAACCTCACTCGAATCGTGCGAGCTCTCGAGGTCCATGAACTCACGGGCAAGCGGATGAGCGACCTGGAGAAGCAGGCTCGGCCCATCGGATGGGCTTGCGTCCAGGTGGGCCTGACGCGCGAGCGCCAGGAGCTCTACAGACGGATCGACCAGCGGGTCGATGAGATGTTCCAATCCGGCTTCGTCGATGAGGTGAGGCGTCTGGCTGGCTCGGGTTACGCCGGCGGCCCGGTGGTGACAAAGACTCTGGGCTACACCGAGGTGTTGCGCCACCTGGACGGCGAGATCGCGCTGGAGGAGGCCATCAGGCTGGTCAAGACCAACACCCGCAACTTCGCCAAGCGCCAGATCACGTGGTTCAAGCGGGAAGCCGACATAGTGTGGGTGGACTTGACAGGGCGCGCGGACTACCAGGCCGTTGCGTCGGAAATAAGAGAGAGCCTGGACCGCCTACCTTAGGAGCAGCACGCTCCGGCCAGCAGAGACCGACGGACGGGCGGTCCTCACGTAGTAGACACCCGAGGGCACGGGCCTTCCTGCCTGGTCCTTTCCGTCCCACACAATGGTATGACTGCCGGCCGGAACCGCGCCGGCCGTCAGGGTCCTCACGATCTTGCCCTGGACGTCGAAGACCTCAAGCCCGACCTCGCAGGCCGCGCCCACAGAATAGCGGATCTCGGTGGTCGAGCCGAAGGGATTGGGTGCGTTACTTGAGACCAAGGGCGCCCCCGAGGCCTCCCGGCCCCTGGGATCCACTCCCGCGCGGCACTCCCAGTAGAGGCTTATCGGTCCGATGGTAACCCCTTCGATGTCCACGGTTATGTGGGAAACGCTGAAGAAAGGCTCGTACACCGTAGTGATCCGCGCGGAGGCCAGACCGTCTTCGTCCGACTCGTCCGGGGTCCCTATGATCACGTCGGTCGCCCCTCGATCACTGAAGAAGTCGCACGACATCCCGGGGATCACTTCCCCATACAGATCCCTGACCACAACATAGAGATCGATGGTATCGCGTACCTCGGCGGTGTCGGGGCTGGCCCAGAGCTCGCAGTTGGCGGCCACCGGTATTCCCGCCCAGGCGATGGGAGCAGCGATCATCAGGGTCAGGGCCAACAAACCTGTAAGTGCGGCTGTTCTCACGCTTTCGGCCTCCTTATGATTGCCTCTAGCTTATCACGTCCGCGGCCCATTGTCAAGGCTTCCCGGTCCGTGGGGCCGGCCGGGGGAGCTCGGTGAGCCCGGCCGACGAAGGTAAGACTTGCAAGAATCGCCGGGCCCAGCTATAATCTGCCATCGGTCGAACCGATCGGGAGGACGGCAAGATGAACAAGTCTGACGGCAATGGGATGTCCAGGCGCGACGTAGCCATAGCAATACTGGTTCTTGGATCGGTGTGGGGCCTGCTCGAGGTAGGCGTAGGCGGAGCCATGAAATCCGCCTCGATACCCTACAAGGGCGACATCTTGACAGGTCTGGGGATAGGCCTGATGGCGGTGCTGCTTGCGCTGGCGAGGAGGCCGGCGGGCCTCGTGGGCGTGGCTGTGGTTGCCGTGGCCGTGAAGCAGCTGGCCGTGCCGATCCTGGGGCTTTCCTTCATGTGCAAAGCCAACTCCTGCCTGGCCGTTGGACTGGCGGGCGGCGCGCTCGCCGGCGCCTCGGCCGTCGCGGGTGCCAGGCTTCACCGCAGCGTGGCAGCCAGAGTGGCAACCGGCGTAGCGGCCGGCCTGGTCGCGGGCACAGCCTTCTACGCGATCGGCATGCGCGTGGCGCCCTGCCAGTACCTCTTGTCCTTCAACCGCCAAGGCGGCTACGTGGATTTCATGGCGGCCGAGGGCCTGATTTGGGCCGCGCTCGGCGGGGTGTTTCTGCCTCTGGGCTACCGAGTCGGCCTGGGGCTCAATCAGGGTCTGGTGAGCCTGCGCGCGCGCCGGCCCTTGCTTTACTACTCGGTGTCGCTGGCGATCGTTGCCGTGGCCTGGGTAGCCAGCGGCCTGGCCATCGCCGCCGGTCTGTAAGCCTGCCGGACCGGGCCGACACAGTCCCTGCCCCGATCCCTTAGTTTCCCGATGCCTTTTCGCGCCCCAAACCCACGCCTCAAAAACAGCTTGACTACCGAACAATTGTTTGGTATTTTGGAAGAGGGTGAGAAAATGAGGCCGCTAACCGAGCGCCAACGTCAGATCCTGGACTACATAATCGCCTCGATAAGGGACCGCGATAGGTTCCCCTCATACCGCGAGATAGGGCGGAGGTTCAGGCTCGCCTCCTCGGCCACGGTAAGCCAGCATCTGGCAGCCCTGGTCCGGAAAGGCTTCCTCACGCGAGCAGGCAGGAGGCTCTCGCTCAGCCCCGGCTTGAGACCGGCCCGCGGCGTGCCCATAGTGGGAAAGGTCGCAGCGGGGCTGCCCATAACCGCGGTGGAGAATCGGGAGGGCCAGCTTGACCTGGCCGCGCTCTTCCAGGGAGAGGCCGACCACTTCGCCGTGAGAGTCAAGGGCAGCAGCATGAGAGACGCGGGCGTGCTGGATGGCGACTACGTGATCGTCCGCCGGCAGGACGACGCCCAGGACGGCGACACCGTGGTCGCCTGCCTCGGAAACGAGGAGGCAACGGTGAAGGTGATGCGCAGGCGCGGCGGGAAGATTGAACTGGTGCCCAGGAATCCCGCATACAAGTCCGTGATTGTGGATTCCGCGCGCGACAGGCTGCGCATCGCCGGCAAGGTGGTGGGCCTGGTAAGGAAGCTCCGGTAGGAAAGATTCCGGTAGGAAAGCTGAGGTGAGCCCGGTGCTGGTGGAGCGCCTCGATGAGAAGATAAAGGTCAGGGCGGATTTCGGCGGAGGGACCATCAAGCCCATTGTCTTCATGCGGCGGGGGCAGATGCACCGGGTGACCAAAGTCAATTGCTACTGGCTGGACCGCGAGGGTGAGGCCAAGATCCACTATTTCTCGGTCACCTCGGACTCCGGCGACGTCTACCAGATGCACTTCAACAGCGACGACATGACCTGGCAGCTGGATCTGGTGATGGTTGAATCATGACCGCGGCGATAATGTATCTCGACATAGACGCCTTCTTCCCGTCGGTCGAACAGGTGCGCTTCCCGCATCTGGGCGGCAAGCCGGTGATCGTGGGCTCGGGAGTGGTCGCAAGTTCCTCCTACGAAGCGCGGCGCCGGGGCGTGCGCACCGGCATGCCCATAGCGCAGGCGGTGCGCGTCTGCCCCGAGGCCGTGGTCTTGAAGGGTCACCAGCACGTCTACGCATCCTTTGCCGAGCACATCTTCGACCATTGCCGGCGGCTCACTCCGGCGGTGGAGACCTACCTCGACGAGGCCTTCTGCGATCTTGCCGGAACCGCGGCCTCGCGGCGCGATCCCGCGATCCTCGGGCGCGAGATCAAAGCCGCAATCAAGCGAGAGGTGGGGCCCACGGTGACCATAGGTTTTGCCTCCAACCGGATGATAGCCAAGCTGGCGGCCAAGGCCGCCAAGCCCGACGGGGTGGCCGTGGTGCCTCCGGGCGAGGAAGAGGACTTCATGCGCGACAGGCCGGTCGGCGATGTGCCGGGCATAGGCCGCGTAGCCACCGAGGCGCTGCGCCAGATCAACGTGACCAGCGTCGGCGACTTGAGGCGGTTCCCGTTGCGCTATCTTCAGGCGGTGTTCGGGCGCAGGGCCTTCCTGATTCACGAACGCGTGCGCGGGCGCGACCCCTACGTGCGGCCCTGCCTGCCCAAGTCCATATCGCGCGAGACCACCTTTGCGCGGGACACCATAGACCGAGAGGAGATCACGGCCACGCTCTACTACCTCACGGAGCGCGCCTGCCGCGCCGCCCGCGCAATCGGGGCCGTGCCGGCGACGGTTGAGGTCAGAGTGCGCTACGCCGACGGCGAGGCGGACGCACGGCGCGCCGCCTATCGCGAGGCCTCGGTGCTCGATCGAGTGGCCTTCACCCTGGCCAACCGCGGCTTCACCGCCGCCTGGCGCCGCTGCCGCGTCCGGCTGGTGGGGATCACTCTCGCGGGGCTCGCCTTTCCCGGCGCCGAAGAGCAGTGGCTTGGCGGCGTGTGGGATGCGGCGGCCGGCGCCACGGCCGACGAGGCCAAGCTCGACAGGTTGAAGCCTCTCTATTCCTCGCTGGACTCCATACGGGCCAAGTTCGGCCACTCCGCGGTCATAGCCGGCAGATCGGTCAATCTCATGGGGCGTCTGGAGCGCGACTCTTATGGTTACGTCCTTCGTACCCCTTCGCTTACGAAGTAGACACAGCCTCTTTCGCGGAACCGTGCCCGCCGACGGGCTCGCCGCGTGGCTCGAGGAGCAGGGGCTGCCGGCCGGCGCCATCCTGGATACGGGCAACGTCTCGGGAGCCCTGGAGTTCTACGAGGCCTGCCGGGCCCGGGGCATAAAACCGCTCCTGGGCGCCGACATCGCCTGTCCCGTCACCGGCGAGCGCTTCGGCGTGATTGCGCTGGACCGCCAGGGCTACGGCGATCTCTGCGCGATCGTCACCGCAGCCGGCCTCGAGCCGGAGACCATGCTCCTCGAGAGAATATGCCGGGCGTCAGGAGAGATCGCGGTGTTGGGCCGCAGCACCGACTCCGCCCTCAGGGTCAGAGACTCGCTGGGGCCCGACCACGTCTGGCTCGAGGTCGTTGCCAACGACCTTGAGCCGGGCGCAGCCCGGGCGGCGCTGGCGGCCGCCCGCAGCCACGGGATCCCAGCCGTGGCTTCCTGGGACAGCCTGTGCCGCGATCCGAGCGAGTACGCCGTCGCGCGGATCTTGAGGGCGATCGGCGAGGGCAAGACGGTGAGCGAGGTTGCCCTGACGCCTCGCGAGCCGTCGCTCGCAGGCGGGCTTGAGATCGAGCGCCTCTTCGCGGCCGAGCCCGAGCTCCTCACCGAGTCGGCGCGAATCGCCGAGATGGCCGATCTCGACCTCGAGCTCGGCAAGGCTCACTTCCCGCGGCTCGCGGCCTCGCCCGAGGAGTCGCAGGCGAGGCTTGAGGCGATGTGCCGCGATGCCCTGGCCCGGAAGTACCCCGCCCGGCGCCGGCAGGCCAGCGCGCGGCTGGCCGAGGAGCTGCGTGTCGTCGGCGGCCTGGGCATGGCCGACTACTTCCTGGTCGTGGCCGAGATCGTGGGCTTCGCCGAGCGCGAGCGCATACCCGTGGCCGGCAGGGGATCGGGCGCCGGCTCCATGATCGCCTATCTCCTCGGCATAACCCAGAGCGATCCCGTGGCCGAGGATCTCCTCTTCGAGCGTTTCTTGAACGAGCTTCGCCCGGACTACCCCGACCTGGATATCGACGTCGCCTGGAGGCGGCGGGACGAGGTGATTCAATACGCCTACAGGCGCTTCGGCGTCTCCAACACCGCCATGATCTCCACAAGGTCCACCTTCGAGCTGCGGCTTGCCGCGCGCGAGACCGGCAAGGCCCTGGGCTTGAGCGCTTATGAGGCCCAGTCGCTGGCCGACCGGCTACCCTGGCGCCGCTGCGAGGACCCGGCCGGGACGATCGCCGGGGTGCTGGGCACGATCAAGCCCGAGCTGGCGCTGGGAGAGCGCCGCGCGATCGGCGATCTCGCCCAGGCGGTGATCGGCTTTCCCAACCACAGCAGCGTGCATTGCGGCGGCATCGTGGTCTCCGACCGGCCGATCACCTACTACACGCCCCTGGAGATGGCCGCCAAGGGCATCCAGGTCACTCAGCTGGACATGCGCGCTATCGAGAGGATCGGCCTGGTGAAGATAGACCTGCTCGGCAACCGCGCGCTCTCCACGATCGAGGAGGCCCGCCGGGCGGTGGCCGAGCGCTACGGGGCGGAGCCCGCTGTCCCTGCCGATGACGCGCCGACAGCGAACATGCTCAAGCGCGCCCACACCTTGAGCTGCTTCCAGCTGGAGTCCCCGGCGGTCCGAAGCCTGCTCGGCATGATGCGGGCCTCGACCAAAGCCGATGCGACGCTGGCCCTGGCGCTGGTGAGACCGGGCCCGTCGGCGGGAGGGATGAAGCAGGAGTTCCTGAGGCGCCGCGCCCGCGCGAGCGGCCCCGACCCGCGCGCGGAAAC
>JBAQHK010000324.1:0-2210 GCA_049288275.1 bacterium | reverse complement strand
AGAGGCCTTCACGATGACCTCGCAGCTCGCTGCGGGCGGCCTGTCGAAGCCCGCCCTCGCGAAATGGCTCAAGACTCACTCCTCTCGCCTGTCATAGCGACGATCCCAGCAGCATAACGGTGTGGCTCACCGGCGCGGCCAGGCGGCGCGGCGCTTGCGTGCTTCTGCGCAAGCGACTTGACGCGAGCATCGTCCGCTCCAGCCACTTGTTAGCGCGCGAACATCTCCCCTAGAACCGACAAGACCTGCTCAGCTGTGCGCACATCGAGCGCTCCCAGCCGCTTCACGAGGCGAGCCTTGTCCACGGTTCTGATCTGATCAAGAACGATCTGCCCTGACTTTCCACGGAACCTGCATTCCACACGCGTGGGATAGCCATGCCCCTTGGTTGTCATGGGTGCTACTATGACCGTCCTGATATGCTCATTCATCTCGTTGGGAGAGATGACGGTGCAAGGCCTTTTCTTGCGAATCTCACTGCCCACGGTCGGGTCGAGATTGACCAGATAGACATCAAATCGACTCACTTCCACTGCCACCCCTCCTCATCCCACTGGCTGCCCGTCAGCACGTCGCCATCGAGTAACTTGTCATCTCCACGTTGCGCCATAAGACTGTAGGCCAGGGCCCACTTTCCTCGCGGACGGCCCCTACGGCTTATGACCAGACGATTGTCCTCGACCTGGAGATCCACCTCGCCCTTCAGGCCCGCCTGGAGTATCAGCGGCTTGGGAATACGGATGCCCTGTGAGTTGCCAATCTTCACGATTCGTGCTTTCATGGTGATAGCTCCTCCGTAATCACATTGTAAGCACGCCAGCCGCTCTTGTCAAGCGCGATTTCCAAGTACACGGTCGCTCCTCAGGTGGCTGGGCCCCGCGCGCTAACGGTGTGGCTGAGCGGCGCAGCCTAAGGTGGCGCGACGCCTGCCGTCTTTCCCCGCAGGCGGCGTGACACCAGGCGAAGTCCGCTCGAGCCACTTGTTGGGCCGTCCCCGCTCGAGATCTTGCTACTCCCCTCCTCCATCTGGTTTCTGGCACGTGACGGGCGCGCAGTGCTCAAGGGCAACACTACCAGTGAGACCGCTCGTGACATCCACCGCTGCGTGGAGAACGATGGGCACCCAGAGTGTTCCGGTGAGCAGATACGCAGCACCCAGGACCACGCCCATTACCGTTGCACGAAGCACCCCGATTCCCCACCCGAGGTAGAGATGCGCAACCCCGAAGACAATCGCGGAAACGAGCACGGCGACCGCTTCCGGAAGCCAGGTCATCGAATACCACATCAGGAATCCGCGGTAGAGGACCTCCTCACAGAAACCAGCCGTGAGGCTCAGGCCAACCCACATTCGGCGTTCGAGCTTGTCGTGCGGGACGATCAGCGCTGAGACACCTCGGAACTGCTTCCGCACCTGTGCCCGCGCTTCAGCTGAGCCGCGGACCACTGCCACCTGCCGTCCAAGGGCAGTCGCAAGCGCGGCAACGACGACGATTCCAACCCAAAAGGCCCAACCGCCCGGGACTCCGATGCCAACGGCCGCCCATGTCCGCCCCGACCACAGCCACCACAAGAGGACCACTGGCGTCAGCAGCCACAGCTCAATCATGCTCCGGAGATAGAAGCTAAGTCGAGCGTGGGTTTCACCACTCTCCAGCTGAGGACAAAGGCGCCTATACCAGTCGAGCGCAAAAATGAGCGGATATGCCACCGCGATAAACACAACAAGTAAGTGGTCACCCAGGCTGGGCATCATTCTTCAACCTGCCTCATTCGTCGGCCCAACGGTGTGGCTGAGCGGCGATCGGAGGCGGCGGGGCACTTGCGCGCCCCATTCGCACGCGCCATGCCGCCTGATCGATGTCCGCTAGAGCCACTAGTTGGGCCGCCTTTCCATCAGGATCCAAGTCATCGCTTGAGCTCGCGCAACATGCCTAGAGTCACAGTAAGGCTCGCCGGGGAACGATCCGGCGCGCCATCGTTGTCCACTGCGCGCACCGCGAAGGTCCACTGGCCCGAGAAACCTGCCTCCAGGACGAATGACGAGCCGGTACTGATGGTCGACTGCCAGGCCTCCGGCGGATCGGTCTCGGACGTCCTCCACTCGAAGTGGTCGATTGTGCCATCGGGATCCATGCCGAACCACAAGACATGTATCCCGTAGCCCCCGCCCGGGATCGACAACGGTGGCTCCATCGTCACGAAAGTGT
>JBAQHK010000323.1:0-2404 GCA_049288275.1 bacterium | reverse complement strand
TAGGTGGCAATTCCCTGCGGCCAGCCGTCCTTGGGCTTCCAGGCGCGGCATGTGTCATCGGACGTGTCGGTGAAGTCCTGGCCCAGGCCGAGATTCACGACCCCAGCGGCGCAGGGGTCTCCGCTGCTGACGAAGTAGGTGCCTATCATGTAGGTTCCATCCAACCCCGGCCCGATCGCCATGCAGCACCTGACGTCCACGCACTCGTTCGCCGTGCCCCCGGAGTAGTGAACCACCTCGCGGTCGGGAGAGAGCACTCCCACTCCCACCGAGTACTCGCTGAAGGCAACGTTGCCCTGGGGGTCGATGTACATGGCCGGGCAGCTCTTGGAGATCATTATGTCGCGGTAGGAAACCCAGGTCAGGCTGTCGGGGTTGAGCCTCATCATGCCGTAACCGTCCCAGAAGCCGACCCAGACCGAGCCGTCGGCGCGATTGACCTCGCAGGCCATGGTGTTGCTGGACGGTATCTCGGGGGACGCGAGCTGGTTCCAGATTCCAGAGTCCGGGTCGAACCACAGCAGTCCCCGCGACGCCCCGGTCGGGGCTCCGGAGTACCGGTAGCCTGTTCCGACCCAAACCCTGCCCACGTTGTCAATGCAGATGTCCTGGACGTAGTTGGTAGCCGGGCCGGAGGAAGCGACAATGTCCCAGACTTCGCCCACCAGCCGCCCCACACCGTTCTTGGTCCCGATCCACACCAGGCCGTCGCCGGCGACCCGGATGCGCCGCAGGTCCAGCAGGTTGGCCGGGATGCCGCCGGTCACGTGCACCCAGTAGCGATGGACCGCATCGTACCGCGAAGGCCCGTAGTTGGAGGCCACCCAGACACTCGCCCCGCTTGCCGCAATGTCCCGGATGTCGTCCGGCTCTATGAAGGTCTTGGGCATGACTCTTACCGAGCTGCCGTCGTAGGTGTATATGGAGTCGTCCGTAACCGCCCAGAACACTCCCTGGCCGTCGAAGGTGACCAGGGGCGTGTTCTTGCCGCCGATCACCTCGGTCCAGACCAGGCTCTCCACGTCGAGGGCGAACAGGCCACAGGCGGTACCCACCACCACTTCACTCCCGTTGAGTGACACCGCCAGAACCGAGCCGCAATCAGATTGCCCCCAGTCGTTGCCGCTGAAGAACCGCCAGAACTCCCCGTCCCGAAAAAGCGACAGTCCGGCGGTGGTACCCACCGCAGTCAAGTCACCGAGCACCGCGATGCAGCGCACCTGGTCGCTCAGCAGGTGGAGGTTACCTGTGTTCTCGAACCGCCAGGCGCCTGCCTGCGACACGCACACGCCTGCCTTCGCGGTTCCAACCCAGAGTCTGCCGGCGGCGTCGGTCGCAACCGCCGTCACGTCGCTCGACCGCAATCCGGTCGGGCCCTCCCGCACGGTCTTGCTGAAGGAGCCTGCGGCAGGATGATAGGACACCACTCCTCCCCTGGAGCCCCACACCACGCTGTCCGCGTCCACCCACAACGAAGTCACGTCGTTGGAATTGAGGAAGACCTCCCAGTCACCCTGCGCGAGCCCGCAGGAGGCGGCCAGCACCACCCCGGCAACAATCAGAATCACGCACTTCATCGCCTACCTCCCGTCGCGGGCGCTCCGTGCGATCATGCGGTCGCGCTTCCGCCCGAACAATCCCCGAATCCCCCCCGAAGCCCCCAGCATGATCTCCAGGTCATACGACACGGACCAGTTCTGAATATAATATATATCAAGTCTGTCCTTGTCTTCGCCAGCGAGACCCGAAATCCCCAGCCAGGGGCCCATTATTCCAGGCTTGAGCGGCTCGCCGCCGACCTGCTGGCTCGGCCCGACCAGGCTCATCTTGCCCGACATCACCAGGCCCAGCCTGCCCACCGCCCCGGCCCAGCGACCGTAGTTGCGGTAGGTCAGGGTCTGCGCCACAAACACAGCCGGGAGCAGAGCGGCCAGAACCACCAATCCGGCCGCCGCGAACAGCAGGTCCGCGGCCCGCTTGGCGACAAGCCTCGCGCCCGCCAGACTTGCCGGAGGGAACACCACCACCGGCAGGCCGTCCACATCCTCCAGCTGGGAGCCGCGCACCAGAATGTCCGTCACATCGGAGACCACCCTGACCTCGGCCCCCGCCCTTCTGGCGGCGATCACCACCGGGCCGATCTCAGCGCGCGACAGCCTCTTGTCACTGACGTAGATCTCGTTGAGCCTGTGCTCGACCACGGCCCCCTCCACGCCCAGGGTGTCGCCCAGCACCGGCCTCAGCTCGGGCCGGGGCTGCCTTCCAGCAGGAACAACGTAGCCCACGAAATCGCATTCCTCCCCATAGGCCGCCAGCAGCCTGTCCTTGACCGCCAGCGCGTCCTGGTCTTCGCCGACCACGGCGACGCGGCGCAGGTCGAAGAGGCTCTTGCGCAGCCGATGAT
>JBAQHK010000322.1:0-3263 GCA_049288275.1 bacterium | reverse complement strand
TCGTTGATGTTCAGCGTAGTTCTCATATGCATAATGATGCATGATGTATGCATATCTGTCAAGCGGAATCTGGAGTTCCAGGGCCGTACGGCGAATCACCACGGGTATCCCAGCCAGCGGCGATACCGGCGGAAACAGCGTTCGGCCAAGACTACCACGAGGAGTGCCGCGGCACCGGCGATGGTCCAGTTGGACACCGCGGGGAAGACGGTCTCGGACTTCAGGTGCCCCACCCGGGATAGGAACCACAGGGGGACCGACGCCGCCGCCAGAGCTATCGAACCGGCGAGCAAGCCGCGCCGCCTGGATACCATGAGGCTGAGAAGCACGAGCCCAACGTAGTAGAGGACCACAAGGTTAGCACGCCGAGCCTTGGTGTTCTCGTAGGCCTCTGCTCGGGAGAGCAATGTGGCCGGGTTCGATATGCCGAGTACCTCCCACAGCGCTTTGGACGCGGCTCCTTCCATTATGGTTCGGCGCACGAACGCGCCTAGCCTGTCCTCGCCGAACTCCTCCCGGATGTACGCGAAGCAGCGGGCAGCCTTGACGTACTGCCGGTCGGGCTGCAGTCGTCCGCGCGCTGCGGCGCTGTCAGCTAGGCTGAGCTGTCCGGTCCCAACTGAGTTCATTGCGAAGTCCCCTGTGAGGTAGGTGGCGCATCCCTCGGACCACCATTCAGGAACTTCGGGTTGACGGGCATATCCAATGCTGCAGAAGTAGAACGCGTGGGCTAACTCGTGCTTGACCGTTCTTCTGAAGTCAGCTACGTTTCCGCGCCAGACCACGGCTATGTAGCGACAGGGCCTGCATGACGCGGCCACCCCCGGCTTGAAGCCTAGCTCCCGCTCCAGCCGCTTCCAGTCTGGGGTGATCCAGATGTATACGAACCCTTGGGGTGACGCGAGTCCCCACGAGTTCCAGCGTTGGGCGAGCTCTTGGAAGGACTCCGTTGCCGCGACGAGAGTCGCCGTGGTGTCGAAGTGAGCCAGACCGGGGGACATCTTTACCAGTAGCGGCCCCCCGGTTTGCCTCACACAGGCGGCGCTGTCCTCGGTTGTGAAGAGTTCGAACTCCAGTGTGAGCAACCTCGCCGTGAGGATGTTCTTGATGAATGGGTCGGGCGCACGCAGGATGCTATCGGGCAGGCTCAGTATCGCATTGTCCAACTTAGCGCCAATTGCGCGGCACTCATCGGTCCTTGTTCTGACCGCGCTGAGAGAGTGCAGGCGCGGGTTGGCGAGAGCCTCGAGAAAGGCCGGGTCTTCCATAAGGTGCTCAAGGCCACCCGTCAGCGACGCCCTGTCCAGAAGGCGAGGCTCGTCACCGATGGCTCGGTTCAGTCTGCCCGGCGCTCGCTGAAGGGCATGAGCTGCCGAGAAATGCGCCGGAAGTCCCCAGGCAATGATCCCAAGGGCGACGACATGCAAGCACCGGGGCAAGCGGCTCGGTGGCCTCCAAGGTGATTGGCTCGGGCGGATCTCCACAGCTGCGCTCCCTGATCTTCCTGCCCAAGGGTACAGACGATCTGCCGGAATCGCAAGCGTGCTCCGCTCAACCGCCGAAATACGTTGAAAACTCAGGCCAAACGTGATATCATAATCCCCACAAAGCAGTGGGAATAGACAGGCACGGTCGCAGAGGTCTTACAGGCAAAGGAGGTAGTACATGCGCGCTGGTGCCATTTTTGTTTTGGCGCTGGTAGTGCTCAGTGCGCTCCCTGCGCTCGCCGTACAGCGCACGGTGCTCATTGAGAATGTGACGGGCACCGGTTGAGGATACTGCAACCTCATCAAGGACTCCCTCACGGTGGTCTTCGATGAGTATGAGGGGCAGGTTGCCCCCATCGAGTGGCATTACTGGGGCGGAGACCCCTTCTACACGTTCAGCTGGGCCACGGCGGACGTTCAGGCGCGGTCGGCCTACTACGCCGGCTGGGACTACGTTCCTCACTTCCGCTACGACGGCAAGAAGATCTCGGACCTGTTCGGGACCAACCCGAATTATCCGGAGTTCTTCATCTTCCTGCGCAACACCCTGGACAGCTTGCTCACAATCCCGAGTCCTTACAGGATCAACCTCAGTCAGTCCTTCAGCGCGGATTGGGACTCGGTCTACGTGATCTTCGATGTGGTTGCCGTGGACACCATTATTGACGACACAACGCCGGATCTTTACCTGGCGGTGGTTGAGAAGTACCACACCTATCCGGGCTACGGCGAGTGGGACTACTCCTTCCGGGACATGAGGCCCGACGGTGACGGCGAGATGATCACCATCCAGAAGGGTGACTCGCTTCACTTCAACTGGGCCTATCCGATCAACGCGGTTTACAATCTGGATGGCGTAATCACCACGGTCTTCGTCCAGAACGATCCGGATGCCAGCGTCATCAATCCCAAGATGCGCAACAAGGTGATGCAGTCGGCCAGCGCGCTTGCGACCAACGTTTCCGGAATCAGCATCGGGGACACGCCTAGCGCGGTGTGGCTCGGGCAGGCCGCGCCCAATCCGGTGGCCTCAGAGACCCGGATCGCTTACGCGCTGGGCATGGCCGGCGATGTCAGGCTGTCGGTCTATTCGCCGACCGGCCGGCTGGTGGCGCGGCTTGTTGACGGGGCGAAGGAGCCGGGTTCCTACTCGGCGACCTGGGACGGCCGGGACAGCGGCGGCAACCGGGTGTCGAGCGGCATGTACTACTACAAGCTTGACGCCCTGGGCGAGGTTAGCACCGGGAGAGTCGTGATACTGAAGTAACCAGAAACAGAAGTAGGGATCCTCTGGTGAGAGGATTGCTGTGAGGCCGGGGGCCACGACCCCCGGCCTTCTTGCTTGCTAACTTCTTATGGAGCAAGGGGTTGAGGGGTGCGGCGGTTTGACGTTGAAAAGCCGGGCCAAACGTGATATCATAATCGGCACAAGGGATGAATATAGGCTGGCGGCACCACCGCCTTTTGCGGTGCAACAGCGGCTCCCGGGAGCCTGCCATGTCCTGGCGAGCCCAGGAGGTAGGGTATGCGCCTCACGGCTATCGTGGCCTTGGGCCTTGTGCTCCTCAGTGCGGTCCCCGCGCTTGCGGTCCAGCGCGTGCCGCTTCTGGAGGAGTTCGTAGGCACCGGTTGAACTTACTGCAAGGACATCAAAGACACGATGACCGTGATCTTTGATTCCTACGCGGGGCAGGTTGCCCCGATCGAGTTTCATATGTGGGGTGGCGATCCCTTCTGGATGTTCAATACCGCGGAGAATGCCGCTCGCTTCAGCTA
>JBAQHK010000321.1:0-10261 GCA_049288275.1 bacterium | reverse complement strand
ATCAAAGGAGTCCGCCCCAAGCGGGCCCACCCTGAAGCGCGGGCCCTGGAGGTCCTGAATCACCAACACGGTCTTGCGTGTGTCGGCCTCGGCGCGCGCTATCGACGCCAGCAACCGCGCGTGGGAGGCATGATCGCCGTGGGAGAAGTTGAGCCGGAAAGCGTCCACGCCGGCCTTGAGCATTTCGGCTATTGTCTTATGCGATGCCGATGCGGGTCCGAGTGTCGCGACTATCTTGGTGCGTCTGAATGAACCGCGAATCGCCAATAAGGTGGCTCCCTGGAATCTCCGTTCAGTCCCCTTGCCCAAGATCCACCCAAGGAGCTATCACATCAGACCAGGCCTGTCAAGCCGGCCGGGTTACCGCACCAGCACCAGTCTTCCCCTCGCCGTGCTGGCGCCGGCCCGGACCTCATAGAAGTATATGCCGGCCGCGGCGGGCTCCCCGACGCCGGTCCGATCCAACCCGATTCGGTGGAAGCCGGCCTCCAGGACTCCTTCGCTGCGAGCGGCCACAACGCGGCCACCGACATCGAAGACCCTGACCATAACCGGCGCCGCCTTGGCCAGGCTGAAGCTCAGGCTGGGAATGCCGGCCGATGGCACAGGCGAGGCCGTGACTTCGAACGCGGGGGCGATCATCCTGCCGGAAGGGGTTCCGGCAGTGGCCGCCAGCCTGTCCATGCACATGAAGCCCAGGTAGTTGGTGACCCAAGACTGATCCTGAAGGTCGGTGTCGGATTCCAGGACCGGAATGCCGCCGTCCAAATCGCCGTCGTTGGCAACCAGGGTATCGGCCAGATGCTCGAAGTAGGCTCCGTAGGTGGGGCTGTCCAGGACCTCGGTGGCCGTGGACTGACCCAGCGCCGCCCAGGCGCGCCAGGCGTTCTGGTAGGCGCCCGCCGTGGGATCGACTTCGGTGTCCAGGTAGGGCGCGCCGGCGGCCACCCAGGCCTCGAGCCCGGTGGGGTCGTCGGCGAAGGTGGAGTGCACGATGCCCCACATCACCGCGCCGCCTTCCATCGCCCATTCCTTCCAGTGGAACTTGTTGAGGTTGTTGTCCACCCAGGCCTTGACCGTATCGGCGGTCGCCACCGCCTTCGCAACGAAAGTGGGATTGGACCTGAACTGGCCGTACTCGTATAGATTGCCCACCGCCCAGCTCATTATCATGCCGTTCAGCCTGCGCGCAGCGCCGGCGGGGTAGTTCACTATCATTGGATTGTGGCACAGGTAAGACGCGCACGAGTCGCCGTAGGCCGCGTAGGTCGCGTCCCCGTAAACGTCCTGGTATTCCATCACCGCGCGCAGAGCCCACGCGCAGTTGTACCTGCGATAGTAACCGGTCGCCGGGTCGTCGTCTCCCTCTTCATTGTAAGCCTTGTGGCTCATGCAGTAGTCCCACGCGGCGGCGACGTTGGCGTTGTAGGGATCCACACCCATAAGCCTGTAGTAGTGAGACCAGATCCAGATTGACTCACTGGTGTTGTCGGTCTGGATCACGTTGAGCATGTGCTCGCCCTCGCGCATCCCACCGTAGTCGGCCGACGAGGTGTCGGCAACCTGGAGGGTGGTGATGAACTGGGCCACCATGGCGTAGCGCGTCAGCGGATCGTAGGAGAGCATGGCGCGCGGAGCGGGCGCTCGAGGCGCCAGCCACTCTTCGCTTCCCTGAAAGGCGGACGGCTGGTCAGACGGGACGTAGGGTGTGGCGAGCGCCACGATCGGGACTGCAAGCACGGCAAACGCCACCAGTAGCAACTTCTTCATCAGCACACCTCCGGCTTGGTATGTGGCTCGACGGCCCCATTATACACCCGACCGGGCCCGGATTCAACCGGTTTGCTACCGGTACATTGACTTGATCGCGCCCCAGGTGCTGGGCGCGCGGCTGGTGATGCCGCTGCGGATCAGGTAAAGCCTCCAGGCCAGCTCGACGAAGCCGTAGGTGTCGCCGGTGGTGTCGCGGCCGTCCAGTATCCACTGAGGCGGGCAAAACTCGAAGCCTACACCGTAGTAGCCGCTGTGCACGGTGCCGTAGTGACTGACTGCAGGCCTCGGGTAAGGCGCCGGACAGCAGCCGGAGTCATGCATCTGGCAACCCAGCTCCACCGGCACGGATATGTTGTCGAAACCCCATTTGGGATAGCACGGATTCCTGCCGATGTGTCGCGCGGTTACAAGGAAGCGCGGGTAGCCCCACTCCTCAGTGAAGCAGCTCATGTCGAAGCAGCGGTTGATCCCAACGTAATTCCAGCCTGTGGTGCACATCTCAAGCGACCCGCTCGCCCAGAGCGTGGGGCCCACGGGGCAGCCCAGCGGGTCGGCGCAGAAGACAGAGAACTCGACCGTGAAGAGCCCCGGGTAAAGCGTGCCGTAACCGGCGAAATCGAGCACCCGTAGCTGATCGATCATCAGGTCCTCGTAAGGATCGCAGGCGGTGTAGGGCGGGCAGCCACCCCCGGACCTACCCATGGACGGGTCACCGACGGTGAAGAACTCGCCGACGATGGCTCCCGGCGTCCAACCATAGAATTCCCAGAACCAGGAGTGGGTCGGACAGGGAATGTAGTAGTAGTAATTCATGTAGCAGTCCGCCAGGGGCTCGGCTCCGAAATCTTCACGCATCTGGCAGGCCCGTTTCTCGAGGCCGTACGCAGCGGCCGCAAGCGTAATCACCAGCGCCAACGCGATTAGCAGTCTCAACGCGGCACCTCCTTCCGGTAGCCGGCTCCGCGCGGCGGCCCAGGACGGCAGGCTCTGCCCGGCATCACCTGTCGCGAGTGACTGCAGAATAGGGCCGATGCGTGCGCGAGCTCTACCCACAGTGTACCACGAGATCGGATGAACATCTACTCCAAAAGAAGTCAGGATTGCACGGCCTTCTCCGACATTGCCAGGTAGACGCCGTACAGGATGAGAGCTCCCCCGACGAAGAGGGTGACGCCCGGACGTTCGTCGAAGATCAACCATGCCAGCAGGGCCGAACCGATGGGCTCGCCGAGAATGGAAATCGCGACCTTGGGCGCCGGCAGATATCCCAGCGCCCAGTTGAGCGAGGAGTGCCCGAAGACCTGCGGTCCCAGGGCGAGCAGGAAGAGCCACAGGTAGTTCACGGGCGCAAAGCCCGTGAGGCTTTGCCGGGTGAGGAGCGCCCAGGCCACCAGCATCACCGCCGCCGACGCGTAGGCCATGAAGACGTAAGGCAGGAAGGGCATGGTGCGCCGCAGGCTTCGACCGGTGACGAAGTAAGCCCCGAAGGCCGCGGCGCCTCCCAGCGCGTAGAGATCGCCCTTGAGCATCTCGGGCGCCAGGTGGATGTCGCCGCGCCCTATGGTGAAACTGCCGAGCATGCAGAAGGCGATCGCCACTATCGTCCTCCGTCCCGGGCCTTCTCTCAGGGCAAGCCAGGCGAAGATCGCGGCGAAGACCGGGCTGGTGGTGACCAGCACCACCGAACTGGCCACTGTGGTGAGCCGCAGGGACTCTATCCACAACAGGAAATGGAGCGACAGGAAGAGCCCGGACAGGACGCCAAGCCAGAGGCGCCCGTGCGAGATTTCCCTGCACCCCTTGCTCCTCGCGAAAAGAGGTAAGAGAATCAAGGTCGCCAGGCCGAGCCGCCATGCGGCGATCGCAGCCGTGGACACAGGCGCCGCTGACGCGGCGCACAGCCGTATCAGGATCGCCGCGAAGGACACCACAACGATCGCGAAGGCTACGATCACCATCGCTCGCCGCTCACCCGTCATACTCGGATCAACTCCTCCTCTTCACATCTCTCATGGGCGCCATCGTCGGGGGCTGCGCTCCGGCTCGCGAAATTGGGGACATCATACTAGTTTCTTGGCGGCGGGTCCTGTCGCCGACCACCCCCGGCGTGCTCGCTTGCGCTGCGCTCGTTGGGCCAGCCGCCTTGGGGCGGCTGTCTCCCCATCGGCGCCACCCGCCTCCGCATCAGCCCCTCTCCCTCACCGCTCCTAGATAGGCGTCGCGCGCCTCCGCGAAGAAGCGCAGGGCGGTCTCCGAGCGATAGTCGGGATAGGTCCACTCCAGGAACTTGAAGCCCTTGTGTTCGTAGATCAAGGTCACTTCGGCGTAGTAGCCCATGCCCATGTAGAGCCTGTGGGAGTAGTTCTTGGCGGTCGCGAGCACCACCTGGGCATCATCGATGTAACCCGGGTCTATGTTGACCGTGCGGCGGCCGTGCCAGGCAAGGCTTGCCTCGATCTGGACGGCCGCGTGCTTGGCAAGGGCGAGATACCCGCGCGCCCGGCGCTGCCTGAAGCCCACCCACGTGCGCTTCAGCCCCTCCCCCATCTCGGCCCTGTAGTAGTCGGTGAAGGTGAAGTCGACGGTCGGGCTCTCGCAATCCACTTCGCCGAACTCCTCTGCGAGCAGGTCCCGGGCCCGCGCGATCGCATCCGCGGTGCCTATCAAGCCGCAGAAGATCTTCACCGGCTTGGGGTGGTCTCGACGCGGTCGGCCACCCACTTGCGCGCGATCTCCTCCTGGACTCTCCATCTTCCTCTTATTACCCCCTTGAGGCCGAGGTCATCAAGGACTGCGTGCTCGGCGTCGGTCAAGAACCTGGGTACTGACCTTGCCAGAGGCGTGCCCGGCAGTGGCATGAAGAAGTGCATGTTGACGATTGCGCGGGCCTGGCGCAGCCGCTCAATGAGATCCAGGCTGGCCTGGCGGTCCGCGGCCTCTTCGGTCGGGAAGCCCAGCACTATGTCCACTGTGGGCAGAAAGCCGTATCCCACCGCGATCCGGCAGGCCTCCCGGATTACCTCGGCGCTGTGGCCTCTGCCCGCCTCGTCGAGTACCCGCTGGCTTGCGGACTGGGCGCCGATCACAACCTGCCGGTTGGCGACGTACTTCTTGAGGACGCCGAAGGCCTCAGCCGTCACGTACTCGGGCCGCATCTCCGAGGGAACGGACCCCAGGAACACGCGCCCGGCGCCTGCGGCCAACCGCGCCCGCCTCAAGAGCTCCTCCAGCATCTCGCAGTTGGGCGAACCCGCCCGCTCCGACATATAGCCCAGTGCGTTTGGCAGCAGCAGCCTGAAATCCTTCATGCCCGACGCCGCGTAGCGCGCGATCGTCCGCTCGATCGCCTCCGGGCTGCGGAACCGCTCCCGGTGGCCGAAGATCTGCGGAGTCTGGCAATAGGCGCAACCCCACCGGCAACCGCGCCCGATCTCGATGTAGGCCCGGAAGCGGACTCGCTCGGGCAAGGCCGGCAGGCGGTCGAGGTCCGCCGGCGTGCCGGCGATCTTCACCCCGCGCTTCCCGGACCGCGCAAGGCTCTCGCCCGAAACCAGGCGCCGCGCGATCTCCCGAACAACCTCCTCGCCTTCGCCCACGGCGCAGACATCGAAGCCGGCGGCCAGCACGCCCTCGGGGTCGGCCGTGGCATGAGGCCCGCCGCACACTGCGACGAACTCGCCTCCGCCCTTGTGGCGTACCGCCTCGAGCAGCGCCACCCGCTCCCCGAAGTTCTCGGTCATCGCCGACATGCACACGCAGTCAGCAATGCCGTCCTCCCCACCCAGTCTCAAGGAAGCGGCCTGGGCCGGCTTGATTGTGCGTAAGGAGGCGGCAGGATCCACGAGCTCGGTCTCAAGCGAAGCCACGAGCTGCGCGACGCCGGTACGGTTCGACCGGTCGACCACAAAGGTGAATCTGGGCCTGCGCTCCATACCAGCGTTCTACCACGTAAACTGGGGACATCATACTAGTTTCCATACTAGTCTCGACCGCCCGGGCGCCCGTGCGGCTTACACCTGCCCGGCTTGACTCACGGCCCGGCCTGGTTTAGTATTTGTCCACTCATAACCCATTGCTTGCAGACGGACTGGAGGCCTGGAAGTGGACTACTTCCTCAACGACGATCAGAAGAAGCTCGTGGCCACGGCCAGGCGCATCGCCGAGGACCACATGAAGCCCGTGAGACAGCAGTACGACGCCGAGGAGACCTTCCCCTGGGACGTGGTAAAGGTGCTGGGAGAGTCGGGACTTTGCGGCGCTTACATACCCAAGGAGTTCGGGGGAATGGGCATGGGGGTCTTCGAGCTGGTCTTGATAGTGGAGGAGCTCTCCAAGGTGGACGGCGGCATCGCCCTGGCGCTCGCGGGATCGGCCCTGGGAGCCTATCCCATAATCCTGGGCGGCAGCCCGGAGCAGAAGGCCAAGTACCTCTCACCGATAGCAAGCGGACGGAAGCTGGCGGCATTTGCCCTGACCGAGCACGAAGCCGGCAGCGACGCCACTGCGCTGAGGACCACGGCCGAGAAACAGGGCGATCACTACGTCGTGAACGGCACCAAGTGCTTCATCACCAACGGCGGCGAGGCAGACATCTACTCGGTGATGGTGGTGACCGACAAGGCCAGGGGCCCGAGGGGAGTATCCGCCCTGGTCGTGGAGAAGGGAACCCCGGGTTTCACCTTCGGTAAGAAGGAGCGCAAGCTCGGCATCCGAGCATCGGCAACGCGAGAGCTGGTTTTCGAGAACTGCCGGGTCCCGGCGGCCAATCTCTTGGCCAAGGAAGGCATGGGCCTGATCCTGGCGCTGCGCACCTTCGACTCCACCCGGCCCGGGGTGGCGGCCCAGGCCCTGGGCATCGCGTCCGGAGCCCTGGGCGAGGCCGTCGCTCACGCACGGAGCAGGATCCAGTTCGGCCAGCCCGTCGCTTCAATGCAGGCCGTTCAGCACGTGCTTGCCGATCTCGCGACCGAGGTCGAGGCGGCGCGCGCCCTGCTCTACGCCACGGCCCGCATGATAGATGCCACCAAGACCAGGACCACCAAGGAATCCGCGATGGCCAAGCTCTACGCCTCGGACGTGGCGATGAGGGTGACTACCAAAGCGATCCAGATCTTCGGAGGCCGGGGTTACATGCACGACTACCCGGTGGAGAAGATGATGAGGGATGCCAAGATAACGCAGATCTACGAGGGCACCAACGAGATTCAGCGCAACGAGATCGCCCTGGCCTTGATCAAGGAGGCCGCCTCGCAGTAGCTCGCCCGGTGCGGTCGCAGGCGCCGTACGCGTGCCGAGTGCCGGTCGGTTGGCACTACCTGCCGTTGAGCATGATCTCCCGGCGCTTGATCGAGTTCCTGATGTCGTCCAGGAGATCGCACACCGAATCCATGTCCTCGGGCGTGATGCCTGTGCCGCCTTCCAGGTCGAAGGCCGCCAGCGCCTGGTTGATGTGGCCCACGCGCTCCAGGATGTTGGAATCCAGGACCATCACCTGGCTGCCGGCTCCGTGCTGGAGGGACTTCTGCCCGGCGTGGTCTTCGTAGGCGGTCCCGGCAATGGTCTGAGCAAGTGACTCGGCCTTCTCCTCGATCACGTCGAGGCTGCCCACCAAGTCGGGGTCAAGGTCAGCGCCGGCCACACGCTTTATCCTCGAGACCGTGGCCACGGTCTCGCTCAGCTTGGAGAGGATCTCCTCGGAGAAGATGCGGTCGGTCTTGGTGGCCATCTTCGAGCGGGAATAGCCGCGGTAGCCCGGCATTGCCTGGGAAAGATGAACGCTGCTCTTCACGGAGTGCCTTGTGGTTGTCATGGAAGCCCCTTTCGTGGCATGCGAACAGCATATCTATCGGGGCAGGGCCGGCTGGACTTAAGCCAAAACTGGGGAGCGGCCCGGGACGGCCTCAACGGCCTTGCGGACCGGCGCGCGCCGCGCTACACTGCCGGCTGACATGGCAAGCCTAGTTCCCAACAGAGTCTACTGCGGCGACTGCATCGCCGGGATGAAGCGCTTGGCCGCCGGCAAGGTGGACCTCGTGGTCACCGATCCGCCCTTCGCGATAGACTTCAAGGCCCGGCGCGCCAATTACCACCGAACCGCTTCGCGGGTCATGGAAGGCTACACCGACGTCTCCTCTGGAGACTACTGCGATTTCACGCTTGCCTGGATGCGAGAGGCCTACCGCCTGCTCAAGCCCTCGGGCAGCATGTACGTCTTCTCGGGATGGAACAACCTCAAGGACATCCTGGGCGGCCTCGACGCCGCCGGGTTCACCGTCGTGAATCACATCATCTGGAAGTACCAGTTCGGCGTGGCCACCCGACGCCGCTTCGTGGCCTCTCACTATCACTGCCTCTACGCCTGCAAGTATGACAAGCGCCGCAGGTTCTATCCCAGCGCCAGGTTTGAGGCCACCGATCGCGACGGCGCCGGCCGGAGCCTCCGTTACCGGGACATGGAAGACGTCTGGACCATCAAGCGGGAGTATTGGCACGGGGACAAGAAGACGCCGACCAAACTGCCCCGCGAGCTTGTGGAGAAGATCCTCGCCTACTCGAGCCGAAAGGGCGACCTTGTGCTCGATCCCTTCCTGGGCTCGGGCCAGGTCGCCGTGGTGAGCAAGGCCCTCGGCAGGAAGTACATAGGCTTCGAGATCGTCACGGAATACGCCGAGTTCGCCCGCCAGCGCCTCGGCCGGGGCCGTTACCGCATAAGCGCTCCAAAATAGCGACGCTCGCCGCGACATCCGCCCATCCTCAACCGATGCTGTTCTTCAGGCAGCCTCATGGGCACGATACTGAATGGCCTCTGCCACGTGGCGTGCCTCCATTGCCTCGTTGCCGCCCAAGTCGGCGATCGTACGCGCCACCTTGAGCACCTTGCTGTAGGAGCGGGCGCTCAGGCCCAGCCGCATCGTGGCCGCCTTCAAGAGATCCGCCGACGGCCCATCAAGGCGGGAGAACTTGCGCGTGAGGCGAGACGTCATCTGCGAATTGGTGAAGATACCATGGTGGTCCCTGAAGCGACAGGCCTGGGCCGCGCGGGCGCGGGCCACTCGCTCCCCGATCGCCGCCGAGGATTCGCTAGCGCCCTCGCCCACAATCTCGCTGTAGCGCGCCGGCGGCACCTCGATGTGAATGTCAATGCGGTCCAGGAGCGGCCCCGAGATCTTCCTCCGGTAGCGTTCGATGTCGCGGATGTTGCACCGGCACTGCCTCCTTGGATCGGTGAGATGCCCGCAGGGACAAGGGTTCATCGCGGCAACCAGCATGAAGCTTGCGGGATAGGTGACCGAGGAGTGCGCACGCGCGATGGTGACCACCCTGTCCTCGAGGGGCTGTCTCAGAACCTCAAGGGCGCTCCGCCTGAACTCGGTGAACTCGTCCAGAAAGAGCACGCCGTGGTGGGCCAGGCTGACCTCGCCCGGCCGCGGGATCCTGCCCCCTCCCACCAGCGCAACGTCGCTTATCGAGTGGTGAGGCGAACGGAAGGGACGGTGGGTCAGGAGGCCGTCGCCGGACAAGAGGCCCGCCACCGAGAAGATCTTGGTGGTCTCTATCGCCTCGGCAACCGACAGGGGCGGGAGGATCGTGGGGATCCGCCGGGCGATCATGGTCTTGCCGCTTCCGGGGGGTCCGACCAAGAGGATGTTGTGGTTGCCCGCGGCGGCGACCTCGATCGCCCGCTTGGCGTGCTCCTGGCCTCGCACCTCGGCGAAGTCAACGTCGGCGAGGGCGCCCTGTCCCTTGGCAGGAGAATCCGCACCGGGGCAGGTGGCTTCCGGTACGATCTCCCCGCTCACTATCGCCAGCACGTCCGCAAGGCTCTTCACCCCGTGGACCGGCCTGGCCGTGCACACTGCCGCCTCCTGAGCATTCTGATGAGGCAGTAGAATCCCACGCACGGGAGCATGCCCAGCGTCCGAGACCATGGCCAGTGCCCCCTTCACCCCTCTCAGGCCGCCATCGAGCGAGAGCTCCCCCAGCACCAGGTAGCCCGCCCCGTCGCGCAGGGCGATCTGGCCGCTCGCTGCAGCCAGTCCCACCGCTATCGGCAGATCGAAACTGCCGCCCTCTTTCCGGACCGTGGCCGGGGCGAGATTCACTACGATCCGCTTGGCGGGGAACTCCAGCCCCGTGTTCTTTAAGGCCGAGCGCACCCGCTCCCGACTCTCCTTCACGACCTCGTTGGCAAGCCCCACTATCATGAACGTGGGGAGCCCGTTGGAAACGTCCACTTCAACCTCGACGATGAGACCGTTGATGCCGACTACGGTTGAGGTGAGAACTCGCGCAAGCACGATTTGACCTCCCTTGAAGTCCGGTCGGGCACACTCGGACCTATCTGAGCACGTAATGGACTCCGAACTTCTTGGAGGTTCCCGGAGGGGATCCGGGCCACCAGCATTCTACGGGAGGGCAGTCCGGTGGTCAAGGCCACAAGTACGAGTATGGTGTAACGATTAGTGTGCAGAATTGGATAGGTGAAGAG
>JBAQHK010000320.1:0-10165 GCA_049288275.1 bacterium | reverse complement strand
GCGCTCTGCCGCACTTCGCCCTCGAGAGGCGAGGGAGAGGGGTTGATGCGGAGGCGCATGTAGTTCTAAGCCGGAGCGCAGCCCCCGACCGAAGCCTCGAGGCGGGGGAGCGCCGAGGAAAGGCCTTCGGCCTGACGAGGTCCTGAGCGCGAAGCCCTTAGAACCGAGCCGCCAATGCCGTGATCGGAGGACCTGATCTGTGGCGAGCAAAGTAGATGTGGATGTAGGCCGCGAGACCAGGCGGTACGAGGTCGTTGAAGAGCCCTGGCCGCACATTCTGGTCTCCTCCAGGAAGGAGCTCCACGGCTGGTGGGGCGGCAAGCGCGAATGCACGGGCGAGCGGCTGCTGGTCAATCCCTACAACGGTTGCTCCGTGGGTTGCATCTTCTGCTACGCGCGGGCACTGCCGGCCGCCTACTTCAGGCTCTTCAACCGGACCGGCGTGGTCACGGTGTTCCAGGACTTCGATCGAGTGGTCGCCGACCAGCTGGACTCAATAGACGTGGCCTCCTGCGGCTATCTCTCGCCGGTGTGCGATCCGTTTCAGGCCGTGGAATCCGCGTACGGGCTCTCGGAGAGGATCGTCGAGCAGTTCGTGGAACGCAATCTCCCGGTTGAATTCATAACCAAGTGCGTGGCGCCCCGGTCTGTGGTGACCGCGATGCGGCGGCAGCCACACTCGTTCGGGCAGTTCTCGGCGATCACACCGCGCGAGGACCTGAGGCGAGCGCTTATGACCGGCGGGGCTGCCACCGACGAGCTGTTTGCCTCCGTCAAGACGTGCGCGGCGGCCGGGCTGCCGGTCACCGTGAGGATCGATCCCGTGATCCCGTTCCTTACCGATTCCAGGCAGGACCTCAAGGCGTTGGTGGCCCGCGGCGTGGATGCCGGGGCGCGCCACGTCGTGGCGAGCGTGCTCGACGTGCCCACCAAGATCGCCAAAGAAGTGTTTGCCAACCTCGAGAGATTCGGTGTAGGATTTGTCTACGACCTTAGGCGGCTTTACAGCGAACCGATAGACGGCTACCTTCATGCTAGGATCGACTACCGCAAGAGGGTCTTCGACACTCTTCGCAACCTGTGTGAAGCGCGCCGCGTGACGTTCGCGTTGTGCATGGAGTATGAAATCAGGGAGGGGCGGCCCGCCGGCCTCAATGCCGAGTTCATGAGTTCGGCGAACTGCGAGGGTGTAGACGTCCCGATTTACAAGAGGCGCGGGGATAAGTTTGTCCCTGCGGCAGAGTGCGCCGGGGCGTGTCTTCGCTGCACTGAAGCCGCGTGCGGCGTGGCAGACCTTGCGATGGGGCGCGGTGGGGGAAAGACCGACTTCAGGCTGGCCGACTACCGCAGGTGGTCGAGGGAGGGAACCGATGCAGGAGCGCAACGTACTCAGGGAGCTCAGGGCGAAGGAGCTCGCGACACTCAGGGAGCGCGTGGCCAAGCGCATAAAGATCAAGCCGCTCGCCAAGCGGGTGCGGCGGATCGCCGGAGTTGACCTGGTGCTTACCCCGCAGGCGGGCAAGGTGCACGTCTGCGCCTGCCTGATGTCATTGCCCAAGCTTGAGGTGCTCGAGGAGGCCATCGCGACCGACGAGATAGAAACCGGAGTTTATCACGACCTCGGCAACATAGTGATCGTCCCGCTGGTGCTGAGCGTGCTGAAGATGCTCAAGCGCAACATAGACGTGATCGCGGTCAGGGAGTGCGGAACCGGCGACGATATACCGCTGGCGGCCTACGTCGGCGTTATCTCAGGGAAGCCGGCCTTTGGCGTATGCGAGCGCGCGTCCGGTGTGAAGAAGTTCGGATCCTGGGAAGGCCAGCGCAGGGCGACGTCCTTGAAGCTCAGAGGGCAGAAGACTGCGATCGGCGTGGTTGCGGGACATCATATGAGCTCGAAGGACGCGGTGGCGCTGGCTCGGGCCTGCGCCAAGGTCACCCGGATCCCTGAGCCTGTTCGCAACGCGGGATCCCGGGTGCGCGCCTGGGAGAGGGAATGGAGGAGGGTCAATCCAAAGAGGAGGTGATCGCGGAAGATCTTGATATATCGCGGCGAGCATTGGCGGCTTGACTACAAGCCCAAGCAGGTGCTATATTAGGCGGCAAGGATTAGGTCGTGGGTCAGTGATTGGAAAGGGATGGGAGGTTAGGCTAATGGAAGGCTCGTTTCCGAAGTGCATGAAGTGTCATGATGGTGTCCTGATTCCGCTGTCGGACTACGGCCGCGAAGGGGCGCCGATCACCTACAAGGCCTGGGTGTGCTCGAATCCCGAGTGCGGCTTCAACCTCAGGATCGACAACGGTGAGATCAGCGTGGGAAGGACGATTGGCCAGTCCCTGAAGTAGGTTTCTCACTGAAAGCCAGCGAGTCCGAAATATAGATGTAGGACAAAGAGCAATGGATGAGCCGAGCCGCTGACTGAGTTTGCGGCAGGCTATCCCACATTTAGCGCAATAGAGTGCGGGCAGGGAGGGAATCCCCCTGCCCGCGTGCTTTTCGGACAGCGCCTTGCGGCCCTTCGGTCCCGAGATTCTTGCTTGCAAGCCCGGGCGGCCTCTAATATGATACCCTGGCCCTGGGGGGGAGTATGCCCCGGGATGGTTTGTCGAGACCAGCGCGGCTGGCGGGAAAGGGCGACCCCGGGGAGCGAACGGGGACGATCATGCTGCAGAACCCTTCAGGATGTGCCGACCCTGGGCCGTCCGGCCTGAGCGCCGGGGTGGACCTGGTGTCCGTTGAGAGGATAGAGACCATGCTGGCCAGGTGGGGGGAGAAGTTCCTTCGTCGGGTCTATACCGATGGGGAAATCGCCTACTGCATGGCCAGGGCCAACCCGGCAAGGTCCCTTGCCGCCAGATTCGCTGCCAAAGAGGCCTTCTACAAGGCTGTCTCGGCGTGGCGAGAGGGGCCCATCGCCCACAAGAGCATCGAAGTGGTGGTCTGCGACAACGGCGTGCCGGCGGTGCGGCCCCACGGACGGGCCGAGGCCGCCCTGGGCCGGCGTGCCGCCACCCTGAGCCTGTCCCACGAGAACCACTACGCGATCGCGGTTGTGGTCACCTGCGCGCCGCGCAATGCTGAGAATGCCGAGAGCGGCTCCGAGGTGACGTCTTGAGACCCATAGTGAGCGCCGGTGAGATGCGGGCCATAGACGAGGAGACCATCCGCGACCACGTCTCGGGGCTCACCCTGATGGAACGGGCCGGCAAGGCGGTGCGGGACCACGTCGTATCCCGCTGGCTGGCTGGGCAATCCGAGCAGGCCGTGACGCGCCCCAAGAAGGGCGGGCAGGCCAGGAGGACCCAGGTCAAGAAGGCCCGGGTGCTGGTGGTATGCGGCAAGGGCAACAACGGCGGCGACGGCATGGTCGTGGCGCGGCTCCTCAAGCGTGACGGCTGGCCGGTGGCTCTTTACCTTGCGGGCAAGCCTTCCGAGGTCAAGGGCGACGCCCTGACCAATCTCAAACGCTGCGCTAGGGCCAGCCTCAAGGCTCGCAGGTTGGCGGCGGACACCTGGGAGGAATTCCTGGCGGATCTCGGCCGGGCCGAGGTCGTTGTGGATGCCGTGTTCGGAACCGGCTTCGAGGGAGAGCCCCGCGGCCTGGCGGCCGAAGTGATCGAGGCGATCAACCGGCGCGGCTCGACCGGAGGCGCCGTAGTCGCCGTGGACATCCCGTCGGGGGTCAATGCCACAACAGGTGGCGCCTCGCTGGCTGTACAGGCGACCTCGACGATCACGATGGGGCTTCCCAAGCGCGGCCACCTCTTCTTTCCGGGCAAGGCCCTGACCGGAGAGCTGGTGGTGGCCGACATAGGCATCCCGGCCGAAGTGGTGGAGCGAGCGCGAGTAGCGGTCATGCTGCCCGGGCGCGGCGATGTGAAGGCCGCGATGCCGGTGCGCTCCCCGGATGCGCACAAGGGATCGTGCGGCCATGTCGCCTGTATTTGCGGCTCGACCGGCTTGACCGGTGCGGCGGCGCTTGCGTCGCTCTCCGCTCTGAGAGCCGGTGCCGGGCTTGTGACCCTCGCCGTTCCCCGAAGCCTCAACGCCATAATGGAAACCAAGCTGACCGAGGTGATGACCCTTCCCGTGGAGGAGACTGCCCAGGGCAGTTTCTCTGTGCATGCGCTGGGCGCGTTGCAGGATCTCGTAGGGCGCGCCGATTGCGTGGCTTTGGGACCGGGGCTCTCCCGAAATCCCGAGACCGCCGAGTTGGTACGGGCGCTGGTGCCTGCCCTTGGCAAGCCCTGCGTACTCGATGCCGACGGCATCAACGCCTTCGCCGGCCACGCCGACCTCTTGGGGTCGGGCGGGGCGCCGCTGGTGGTGACGCCGCACGTCGGCGAAGCAGCGCGGCTCTTTGGGGTGGACAAGGCCGAGATAGCCGCAGGCCGGATTGAGTTTGCCCGCGAGGCCGCCCGGCGACTGGGAGTCGTGCTTGTGCTGAAGGGGGCGCCGACGGTGGTGGCCGGCCCCGAGGGCGAGGTCTTCGTCAATCCAACGGGCAACTGCGTCCTGGCAACCGCAGGGTCGGGGGACGTCCTGACCGGTCTCATTGCTGGCCTGCTGGCTCAAGGTGCGCCTGCGCTCGAGGCGGCCTGGCTGGGGGCTTACGTCCATGGCTGGTGCGGCGACATCATGCTGTTCACGTGTGGTGGTGTGGGTTTCCTTGCAGGGGAGATCTCCCGCCAGATTCCGCACGCGATAACCGCCTTGACACATAGCGGACCGCGTTGGGATGTGCTGCGGCGGATGGGTCCAAGCTAGATCGGATGGATGAGGCAGGTCCGACGGCTGCGCAGGCGGCCCGGATAAGGTAGAAGGGTAGAAGCGCAGAAAGGCAGGTGGAGGCGACTTTGACAGGACTCCGAGGTGTACGCGGCTCGCGCCGCACGCATGGTGCAGGCGGTTCACCGGCCACGCAAGGTTCACGCGGTTCGCGCGGTTCACAGGTTTCCCGCGGCGCAGACGCTGCGGCCCTCGACGCCATAGTGGCGCTGGCTGACGGGTTCGAGAAGTCGGTGGTCGCGATGCGGCGAGCGCTGCACGCCATCCCCGAAGGCTCCTTCAGGGAAGAGGAAACCCAGGCGCAGATTGCGGCCTATCTCAAGCAGGCGGGAATCGACTTCAAGTCCCGAGTTGCGGGTACGGGTGTGGCCGCCCTGGTGAGACCGGCGGGCAAGACCTCCGCGGCGCGCCGCCCGACGGTCGCCTTGAGGGCCGACATGGATGCCCTCAGTCTCACCGAGCGTACCGGCCTCCCTTTCGCCTCCAAGAATCCCGGATTCATGCACGCCTGCGGGCACGACGCCCACATGGCGATGGTGCTCGGGGCAGGCATGGTGCTCAAGGCGATGGAGGACGATCTCGCGGGCAACGTGAGACTGATCTTTCAGCCCGCCGAGGAGACCCCTCCTGGCGGGGCGCTCGGCATGATCCGTGCCGGCGTGCTGAGGACGCCGCCGGTGGGCGCCGTGATCGGCATCCACGTCGATCCTGCGGTGCCGGCCGGCAAGGTTGCGGTTAACGCCGGGCCGATATCCGCGGCGGCGGATGACTTCACCGTGACAATCACCGGAAGGGCGGGTCACGGCTCCGCTCCCCACAAGGGAGTGGACGCGATCGCGGTGGCGGCCGAGTTCATCTCGGCGCTGCAGCAGGTTGTCTCGCGCCGTGTGAGCGCCATGGACAATGTCGTGGTCTCGGTGGGCACGATCTCCGGCGGCACGAAGCACAACATAATCGCCGAGACCGTGACCATGAACGGCACGGTCCGGACCAAGAAGGCCGGCCTGCGCCGCCAGGTGCCGGCGATGATCAAGCAGGTGCTCGAAGGCACCTGCGCGGCCTTCGGAGCCAAGGGTGAGTTCAAGTACGACAAGGGCTATCCGGCGGTCGTGTGCGACGAGGCCCTCTCCGACCAGGTGAGGGGTTGGTGCCGGGAACTCTTGGGTGCGCCTCAGGTGATCCGGACCACGGGTTTCGAGATGGGAGGCGAGGACTTCGCCTACTATGCGCAGCAGGTTCCGGGGACCTTCATCCTGCTGGGTGTCACCAACGAGCGCAAGGGCAAGACCTACCTGCTTCACCAGCCCCAGTTCGACATAGACGAGGACGTGCTGAAACTTGGAGTCGAGGCGCTGGCCTACTCGGCATACAGGCGCCTGGAGGCGAGCCGCTGACCATATGAGACTAGATGAGATCGGGGAATTCGGGCTGATCGAGAGGATAAGGGCGCGAAAGGCCGCCTACGACGACGACGTGGTAATCGGCATCGGGGACGATTGCGCGGTCTTGAGGCGGGGAGCGGTGCTGGAGGTCCTGACGACCGACTGCCTGGTCGAGGGGACTCATTACCAGGACCAGTGGCTAAGCATGAAGGACGTTGGCTGGAAAGCGCTCGCGGTGAACGTGAGCGACATCGCCGCCGTGGGCGGAACCCCCAAGCACGCCCTGGTCACCCTGTTTCTGCCCGAGGCCATCACCACCGGCGACATCGACGACCTCTACGACGGGCTGGACGAGTGCGCCGCCAAGTACGGCTGCAGCGTGGTGGGCGGGGACATCGTCAAGATCACGGGCCCCTTTGCCATATCGATCACGCTTGCGGGAACGTGCGAGCGCGACGAGGTGGTGCTGCGCTCGGGCGCGCGCCAGGATGACATCGTGGTGGTGACCGGCTCCCTGGGCGCGGCCGCGCTGGGCTTGAGGTGCCTCAGGGACCGGGTGACCTGCATGGAGGGCGACGCCATGGGCGAGGCGGTGAAGAAGTTCCAGCGGCCCTGTCCGAGGCTCGCCGAATCCCGGATGATAGTGCAGGAGCTCAGGCCCTCGGCGATGATTGACGTGAGCGACGGCCTGCTTTCAGATGTGTGGCACATCCTGGAGGCCAGCAAGGTGGGCGTGGTGTTGGACGGGGACGCGGTCCCGGTGGCCGGAAGCGTCACCGAGTTCTTCAAGGGCGAGAGGGAGGAGGCGCTGGCCTGGGCCATCGCCGGCGGCGAGGAGTACGAGCTGGTCTTCACCATGTCCGGCCGGCTCGAACCCAAGCTCGCCGAGGTTTCGGAGAAACTGGGCATTGGACTTACCAAGATCGGCAAGATCGTCTCCAAGTCGTCCGGAGTGAAGATCGCGGGGCCCGGTGGCGAGAGGGATCTCGGGCCGGGCGGGTTTGATCACTTCAAGTCCGAGAGGTCGCGGTAAGGGGGGGTCGAGTTGCACGTACGAGAGTCCTATGTGCGCAGGATCACCAAGATGGTCCACGTCGGGAACGTGCCGGTCGGCGGAGGCTCGCCGGTCGTGATCGAGTCGATGACCAAGACCGACACGCGGGACGTAAAGGCCACGCTCAGGCAGATCAAGAGCATGGAGGAGGCCGGCTGCGAGCTGGTGCGGCTCGCGGTGCCGGACTATGAGGCCGCCGAGGCGCTGGCCGCGATCAAGCAGAAATCCAAGATACCCCTGATTGCCGACATACACTTCAACTACAAGCTCGCCCTGATGGCGCTCGAGGCCGGCGTGGATTGCGTCAGGATCAACCCGGGCAACATCGGCGGCCGCGAGAACATAATCCGCACCGCCGAGGCGGCCAGGCGGCAGACCGCGCCGCTGCGGATAGGCGTCAACGCCGGCTCATTGGACAAATCCCTGCTCCAGAAGTACGGCGCCCCGATTCCCGAGGCCCTGGTGGAGAGCATCTCGCGGACGGTGTCTCTCCTGGAGGACGTCGGCTTCACGGACATCATCCTCGCGGCCAAGGCCTCGCGGGTGCCGGTCACAATCGAGACCTATCGCATGATCGCCAACCGCTTCCGCTATCCCCTGCACGTCGGCGTGACCGAGGCTGGCTTCCCGCCGGCGGGGATCATCCGCTCGGCGGTGGGGATCGGCACGCTCTTGGCCGAAGGCATAGGAGATACCATAAGGGTTAGCCTGACGGCGCCGCCCGAGGAAGAGGTCAAAGTCGGCCTGGAGATCTTGAAGGCCCTCTTCCTGAGGGAGGGGGGGCCCATCATCATCTCCTGCCCCACCTGCGGCCGCTGCGAGGTGAACCTCCTCAAGATCGTAAAGCAGGTGGAGACCAAGCTGGCCAAGGTCAAGGAACCAACGGTCGTGGCGATCATGGGCTGCGTCGTGAACGGCCCGGGCGAGGCGCGGGAGGCGGACGTCGGGATCGCAGCGGGGCGGGGCTCGGCCCTGATCTTCAGGAAGGGCGAGATCATCAAGAAGGTTGCGCCGTCCCAGGCGGTCGCGGCGCTCCTCAAGGAAATGAAACAGGTGGTCAAGCGCCGCGGCAAGCCGCGCAGAAGATAGCGGCAAGTGGGGGAAGACGGGGTAATCGCAAATGGAGAGCGGGCGGTCGAGCTTTGCCGGTCTTGAAGGACGAGTGTTCGGGGTCGCGGGCTTGAAGGACGTGGGCAAGACCCGGCTCGTGGAGGGTCTGGTCTCGTGCTTGAGGCAGAAGGGCTTCTCCGCGGGCACGGTGAAGCACGCCGAGAGCGGAGTCGCGCTCGATGGCGGCGCCAGAGACTCGGAGCGACATCTCGCCGCCGGCGCCGATTGCGCGGTCGCCATCGGGGAGACTCTGGTCCAGGCGATCACCCGAACCGATGTCGCGAGTAGTGCAGCGGCCGCGGTCGCCGGTGGCAGGGCCGGAGAGGGAGACCTCACTGCGTCCGGCCTGGAGCGGGTAGTCGCCAGGTATCTCGGGCTTTGCGATTACGTGGTGCTCGAGGGTTTCAAGGGTCTCGATGTTCCCAAGATCGTCGTGGTCGGGCCTGACGGGTCGAAGCCCGCGGGCCTGAAGAACGTGGTCGCCCTGGTCTGGCCCGGGGATGCCTGCGAGAGCCGACCCAAGGACGTCCCGGCCGAGTCCAAAGGTCTTCCCCTCTTCGCCATAGATGAGGCCGACAAGCTCTGCGAGATGCTCTTCGCAAGGGGCGTCCTCAAGCCCCCCTTGGCTCGCGCGCAGCTCATGGTTAACGGCAAGCCGGTTCCGCTGAACGAGTTTGTGGGAAGCGCCCTGGCCGGCGTGCTAGAGGGCTTCGTCGGGAGGCTCCGCGACGTCGGAGCTCCCACCACCATCGAAGTCACCATCACCAAGCCCCGGAGTTAGGCTGCTGCGCCTCGTTGGCGAAAGCCCTTCGCTCAGAGAAATTGGGGACATCATACTAGTTTCGGGCAGGGACCAGCCGAACAACACAAGTTGATCGAAACTAGTATGATGTCCCTAGTTTCAGGGAAGAGCGCGGAGTGAATATCAGTACTCTGAACGGAGCGCCTTCCCCGCGAGGAGCCCGACAGGTGAGCCGGAGCGCAGTCCGCGACCGAGCGCTCGCCCTGCTACGGGCTAGGGCTTGGGGGCGGCGGGGGTGACGAAGACCACTTTCTCTCGGAGCATGACTGCAAGGCCCGCCGCGCCGCCGCGCACCTTCCTCACGTAGCGCTTCTCGGTGTAGGATACCGGCACGTGCTTGGAGTTCTTGGCCTTGCTGTAGTGCGCGGCGATCCGGGCGGTCTCGATGATGGCCTCGCGCGCGGGCTCGCTCTTGCGCTTGTCGCGCCTCAGGACCACGTGCGATCCCTGGGCCTGGCGCGCATGAAACCACAGGTCGCTCGCCGCGGCGTACTTGTGGGTCAAGAGGTCGTTCTCGGCTGCCGAACGGCCCACCAGCACCGTCCAACCGCCGGTCACGACGAAGCGGCGCGGCCTTATGCCCAGGGCCGCCGCGCGCTTGTCGGTCTCTTCCTGCTTGGCGCTTGTGGGGGCCGCCGCCGGGGCCAGATCGTTCTCGATTTCCTTGAGCCGCGCCAGGGTGACCTCCCGGGAGGCGGCCTCGCCCCTGAGGGCCGTCAGAGCGACGAGGCGCCGCCTGGCGGTTCGGATGGTCTCCTGGCCGGCGGCCGCCCGCCGCTCGGCGCGCCGGGCCTGCTTGAAGTAGGCGTCGGCGTTGGCCTGGGGGCTCAAGTGCCTCTCCAGGGGCACCGCGACCTCCCCGGGCTTTTCGGAGTAGATGTCCGGAAGGCGCGCCTCGGCTGCGCCCTTGGCAATTCGGGCGAGGTTGGCGAGGATGAGCTCGGCGAACCGGCGGTATTGCGTGGCGCTGCGGCCTGCTTCCACGGCCGCCGTGGCGTCGGCGGAGATGGCCTCCCAGCGCGCCGCGT
>JBAQHK010000319.1:0-2206 GCA_049288275.1 bacterium | reverse complement strand
CGCGCTCACCGCCGAGTTGGGCACGTTGTAGTCCACGGTAACGCCGTTCGACGATGTGGGCGTGCCCGTGGTTGCCCCTCTCACACCGCGCGCCGAGACGTAGTAGGTATGATTGTCGGCGAGGCTGAGCCCCGAGCGGGTTACGAAGGTCCAGGTCCCGGTTGAGGTCCAAGCGACGACGTCAGCCGCTCCCGCCGCGGTACCGATCGCATACTCGTAGCTGTCGGCGCAGGCCCCGGCCCAGTTGGCCGAAAGCGTGTCCAAGGAGACCACCCACGTCTCGTCGGCGCCCAATCCGTCGTACACCCACGCTATGTCAAGAGTGCCCACCACCGTGTGACATACATTGGACAAGGCCGACACGTTGCCGGCATCGTCGGTGGTCTTCAAG
This sequence comes from bacterium, assembly GCA_049288275.1. GTDB lineage: Bacteria > Arandabacterota > Arandabacteria > Arandabacterales > Arandabacteraceae > JBAQHK01. The sequence continues at coordinate 1,815 of JBAQHK010000319.1, read as the reverse complement.
GCGAAGTAGTAGGTTGCGCCGGCCGTGAGCGCGCTGACCGCAAGCGCCTCCGAGCCTCCCGCGGACTTGGGCGCGGTCTCGCCCACGCACTCCGCCGCCGAGGCCCAGGTGCCTTCGGTGATGGTCGCCGTTGATCTGCGAACGTCGTAAGATGCCGCCCGGCCCTGCGAACCGTCATCCCCAGGGGCGCTCCAGGTCAGGCTCACCGCATCGCAGCCGGTGGATTGGGCCTCCAGGTCGGCAACGGCCGCGGGTGGTGTTGCGTCGGGCTCCGACGACTTCTCGCTGCCGCACTGCACGGCAAGCATCCCAACCGCAATCACAACGATGCAAATCAGCTTGGGTGTTCCGAGCACGGTCACGACAACCTCCTTGCGGGGCCTCGCATGCCCCAGGATCAGGCAGCTCTGTCTCTCAGCGCGCGCACTCACCCGCGGCTCGGAGGCTTGAACTCGCGCCGAGGTCTACTGCAGATACCCTATCGCCTTGAGCCTCTGCTTTATCCTCTGCTCTTCGGCCGCGTCGCCCTTGAGGTTCAGGGTCGCGCCCACCGGGTACGTCTCGACGCTCCTCACGGGGTTTCGCTTGGTGAACTCCTCGGTGATGATCTCGGTGAGCACCCTTCCGTCCATGTCGGCCGCAACCGGCAGCCCCGCCAGGTAGAGCAGCGTCGGGGCGATGTCCACGGTCAGGGCCTCGTTCATCAGGTGAAGCCTGCGGAACAAGGGACTGAACTTGTCCACCGCTTTGAATATGCCGTGAGTGTACCTGCGAACCAGGGTGTAGGCATCGTCGATCGTCCACGCCCCGCTGTACCGATGCCTGATCGCCGGGCCCATCGCAAGCAATATGCCTCGCGCGCGATGCCTTCCCGACCAGGCGTGATAGCCAAGCAGATCGGCGGTGGGGACCCTTCGCCCTCCACCGAGGACAATGCCGGTCTGATCCGGCATCTCCATGATCTCCCTGGAGACCAGCGCCACCAGATCGGGCTTGCCCTCGGGTGCGGGCTCGCTCCGCGTCAGTATGTCTCGGAATATGGGCTCGCGCGAGCCTTCCAGCCGGACCGCCATCAGGGAAGCCGCGACTTCGGCGCTCAACGTCTTGTAGCGCTCCAGGTCGATCACACCCGCCCCGGTGTAGTGAGCCGGGCCTATCGTGAGGTTGAACGCAAACTCGGGCGAGCCACCCTCGAAGGGATAGCACACCGAGGCGGCGCGATCGGTCTCACCCGAGCTCTTGCTGAGGTAGCCCATCTCTTCGAGCAGGGTATCCATGTTCAGATTGACCTGGCGCGCCACCACGGGTCGCGCGCCGTGGTCCGACACCACGATGTAGTGCGCAGTCGGGCCGTAGGTGTCCATCAGCTGAGAGAGAAACCTGTCGGCCCCGATGTAAGCACGTCTGATAGCGTCTCTGTATCTGGGATCGGCCTGCTCGCCCGCCCAATCGCCGCCCGAGAACGACTTCGGGTCCATGTCCTTCCAGAAGAAATGCTGCAGGAGATCTGTATAGTAGTAGTAGTACGCGACCAGATCCGGATTGATCTTCGACATGATCTCCCGGTCGATCGCGGAGAGCTGCTCCAGCTCGCGGCCCGCCATAGCGACCATCGCGTCGGGAGTCCCAGGATAGGTGTACTCCCACCGTGTCACGATGCTCTCTGCGGCGGCCTTGTATCCGACGAAGCCCTCCGAAAAGTCAACGCCGCCCGGGCGGCTCTGCTGCGCCTCGGAGATGAATCCGCCGCTGACCTTGAAGGGCGGCCAGGTGCAGACCCAATTCACCACCCCCGCGGTCTTGCCGGCTGAAGAC
>JBAQHK010000318.1:0-18454 GCA_049288275.1 bacterium | reverse complement strand
TCCCCAGGGTCTTGAGTTCCGCCTCAACCAGCTTCTCCAGCCGCGAAGCCGCGCTCTTGCGTTTGGCGGAGAGCGCGGTCGCCGCTGACACCAGCTCGGTGGCCAGCGCCGCGCGCCGGGCCTCGAGCTCCTTGGCCTCCACTTCGAGGTCTTCACGGCTCTCCAGGCCCGCCTTGAGGCCGCGCAGATGCTCGAGCACCTCCTCGATGCTCTTGCCGAACCTGCGCTTTATCCTGTCCAGGGCCGCCGCGCGCTCCCTCAGGGACTCCAGTCGCGAGGAATCCAGATCGACGCGCCCCAGGGCATCCCTCAGGTTCTCAGAGACCTCCTTGATCACGACCTCGGCCTCATCGAGGCTCTCGCTCAAGGGCGCCACCCCACGCCAATCCCCCGCGATTCTCTCCAGAGCCTGCCTGGCCCGCGCCACCTGCTTCACGGCCGCCTCGTCCCCATCGTAGAGGGCCTCGGTGGCCTCCGCGCAGGCCTGCATTATCTTCTCGGAGTTCTCCAACAGGGATATCTCCCCTTCGATCTCCACGTCCTCTCCCTGCTTGAGATTGAGCTTCTCTATCTCCCCGATCTCCTGCCTCATGAAATCCTGCTTCGAGGTGATCTCCTCGATCCGCCGTCCCAGGGCGTCCGCCCGCCGGCGCGTCTCAGCCAGCGCGCGCCGAGCTGCCGTCACCTCGCCCCGAAGTCCGCTGAGCCGCCCGAAGCCGTCGAGGAAGTCCAAATGGCTTGCCACATTGAGGATCACCTGATGTTCGTGCTGGCCGTGAAAGTCCACCAAGAGGTCGCCCATCTCACGAAGGGCGGTGATGGATACCGACCTGCCACCGGCCGCGCAGCGCGAACGGCCGTCGCGTCCAATCTCGCGGGAAACGGTCACCCCGGAGCCTTCCGGCCCGACCAGGTCCTGCAACCCGCTCCCGCCGGCCGCCCCCGGACCTGCCTCGAAGCAGGCCTCCACCCTGCACGACGGCCTGCCTTTGCGTATCACCTCTTCCGAGACCCGCTCGCCCAGACAGAAGCTCAGGGCGCCGACGATTATCGACTTTCCCGCGCCGGTCTCCCCCGTGATGACGTTTAGGCCCGGCGCAAGACGCACCGTGAGGTCATCGATTATGGCGTAGTCGGTGATCCTTAGCTCTCGAAGCATCGCATTGGGGGGCTCAGGACTTCCTGCGGGAGTCGCCCCACTTGAGTTTCTCCCGGAGCACCTCGTAGAACGATCGGCGGCCCGACAGCACCAGCCTGGTCCGCTGATCGGACTTCCGGAACACTATCTTGTCACCCGACACCAGGTCGAATCCCACCTGGCCGTCCATGGTCAGCTTGACCTCGGGCTCCCCGTGCACGCCATTGCCGGCCCAGAGTTCCACCGCCAGAGCCTGCTCCGGCGACAGAATCATCGGTCTAACCGCGAGCGTGTGAGGACAAATCGGCGTCGCGATGATCGCATCCATCTCGGGATTGACGATCGGTCCGCCGGCCGAGAGCGAGTAAGCGGTCGAGCCCGTCGGTGTCGAGACCACCAGACCGTCGGCGGTGTACACCGCCACGTAGTGGTCGTCCACCGTGATCTTGATCTCGATCACGCGGGCCAGCGCGCCCTTGTTGATCACGATGTCATTGAGGGCCGTGAACCGGGCCACCTCGGCTCCCCCGCGCAAGACCGCGGCGTCGAGATTCATGCGATCCTGGCAAACGAACTTGCCGTCGAGGATTCCCGAAAGAGCCTCGCCCATCTCGGCCACGGTCACTTCAGTGAGGAAGCCCAGGCTGCCCACGTTGACACCCAAGATCGGCGTCAACCGCCCACCCACGGCGCGAGCTGCCCGCAGCAGGGTCCCGTCACCTCCGAGCGCGACCACCAGGTCGGTCTTGGCCACATCCTCCAGCGGGGCGACCACCGCCTCAGGCACCATCCCCGCCAGGTCGTCCCAGACCACTATCTTCACACCCTTAGCGGAGACGTACTGAACAAGCTCAACCAGGATGCAATCTATCCCGCTCTTCCTGATGTTGGCGATCACGCCGACGCTCTTGGGCATCATCTCACCTGTCTCACTTGCACTCCACCAGCCGCCGCTTCACGGCCCCGGCTATCCGCTCCGGGGAGAGCCCGACTTCCTCCAGGAGATCGCCGCGTCGTCCGTGACCCACGAACCGATCCGGGAGCCCCAGCATCAGCACCGGTGTGGCCAGGCCCCGCTCCAGGAGCGCCTCGACCACGGCGTCACCGAACCCGCCCCTGATCGAGTTTTCCTCCGCGGTGACCACGAGGGCCACCGAAGACGCTATCTCCGCCAGCAGCGCCGCGTCAATGGGCTTGACGAACCTGGCATTCACCACCCAGGCCTCGATGCCATCGGCCGCGAGCATCTCTCGCGCCTGCCGGCACGCTTCCACCACAGATCCCACTCCCACCAGGGCGACCTCCCCGCCGCGCGAGAGCACCTCGGACTTGCCTATCTCCAACGCCTTCAAGGGTTGGTCGAGCGGCATGCCGTAACCGTAGTCCCGCGGATACCTTAGAGCGATCGGGCCTCCCGAGTACTCCACCATGGTAGCCACCATGTGTCGGAGCTCGTTCTCGTCCCTGGGCGACATCACCACCATGCCGGGCACCTGCCTCAGGTAACTCAGGTCCAGCGCTCCATGGTGCGTCGGCCCGTCCTCACCCACCAGTCCCGCCCGGTCCACCGCGAAGCCCACGTTGAGGTTCTGAAGCGCCACGTCGTGGACAATCTGGTCGAAGGCCCGCTGAAGGAAAGTGGAGTAGACCGCCACCACCGGTTTGAGGCCGGCCGCCGCCAGCCCCGCAGCGAACGTGGTGCAATGCTGCTCGGCAATGCCGACGTCGAAGAATCTCGCCGGGTACTTGTCGCGGAAGTGCCTCAGGCCCGTGCCGTCAGGCATCGCCGCGGTAATCGCCACCAGGTCCTCACGCCGGGCGCCCATCTCCACCAGCGTACTTCCGAAGGTTTCCGTGTACGAAGGATAGGGCGACTGCTTCTCGCAAATCCCCGACTGCTTGTCGAAGGACGTGGTCCCGTGGAACTTGCTGGAGTCGTTCTCGGCGTGCGAGTAGCCCTTTCCCTTCACCGTGAGCACGTGCACCAGCTGAGGCCCCTTGAACTGCTTGATGTGGTTGAGGACCCCTATCATCTGCTCCATGCTGTGGCCGTCCACCGGGCCGTAGTACCTGAAGCCCAGCTCCTCGAAGAGAATACCCGGGACAACCAGGTTCTTCAGACTCTCCTTGATCCTGCGAGCCAGCCCCCTAGCCCTGAAGCCTACCGAAGGCACTTTGCCCAGCAACTCCCAAACATCGGTTTCGAATCTGCGGTAGACCGGGGCCGAGATCAGACGCGTCAGATACTGCGACATCGCGCCCACGTTTCGCGATATGGACATCTTGTTGTCGTTGAGTACTACTATCAGGTCCTTCTTGAGGTGGCCGGCCTGATTGAGTCCCTCGAAGGCAATGCCGCCGGTCAGGGCCCCGTCGCCCACCACCGCGATCACGTGCCCGGTCTCGCCCTTGAGGTCCCTGGCGCAGGCCAGCCCCAGCGCGGCCGATATCGAAGTGCTGGCGTGACCGGTGCCGAAGGCGTCGTGCTCGCTCTCGGCGATCTTGGGGAACCCGCTTATGCCGCCCTCGGTCCTCAGGCTGGCGAAGGCCCGCCTCCTGCCCGTAAGGATCTTGTGGGCGTAAGCCTGATGGCCGACGTCCCACACGATGCGGTCACGCGGCGAGTCGAAGCAATAGTGCAGCGCGACGGCCAGGTCCACCGCACCGAGGCTGGGCGCCAGGTGCCCGCCGGTTCTTGAGACCACGGACACGATCATTTCCCTGATCTCATTGGCAAGGAGCGGCAACTGCGGCACCGCGAGCTTCTTCAAATCGCTCGGGCCGTCTATACCATCCAGGAGTCCCGTGATCACGCCCTCCTCACGAAGACCGCCTCACAACAAGGTCGGCCAAGTACTCCAGCGCGGCCGCCGCCTCGCCGAGATGCGAAACAGCCTCTTTGGCTTCCTCAACAAGGCGCGAGGCGTCCGCCTTGGACCGGTCCAGCCCCACGGCCGCGGGATAGGTCATCTTCTGCTTGGCCTGGTCCAGCCCCGAACCGGACTTCATGCCCCCGAACGTGCCTTCAACGTCCAGAACGTCGTCGGTGATCTGGAAGGCCATCCCGACTTTCATTCCGTAGGCGGACATCCGTTCCACCACCGAATCGATCGCCCCGGCGGCTACCGCGCCGCATCGCGCCGAGCTGGCTATCAGGGCCCCGGTCTTGTGACTGTGGATGTATCTGACCGTGTCCGGCTGGGCAGGCTTGCCCTGGCTGAGGATATCGGCCACCTGACCGGCGACCATACCACCGGGACCCGCCGCCCTGACCAGGTCTCCCAGCACCCGCGCCGCCCGTTCCGCCCCCAGCAGCCGGACACCTTCGGTCAGCACGATCTCCACGGCATAGCTCAGGAGCGCGTCACCGGCCAACACCGCAACCGCCTCTCCGAACACCTTATGGCTTGTGGGCTTGCCGCGCCTCAGATCATCGTCGTCCATGCAGGGCAGATCATCGTGAATCAGAGAATACGCGTGGATCATCTCGATCGCGCAGGCAACCGGCACAATCGCCTCCCCGGTTCCCCCGCAGCACTCGAAGCTGGCAATCGCCAGAACCGGCCTGAACCGCTTGCCTCCGCTGAAGACGCTGTAGCGCATCGCTTTGCCGAGTATCTCGGGATAGGTGTCATCGCGCGGCAGATACCTGTCCAGCGCCGTGTCCACTCGGCTTTGCCTGTCCGCCAGGTACGAGCGCATTTCAGCGGTGCGGTTGTCATCGGTCTGCATTGCCCGCGCACACCTCGAATCTCAGCCTGATCCGGGTCCGACCTCGGCCGGTCGCTGCCCCGCCGGCCATTGCCACCTCAGCCCTTTCCGGCTAATCTTCCACCGATTCGCCGAAAGGTTCAAGCGCAAAACCGCCGTCACCCGTGCCCACCAGCTTGGCCACCCTCTTCTCCGCCTGGTCCAGCTTGCGGTGGCACATCTTGGCCAGGCCGACGGCCTCCTCGAAGCGCGCAAGGGCCTCTTCAAGCGGAACGTCGGCCTTCTCAAGATCGGCGACAATCTGCTCGATCCTCTTCATCGCGTCTTCGAAAGTCGGCTCAGTCATCTACCTTGTCTCCTTGCTGCGCCTGCCCGCCCTGCCGTACTTCCTCTCCGCCTCCACCTTCTCCACCGCGCACACCGCCCCACCCTCGGCAAACACCACCCGCATCCGATCGCCGGGGCCCACCTGGCGGCAGCTGGACACGATCTCCCGGGTCTCGCCCTTGTAGCACACCGAATACCCGCGCTTGAGAGTGGCCAGAGGGTTCAAGGCATCCAGCCTTCCGGCCAGACTAGCAAGCCCCACCCTACCGGCCTCCACCCTCCCCCGGGTGAGCCTCTCGGCGAGCGCGAGACTCTCGTCGAGGCTCCGCCTGGACTCCACAATCCTGTCACCGATTCGCCTCAGGCCGTACCTGGTCGCCAGGCCCGCCAGGAACTCCTTGTACCTCCGGAATCGGCCCGCAAGCGCACCCTCCGCCCTCGCCGCCAAGGAGCCTAGTCTGGTCTTGATGTCGGCGTAATCGGCCAGCACCAGCCCCGGCGCCGCTGAAGGCGTCGGCGCCCTGAGGTCGGCCGCAAAATCCGCTATGGTGAAGTCGATCTCGTGGCCGACCGCCGAGACCACGGGTATCCGCGATGCTCGTATGGCTCTGGCCACGATCTCCTCGTTGAAAGCCCACAGGTCCTCGATCGAGCCTCCGCCCCGCGCAAGAATGATCACGTCCACGCCGCCGGCCCGGTTGAAGTCCTCCACCGCCCTCGCGATCTCCCCGGCCGCGCCCTCCCCCTGGACCCTCACCGGATTGACAACTATCTCCACACCGGCGTAGACCCTGCGGGCGACCCGAATCACGTCCCTCACAGCCGCCCCCGTGGGCGACGTCACCACCCCCAGGCGCGACGGGAACCTTGGCAGGGGCCTCTTCGCAGCCAGGTCAAAGAGCCCCTCCTTCTCCAGCCTGGTCTTCAGCTCGTTGAAGGCCGCGGCGAGATCTCCCTTTCCCACGGGGAGCAGGGTGCTCACTATCAGCTGATACTGACCCTGCTTCTCGTAGACCCCGATCCGGCCCTGCGCGAATACCTTGAGCCCGTCCTCGGGGGTCGCGGTCAGCTGACGCGCCGACCGGAACAACGCGCACGCAATCTGCGCCGAGTCGTCCTTCAGCGTGAAATAGGCGTGGCCCGATGAATGGAGTTTGCGATTCGAGATCTCTCCGACGATCCACACGTAGGGGAATTCCCCTTCGACCAGATCCTTGATCGCCGCGGTGATCTCGGAGACCGTGAAGACCTTCTCGCCCTTGTCGGGGCCGTCTAGGGTCGGCATGCGAGATACCTGGCCGCCTTGATGGTGTTGCGCAGGAGCATGGCCACCGTCAGCGGGCCCACCCCACCCGGTACCGGTGTTATGTAGGAAGCCTTCTCTTTGAGATCATCGAAGTCGGCGTCCCCCACCAGCACGTAACCCCTCTCGGCGCCCTTGTCGGGCACGCGGCTTATGCCGACGTCCACAACTATGGCTCCCGGCTTGATCATGCGAGCCTTGAGAAAGCGCGGAGAACCCATCGCCACGACCACCAGGTCCGCTCGCCCGGCGAGCCCGGCGATGTCACGTGTCGCGGAGTGGCAGACCGTCACCGTGCAATTGAGGCCCCGAGCCTTCTGCATCAGCATCGCTGCCAGGGGCTTGCCCACAATGTTGCTCCGGCCGATGATAACCACCTCGGCGCCTTCGATATTCACCTTCGCGTGGCCCAGGAGCTCCACTATGCCGGCGGGTGTGCAGGGCACCGTGTAGGGCGACCCCAGCAGCAGCTTGCCCAGGTTCTCCGGAGCAAGGCCGTCGACGTCCTTTGCCGGGCTCAGGGCGCACATCACGGCGTGGCTGTCGATGGCGGCCGGAAGCGGCATCTGCACAAGTATCCCGTGAACAGCGGGGTCGCCATTGAGTTCCTCCACCGCCGAGATCACCTGGTCGAGGCGGACGCTTGCGGGAAGCCGCAGGGTCCTGGACGATATGCCCACCCGGAGGCACGCTTTCTCCTTGCCCGCCACGTAGACCGCCGAGGCGGGATCGTCGCCCACAAGCGCAACCGCCAGGCAGGGAGCAACGCCTTCGGTCTTGAGCCGGCTCGCCTCCCGGGCGACCTCGGCCTCGATCTGCCTGGCCAGCGGCTTGCCCTCCAGAAGAACCGCGCTCATGCGGTTTCCCTCTGGTCGAGGGGCACGTGGACCCGCTCTATGGCGACCGCCTTTCTGGTCTCGCGATCTACCGATACCAGTGCGCCCGAGAGTCTGACGTCCCCGGCCGCCGACTCGAAGCGAGCAGGAATGCCGGTCAGGAACCTCTGCAAGATCGGCCCCTTGTCCACCCCGATAACCGAGTCGAACGGACCGGTCATGCCCACGTCGGTGATGTATGCGGTCCCGCCGGGCAGCACTCTCTGGTCAGCGGTCTGGACGTGGGTGTGGGTCCCCAGAACCGCGCTAACCCTGCCGTCCAGGTACCAGCCCATCGCGATCTTCTCACTGGTGGCCTCGGCATGGACGTCCACTATGGTCACTCCCGGCAGACCCTGAGAAAGCAGTGCATCCGCGGCCCGAAACGGGCAGTCCAGCGGGTGCATGAAGACCCTGCCTGAGAGGTTAACCACCCTTACCCTGGTCCCGCCCTGCACCTCGCAAACCAGCCAGCCCCGACCGGGCAGCCCCGGCGGATAGTTGAGCGGCCTCAGGACGTTGGTCATTGAGTCCAGGTCGCTCATCACCTCGCGGCGGTCCCAGATGTGGTTGCCCGAGGTAAGAACATCTATTCCAAGCTCGGTCAGTTCCTCGGCGATTCTCCGGGTGAGACCGAATCCGCCCGCCGCGTTCTCCCCGTTGGCGATGGTGAAATCCACTTCGAGGTCGCGTTTCAGACCAGGCAGCAACCGCTCGACCGCCATTCGCCCCGGGCGGCCGATGATGTCCCCTATGAAGAGAACCTTCAGAGCGCCGCTATTTGGCATACTCTATGGCCCGGGTCTCCCGGATCACAACCACTTTGACCTGGCCCGGGTACTCCAGCTCCTTCTCCACCTTGCGGGCGATCTCTCCGGCCAGATCGCCGGCTTTGGAATCATCGATCTCCTTGCTCTCCACCATGATCCTTATCTCGCGACCCGCCTGTATGGCGAAGGCCTTGGCCACGCCCTTGAACGAGTCCGCTATCTTCTCCAGCTTCTCCAGTCTCTTGACGTAGCTCTCCAGGGTCTCCCTGCGAGCTCCGGGCCGAGCGCTGGAGACAGCATCCGCGGCCTGCACCAGCACCGAGATTGCGGATTCGGTGACGTTGTCGCTGTGGTGAGAGGATATGGCGTGAACCACTCCGGGGTTCTCACCGTACTTCTCCGCCAGCTCGCCTCCGATCTGGGTGTGAGTCCCTTCGGCCTCGTGGTCCACCGACTTGCCTATGTCATGCAGCAGGCCCGCACGCTTTGCCAGAGAGATGTCGAACTTCAGTTCGGCAGCCATCATCCCGGCCAGATAGGCCACCTCCTTGGCGTGCTGCAGCACGTTCTGACCGTAGCTGGTCCGATACTGCAGCCTGCCCAGCAGCTTTATCAGCTCCGGGTGGAGGCCGTGCACACCGACGTCCAGGGAGACCTGCTCGCCCACCTCACGGATCTTCTCGTCCATCTCAGCCTGGACCTTGGCCACGATCTCCTCGATCCTGGCGGGATGGATCCTGCCGTCGGCAACCAGCCGCTCCAGCGCTATCTTCGCGACCTCGCGCCGAACCGGGTCGAACCCGGAGAGGATCACCGCTTCCGGCGTGTCGTCTATTATCACGTCTATCCCGGTGGCCAGCTCGAACGACCTGATGTTTCTGCCCTCCCGGCCGATGATCCGACCCTTCATTTCCTCGCTGGGCAGGGACACCACGGAAACCGTGGACTCCACCACGTGGTCCGCCGCGCATCTCTGGATCGCCAGGGTCAGGATCTCCTTGGCCTCGCGCTCACCTTTGCGCTCGGCTTCGTCCCTTATCTGCCTCACCAGTTGCGCCGCCTGGGTCCGCGCCTCGTTTTCCATGTTGGTTATCAGCAGCTGCTTGGCCTCCTCGGCGGTCATCCCCGCGATCCTCTCAAGCCGGACCATCTCCTCATTGAAGAGCCGCGCCAGCTCCTGTTCCTTGTCCGCGAGGGTCTTGTCCTTCAGCCCCACGTCGCGCTCGCGCTTGCGCAGCTCGGCTTCCTTCTTGTCAAGGATGTCCACCTTGCGGTTCAGGCCCGCCTCGCGCTCGGAGTAACGCTTCTCCAGCCTGGTGAGCTCGCCCTTCCTGGCCTGGGTTTCCCTGTCGAAAGCCTCCTTGGCCTTGTACCACTCGTCCTTGGCCTCGAGAACCGCCTCCCGCTTGTGGGTCTCGGCCTCCTTCTTGGCCTCGGATATTATCTTCTCCGCCAACTTCTCGGTGCTCATCATCTTGCTTTCGCTCGCCCTCTTGCGCGCATACCATCCCACCAGGAACAACAACATCCCCAGGACGACGCAGACGACGATGATCAAGATGATCTGGCTCATCGTACTCATGGGCAACACCTCCCCGACAGATATTGATCGCTAAACTGCAACCGCGCGAGGGAGCGTGATCCGAAACAAGTGCAGGTAAAGCCAGTTCGAGGCTACGACGAGGAGACCGAGAACCCAGGTTCCCGCTGAATCAAGGCACTATCTCCTCCAGCTTGCGCCGCATCTTACGTGTAGAAGATTCAACATCCTGAACCAACTTCTGCTTTTCAGTTCTCTCCCTGAAAAGCTCTTCTGCGATATTCAAAGCGGCTAGTATGGCAATTTTCGTGAGCGAACCCGCCGGTGCCCCGTGCGCTACCTCTTTCATCTTGCCGTCCACATACTGGGCTATCTCCAGAATGTGATCGGGGCCGGCGTCACCGGTTACCTTGTACTCCTGACCGAAGATGTCCACTGTGACGCCACCCTTGTCTTCAGGCACCCGGATTCCTCCCGAAAGCAAGCTCGACCATATTTCCCGAACTGCCCCACCGCACCCACTCCCCCGCATATTCTTACTGTATGCCCTCCACTTTCGCAAGCATTGAAATCACTTTGGATTTGAGCGCTGTTTGCTTCTTTTTGTACGCCTTGTTCTGAGCCGCAACCTGGCTCAGTCGGTCTCCCTCCTTTTGACCTTGACGCAGCTGTTTTTCAAGAAGCGCTATTCTCTCCTCGAGTTTCTTCTTCTCCGCCTTGAGGCCGGCGCTCTCCGTCTTGGCGACCTTGAGGTCGTCAACCAGCCTGTCCACCCTCTCGAAAAGACTATCAAGATCGTTGGTACCCATCATTGACCCCGCTTTTCCGGGCCCAATCCCGTCACTTATCCCTTATCTTGGCTCCCAGGCCTTCCACCAACCTCGCCTCAATCTTCCTCTGGATCTCGTCGATGTCCTCTTCCTTGAGTGTCCCGGACTCGCTTCTGAAGACTATGGCGTAAGCCAGACTCTTGGTCCCCTCGGGAATCTGAGAGCCTCTGTAGAGGTCAAACACCCCGACGGATTCCACCAGGGCCCCTGCCTCCGTGACGATCGCCTGTCTGACGTCCCGCTCCCTGACCGCCTCCGGAACCACCACTGCCAGGTCCCTCTTCACAGCCGGAAACCTCGGTATCTCCTTGTAGCGCGTATCCTTGGGAGAGAGCTCCTGCAGAACCGAGAAATCTATCTCTGCGGCACACAGCCGCCGCTTGGAGCCCAGCGCCTCGCAAACCGATGGAAGTATCTCCCCCAGAGCTCCGACAGCGATCTCCTCCGCCCCCCGCACCGCGAACACCTCCATCCGTCGTCCCGGGTGAAGACCCTGCCCTCCGCCCTCCCGGAACTCCATCCTGACGTCGACAAGATCGCCGAGATTCTCCACCAGGCCCTTGAGGTCGAAGACGTCGAAGTCCTCGGCCCGGGTATGCCACGAGCGTTCCTGCCTGGCTCCGGACAAGCCTATCGCCAGCTTGTAGGGCTCCGCGTAGCCGTCTCCGTCCCGCCGATAGGCCTTGCCCAACTCGAAGACCGCGACGCTTTCCCGGCCATTGAATTCGTTGTCCAGGAGCACCTTGACCACCCCCGGCAGGAGGCTCGGCCTCAGGCAGGAGGTCCGGACACCCAGAGGATTGAGTATCTCCACAACCGGGTACGAACCCAGGGAGAGAGCCTCCAGATCCTGGCGCCCTATCATGGACTCGGTCACGATCTCGCGCAGCCCCATGCCCTTCATGATGTGTTTGATCTCGCGTGTCCGGCGCGCGCCCTCCGGCAGCTTCGCGTAGGTCTGGCTCGCGAGCGCCGTCCTCTCGCCGATTCGGTCGTAGCCATAGAGCCTGGCGACATCCTCGGCTATGTCCGCCTCACAATCCACGTCGCCCCTGCGGGTGGGGATCACCACTTCCAGGTCCTTGCCCGGAGAGACCAGAAAACCTAACCGCTCCAGGTAGTCGCAGATCTCCTGCTCGGGGATCGAAGTGCCCAGTAGCCTGTTGATCCTCTTGGGGCTCACCAGCAGGCGTCTGGGTCTGGGCGGATTGGGATAGACGTCTATCATGCCCACCGGCACCATGCACTTGACGTCCGCCTGGATCATCGAGCCGGTTCTTGCCAGCACCCACAGGACGGCCCCGATGTCCACCCCACGCTCGAAGCGATAGGACGCCTCGGTGGAAAGTCCCAGGCGCTTGGAGGTCCTCCAGACCGAGCGGTGATCGAAGTACGCCCCTTCTATCAGAATCCTGCGGGTTGAAGGACCGACCTCGGAGTCCTTGCCGCCCATCACGCCGGCGATGGCGACCGGGCGCCGGGCGTCCGCTATAACCAGATCGCTCGCGATCAGGTCGTATTGATTTCCGTCAATGCCCACGATCTTCTCGCCGTCACGCGCGCGGCGCACCACGATCGTGTGGTCCGCGATCTTGTCCAGGTCGAAGGCGTGAAGCGGATGACCGGTCTCGTACAGGACCAGGTTGGTGGCGTCCACGATGTTGTTGATCGGCCGCACTCCCGCCAGTCTCAGCCTGGCCCGGGTCCGGGCGGGCGAACCTCTGACGATCACGTGATCGCACAGAAGCGCTCCGTATCGCGGGCAACCCTCGTGATCCTCGACCTCAATCCGGACCGTCTCCCCGGGTATCGGGCGGTTGCCTTCGACGCTGGGCTCCGGCAGCAGCAGCTCCTTGCCGAACACCGCAGCAAGCTCTCTGGCGATCCCCACCAGGCCCAGCCAATCGCTTCGGTTCGGGGTGACCTCGACCTCTATAACCGAATCCGTAAGCCCCAGCGCCTCGACCAATGCAAGGCCGGGAGCGTTGTCGTCCTCAACCTCGAGCAGCTCGTCCTTGGACTCGTCAAGCCATGCCTCCTTGCCCGAGCATAAGACGCACCGGGACAGCACGCCGCCAACCTCGGCGGTGTCCACAACCCTGCCGGTACCCAGCCGCGCCCCGGGAAGGGCGACAGCGTAGAGCCGGCCCTCCTCCACGTTGGGCGCGCCGCAGACAGACACAAGATCGGCGTAGCCCACGTTGACGCGCACAAGCTTGAGGTGCGAATCGGTCGGATGCGGCTTGACCTCGCTTGCGCGTCCTACGACGAAACTGTCCAGCACGTCCCACTCGCCGGGAACCACTCCCGCGTCCCCGAACCCGAGCATGGTGAGACACTGGCACAGCTCCTCAGGGGTGACGTCAATCTTGACGAACTCCCTGATCCAGCCGCATGGGATCCTCATCGCGTCTCCGTCAGAACTGGTCGAGAAACCTAAGATCGTTGTCGTAAAGAAGCCTGATGTCATTGATGCCGTATCGAAGCATCGCCATCCGATCCACCCCCAGGCCGAAGGCGAAGCCCGTCAGGCTGGTTCTGTCGTAGCCCACGTGGTCGAAGACGTTGGGATGGACCATTCCGCAGCCAAGCACCTCCAGCCATCCCGAGTTCTTGCAGACCCGGCACCCCTTGCCCCCGCAGACCAGACAGGAGATGTCCAGCTCGGCGCTCGGCTCGGTGAACGGGAAGAAGTGCGGCCTGAATCTCACCCGGGTATCGCGGCCGAAGAACTCCCGGGCGAACGCAGCGAGCGTGCCCTTCAAGTCGGCCATGCTCACGTCGTAGTCGACAAAGAGCCCCTCTATCTGGTGGAAGCTGACCACGTGCGAGGCATCCGGCGTGTCTCTGCGGTGGCACCTGCCGGGAACCACCACGCGCACAGGCGGCTGCTGAGCCTTCATCACGCGTATCTGGGCGGGAGACGTGTGCGTCCTCAGGACGTAGCCGTCCCCCACGTAGAAGGAATCGTGCTCGTCTCTGGAGGGATGCCCCGCGGGGAAGTTCAGCGCGTCGAAGTTGTTGTACTCGGTCTCAATCTCAGGACCTTCGACCGGGGTGAAGCCCATGCCCGCGAATATGTCAACCAGCTCGTCCATGACGGCAAGCGTGGGATGGAGCCTGCCTATCGATCCCCGGCGGCCGGGCAGGGTAACGTCCAGCGCTTCCCGGGCAAGGCTCGAGGAGTACGCCGCTTGTTTGAGAGCCGCTTCGCGACCCTCAACCAGCGACAGGATCTCCAGCTTGGCCTCGTTCAACAGCCTGCCGACCTCTTTCCGTTCCTCCGGCCCCACCTGGCCCAGATTCCGGAGAAGAAGCGTGAGCACTCCCTTCCTGCCGAGGTACTTTACTCTCGCGGCCTCCAGCAGGTCGAGAGTCTCTGCACAGGCTATCTCTGACTTGGCGGCTGCGCGGGCGTTGCTCGCCTCATCACACAGGTCCATACGCCTTCTCCAAGGCTTGCTTGGCCTGAGCCACAACCTTCTTGAAGGCAGCCTCATCGCTGAGAGCTAGTTCCGCAAGGATTCTCCTGTCCATCGCAACGTTGGCTTTCCGCAGCCCGTCCATCAGCCTGCCGTATCCAAGGCCGTCTGCCCTTGCCGCCGCGTTGATTCTCGCTATCCAGAGCGATCTCATTTCCCGCTTTCTGGTCCTGCGGTCGCGGTAGGCGTAGACCATGGCTCTCTTAACGGTCTCAAGCGCCGTGCGATAGAGTCTGTGTTTGGACCCGACGTATCCCTTGGCCGCCTTCAGAACCTTCCTGCGCCGCCTTCGAGATTGAACTGCTCGCTTAACTCGTGACATCTCCCTCCTCCGTCACTTCCTCAGTGGATTCAGACTCCCTCTTGACCAGCCCGGGCTTAGGGCACACCACCATGGTTATGGTCATGCCCTCTTTCTTCGGGGGAAACTCGACGGTGGCGATCTCGGCCAGCTCGCGCGCCACCTTGTCAAGAAGGTGCATGCCTATGTCGAGATGAGTAATCTCCCGCCCCCTGAAAATCAAGGAAAACTTGACCTTGTCGTGACCCTCAAGAAACCGCCGGGCGTTGTTCATCTTGAACGCGTAATCGTGGCTCTCTATGCCCGGCCTCATCTTGATCTCCTTCACATGGACCACGTGCTGCTTGCGCTTGGCCTTCTTGGCCTTCTTGCTCTGCTCGTACTTGTACTTGCCGTAATCCATTATCCGGCAAACCGGCGGCACCGCCCCCGGGGACACCTCCACCAGGTCGTATCCCGACCCGCGGGCCTTCTCAACCGCCTCGCGGGTGCTCATCACCCCCAGCATCGCGCCGCTGTCATCGATCACGCGAACCTGCGGCACCCTGATACGCTCATTGACCCGAACTTCCTTGGACCCCTTGATGATCTTTGCCACCTCCTAGGCCTCCGATCGCTTGGAATCAATGTCGCTCTTTGCCGACGCAACGAACTCGGCAAGTGAGACCTGGCCCTTGTCGCCTTCCTTGCGCTTTCTCACGGCGACCAGACCGGTCTGCTCCTCCTTGTCCCCGACAACCAAAATGTAAGGCACCTTGGCAAGCGTCGCCCCCCGGATCCGGTAGCCCAGCTTCTCGTCTGAGGGCAGGACCTCGACCCGGACGCCCGCCTCGACCAGAGCCGCCTTCACCTTGCCGGCGTAGGCCTCGTTCTTGGCAAGCACCGGCAGGACCGACACCTGAACAGGGGCGAGCCACATCGGGAGCGCCCCCGCGTAGTGCTCCACCAGGGTCGCCATGAAACGCTCCATCGCCCCCAAGACCGTCCTGTGTATCATCACAACATTGTGGTTCTGTCCATCGCTGCCCACGTACTCCACGCCAAGGCGGCGCGACAGATTGAAATCGAACTGGCAGGTGGGTCCCTGCCAGCCGCGTCCCAGCGCGTCCAGCAGCTTTATGTCGATCTTGGGGCCGTAGAAGACCGCCTCGCCTTCCTTTCTTATGTAAGGCACGTTCTTGCGCTCCAGGGCCTCAACCAGACCCTTCTCCGCCTCGCACCACTCGCAATCCTCGCCCGCGTAGTCCTGGGGTTTCTCCGGATCGCGCACGCTGAGATTGACCTCGTAGTTGGGAAACCCGAAGGTCTTGAGCATGAACTGAGACAGCTCGATCACTCCTATGATCTCCTCCACAATCTGCTCTCGCGTGCAGAAGATGTGAGCGTCGTCCTGGGTGAAGCCTCTCACCCGCATCAACCCGTGAAGCGTGCCCGAGCGCTCGCGCCTGTATACGGTCCCGAGCTCGGCCATCCTTATGGGCAGGTCGCGGTAGCTGCGCTTTCTGGACTTGTAGATCAGGATGTGGCCGACGCAGTTCATCGGCTTCAGAACGTAGTCCTCCTCCTCCACGCGCAGCAGGTACATGTTCTCCTTGTAGTAGTCCAGGTGGCCCGACGCCTTCCACATGCTTGAGCGCGCTATGTGAGGAGTGAAGACCAGCTGGTAGCCCCGCTTGACGTGCTCCGCGCGCCAGAAGTCTTCGATGGCGTTGCGGACGATCGACCCTTTGGCATGCCAGTAGGCCAGCCCGGGCCCGGCCTCGTCGCAAACCGAGAAGAGATCCAGATCGGTGCCCAGCCGGCGGTGATCACGCTTCTTGGCCTCCTCCAGCCTGGCCAGGTAGCCCTTGACCTCTTCCGCGGTCCCGAAGGCCGTGCCGTAGATCCTCTGAAGCATGGGTTTGGACTCGTCGCCACGCCAGTACGCCCCGGCAAGTCCGGTGAGCTTGAACGCCCGCACGCAGCCCGTGGCCGGCAGGTGAGGACCGCGGCACAGATCGGCGTAATCGCCCTGCTTGTAAACCGTCACCCTGGGTTCCTCCAGGGCGTTCAGGAGATCCACCTTGTAGGTCTCGCCGCGCTCCGCGAAGAACCTGATCGCCTCGTCGCGAGACATCTCCACCCGCTCCAGGCCCAGGTTCTCGGCCACAATCTCATTCATCTTGGCCTCAATCTCACCGAGAGTCTCTTCGGTGAGGCGCCCGCCGACGTCGAAATCGTAATAGAAGCCGTCCTCAATGGCGGGGCCTATGCCCAGCTTGGCCTCGGGAAAGAGGCGCTTCAGGGCCTGAGCCATCACGTGGGAGGCCGTGTGCCGGTAGACCTCCAGGCCCTCGGGCGAATCGCATGTAATGAACTCCACCCTGGCGTCGCGCTCAAGAACGGTGGCCAGCCCGCAGACGGCGTCCCCGACGCGCGCGGCCACTATCGGACTCTTGGCTTGATTGCCCAGGGAGGAAGCCGCGTCGGCCAGGCAGGTTCCTGCCTTTACCTCCGCGACAAGGGGTGAGCGGTTGGAAACCGTATTGTCAGGCATCGTTCGGTGTGGTCTCTGCTCCTTCCTCACGGCCTCGCTCAAGACGAGGCCAGCGGCTGGTGGGCGATAGTGGACTTGAACCACTGACCTCCTGCTTGTCGAGCAGGCACTCTAACCAGCTGAGCTAATCGCCCTCTCACGTAACTTACGTCTCTTCAATCGATTAAATCATGCTGTTCGATTGATACAATAGGACGCCCGCCCCTGTCAAGCCAAATCTCCCTGAGGCCCGGGGTCCCCCGGCGCCTGGTCCCGATTCTCGGGCTCCGCGGGCGGCTCCGGCGCGGCCTGGCCTTGGCTTTCCGCGCCCGGCTCGGTCGCCTCGGACTCCTCAGCCTGGGCGCCCTCCTCGCCACCGGCCACCACGTCCCCGACCGTCAGCCTGCGAGGCCCGTACTTGCGCATGTAGGCCTCGACGTCCTCTCTGTCCTGGTCGGAGAGGTACTCCTTGACGCTCAAGAGGATCTTGCGCGCGTCCGGGTCGATCCTGATCACCTTCAGCGGAATCTCGTCGCCCGCCTTGTAGACGTCCGACGGCTTCTTGATGTTCTCCTTGCTCAAGTGCGAAATCGGGACGAAGCCCTCGACGTCGTCCTCAAGGTCGACAACAACGCCGCGGTCCTGGACCTTGGTGATCTTCCCCTTGGTCACCGTTCCGATTGTGTACTTCTCCACCAGCTTCTCCCACGGGTTCTCCTGAATCTGCTTCAGTCCCAGGGAGATCTTGCGGTTCTCCTTGTCGATGCTGAGGACCGCGACCTCAACCTTGTCGCCCTTGCGGAGGATCTCACTGGGGTGGCGGATGCGCTTGGTCCAGGACATGTCGGAGATGTGGACCAGACCCTCTATGCCCTCCTCGATCTCCACGAAGGCGCCGAAATTGGTCAGATTGCGGACCTTGCCGGTCACCCTGGAGCCCTCCGGATATCTCTCCTCGAGAGTCTCCCAAGGATCGGGCTCCACCTGCTTGAGGCCCAGGGAGATCTTCTCGTTCTCCTTGTCGGTCTTCAAGACCAGAGCCTCGATCATGTCGCCGATGGCCACCACCTTCGAGGGGTGCTTGACGTGCTTGGTCCACGACATCTCGGACTTGTGAACCAGGCCCTCCACACCCTTCTCCAGCTCCACGAAAGCGCCGTAATCGGTGATGCTCACGACCTTGCCTCTGACCTTGGTGCCCACCGGGTACTTCTTGTCGATGTCCTCCCAAGGGTAGGGCGTCAGCTGCTTCATGCCCAGCGAGATTCGCTCGCGTTCCTTGTCGAAATCCAGCACCTGGACTCTCGCTGTGTCCCCTATGGCCAGCAGCTCCGAAGGATGGCTGACCCGTCCCCAAGCCATGTCGGTTATGTGCAGGAGCCCGTCGATCCCGCCGAGATCGATGAAGGCCCCGAAGTCCGTTATGTTCTTAACCAGGCCCTCCCGGATCTCGCCCTTCTCAATATGCTCCAGCAGCGCGGTCTTCTGTATCTGCCGCTCCTCCTCGAGCACCATGCGGCGCGACACCACCACGTTGCGTCTGCGCTTGTTGAGCTTGATCACCTTGACCCGGACGGTCTGGCCAATCAGGTCGTTCAGGTCCTGAATGTGCCTTATGCCGACCTGAGAACCGGGCAGAAAGGCCTCGACGCCGAACAGATC
>JBAQHK010000317.1:0-26903 GCA_049288275.1 bacterium | reverse complement strand
GCCAAACTCCATTCGCGACAGATCTATCACTCCGTTGACCGTGCTCAGGAGCTTCACGGCCTCCTCCACCACCGCACCGAGGAACTTCTTCTTCAGGGTGAAGGAGCCGTCGTCGATCCTCTGAAGGACGGTTTGCGAGTAAGTCCTGATCGCGTCCAGGGGGACTCTCATCTCGCTGGTCACAGCGGCAATGAAATCCGACTTCAGCCGGTCGGCGCCCACCAGCTCCTTGTGCGCGCACTCCAGCTCCTCGAGTTTCTTCTCCAGCTCGCCGCGCAGCCTTGCCTGCCGAAGCGAGGCCGCGGCATGGTTGGCCAGGATGCAGGCCAGCATCAGGTCGTGATCGCTGAAGCGGCCGCCGGCGGTGTCACCCAGGTACAGGACCCCGAAGACCTCGTTGTCCGATACCAGGGGGACAGCAAGAATGGAGCGAAGGCCCCCGACCTTCACCGCCGAGGACTCTTTGGCCCGCGGATCGTTGGGAGCATCGTTCGCGAGGAGATGGTTGCCGGTGGAGAGCACCCAGTCGGTCATCCCGCCCTTCCTCACCCGCCACCTGAGATTGCGCTTGAACTCGCTGGTGATCCCCCGCGTCACGCTTGCCAGGATGTCCTTCTCCACAAAAACCGCGACGCTTGCGGACTTGCAGCCGACGATCCGGCGAGCGTCCTCCGCCAGGGTGTCCATTATTCCGCCGGGCTCCACGGCGACCGAGGTCGCCTGGCTTGCGCGGTAGAGCCCGACTATATCGTCGGCGTTGGCGGTCCGCTCCGCGTTGGCCCGGGTGAGCCCGCGCTCCAGATCACGGACCTTGAGGACAAGGCATCGCCAGCGGAGGGCAATAACAGCGACGGCGGCGAGCGCCGCCATCACCAGGAGCATGATAGATGTTCCATCAACGGCTTTCACCGGCCTCGACCTCGGCGACAGGAATCGCCTGTCCGTTCTTCCTCCTTTCCTTCACGACCACGCTGCCCTCCAGGGTCTTGCCGTAGCGCTTGAGTTCGGAGGCTATGTCGCTGATCTGGGCCACGTGCTCCACCCTGCCCTTGCCGCTGGTCACCATGGCGATGGTTATGGTCATGAGCGGAAACCGGTCCACCGTGCCCTTGCGGTTCACCACCTCGACGTAGCCCCGCTCCAGGTCTTCCCTGGCAAAGAGGCCGACCACCCTGGAATCGAACGTCTTGGCCACCAGTGAGGCCACCCCGTCCGCCTTGGCCGGCGTGCTTATGATCACGAAGTCGTCCCCGCCTATGTGACCCACGAAGTCGTCGGCGTTGCCGTTGGCCTTGACCGCCTCCACAATGGTCTCCGCGGTCATCTTGATCGCGTCGTCGCCCCGCTTGTAGCCGTAGTAGTCGTTGAAGGCCTTGAAGTTGTCTATGTCGGCGTACATGAACACGAATCTGGTGCCGCCGGCCAGCCGGCGTTCGATCTCCTTCTCTATGGAAAGGTTGCCGGGCAGCCCGGTCAGCGGATTGGCCTGGCGCTGCATCTGGCTCCACTGCAGCACGTTCTTGACCCTGACCAGGAGTTCGGTTATGGCGAAGGGCTTGGTGATGTAGTCGTTCGCGCCGTCCTCGAAGCCCTGGAGCTTGTTCTCCAACTCCGACTTCGCGGTCACCATTATCACCGGTATCTGATTGGTCTGATAGTTGGCCTTGAGCCGCCGCGTCACCTCGTAGCCGTCCATGTTGGGCATCATCAGATCCAGCAGTATGAGATCGGGCGGGCAGGCCTCGACCGCCTTCAGGGCCAGGACGCCGTCCTCGGCTACGTCAACCTCGAAGCCGGATTTCTCAAGCTGGAACTTGACGATCTTCCTGATGTGCTCTTCGTCGTCGACAATGAGAATGCGATACTTCTTGAACATAGGGCTATCCATGAGAGGCCCTCCCCCACGTAACAAAGCCGCGCGATAACGCGCTTCGACGACTGGAAATCGCAACAACTGTGCCAGCGCCGGTGATGAAAGTGCGGGTACCTGCAGGGACTAGGCCCACGAACCAAACGAGTTAGCAGCGGTCGCCGGTGAGGACGTGCGACGTGACCGCTGGGACCTGCGATCCGCCATGCATTCTGCAAACGTCAGTGCATCATGCAATGGGGGACGTCTGGTAGGATCGGGTGGAGTAGGGAGAGACCGAATTGCCCGACACCGAGCCCTTCCGAAACTGGATGTAGCCCGCGGCCGCCACGATCGCGCCGTTGTCGGTGCAGAGATCCTTGGGCGGCAGGAGAGCCTTGAGGCCCGCTCGTTCGGCCTCGCGCTCGAAGGCGGCGCGCAGAGCGCCGTTCGCGGCCACCCCGCCAACCGCTGCCACCAGCCTCACGTTGTTGTCGACGGCGGCCCGGATGGTCTTCTCAACCAGCACGTCGATCACCGCCTGCTGGAAGCTGGCGGCGATGTCGGCTCGCAGCGCGCCCGGGATCTCTCCCTGGCGTCGATCTATGAAGTAGCGCACCGCGGTCTTGAGGCCGCTGAAGGAGAACTCGTAGCCTCTGGGCAGCACCGGCCGCGGGAAGTCCACTGCGCGCGGATTTCCCCGCGCCGCCTCGCGCTCTATTTCCGGCCCGCCCGGATAGTCGAGGCCCAGCATCTTTGCCACCTTGTCGAAGCTCTCACCGGCGGCGTCATCCGAGGTGGAACCCAACAGCGTTGCCTGGGAATCCGGCTTGACCAGGAAGATATGGGTGTGGCCCCCCGAGGCCACAAGGCACACCAGGGGCTCGGCGAGCTCGCCGGAGGCAATGTAGACCGCGGCGATGTGGCATTCGATGTGATCGACCCCGACCAGAGGCTTGCCGGTCGCCAGGCACAGGCTCTTGGCGAAGGACACACCGACAATCAGCGAGCCTATGAGACCCGGGCCCACCGTGACCGCAACGCAATCCAGACTGGCCAGCGACGCGCCGGCATCTCCGAGCGCCCGGTCCACCACCGGCACTATGGCCTTCATGTGCTGGCGTGAGGCGACCTCGGGAACCACGCCGCCGAACTTGCGGTGAATGTCCTGGGAGAGGACCACGCTGGAGAGGAGTCGTCCGTCCTCGAAGACCGCAGCCGCGGTCTCGTCACAGGACGTCTCTATGCCGAGCACTCGCATCCGGGCGCCCTAGCGCGCTCGAGCGGCGCTCGGGCTGCCGGCCGCCTCCCTGAGCTCGACCTTTATTGCCTTGGGCTCGACGATCTCGAGAATCCTCAGGCCCGAGTCGCGATCGACCACCACCTCGTTGGGAGAGAGTACGTGGGTGACCACGCCGCGATCCCCGGCCGACAGATCTATGACCAGCTTGACGTCCTTAAGCTGCCAGCGCACGAAGACGCCGGTGCCGCCCACCCGCACCCTGGCCTTGGCCGGCCCCTCGGAGACTACCTCGGTCGCGGCAGGCGCGTTGGCGTACTCGATGGGAACCTCCGCCACCACTTCCGCAGGTCTCCGCTCGGCCACGTTGAACCAGACGAACAGGGCCAGCAGCAGGGCCGCGATCTTCAAGCCCGCGTCGCGCGTAAGGAATCTCAACATAGACGAAGTCCACCGCTCATGGAATGGGTCTTACTGTAGCCAGTATAAGCAAACCCAGCCGAGGGTGTCAACTCAGGCCGTGGCGACACGGGCGGCCGACCCGGGACATCGGATAAGCGTCTGGATTCACCGTGCCAGCAGCGCCCGGGCCACTCCCAGCAGAGTGGAATCCAGCAGCAGCCCCAGGTCCACGTTCCAGTACAGGCACTCCAGGCCGGACTCCACCCTGCGCGCGGCCTCGAGCAGGGCGTCCTCGTCGAAGCGCTGGACATGAGACTTGAGGGCCGAGGCGTCCTCGCCCTCCCACCGGCGGCTCGCCAGTCCGTGCTTGGCGCGCATGATCTCCGCTATCCAGAAGATCACCATCTCCAGGGTCTCGCCTACCGAGCGCTGCAACTTCTTGCGGTGGCGCGGGGCGTCCCGGCCCACCTCCCTGGTGGCCGCGCCGGAGAGCGCGAAGGCGCCTTCCAGGTTGCCCTTGCCTGCGGCGGTAAAGAACTCGCGGACCGCGGCGAGGGTGCCCGCCACGTCCAGGTTGGCGAGCTCCAGCAGCTTCCCCGGGCAGTTTTCCGACAGCATGGCGACCAGATCGCCCCCGGTGTCCCCGGCCCCGGCGCCTGGAGCGCCTGCGCCCGCGGCCTGCCCCGTCAAGGCTCCGGTCCTAGCGGTCAAAGCCCCGGTCGCAAGCTTCATCTCTTCGGAGGTCAACCGGTCGAAGTTCACCACCTGGCATCGGGAAGCGATCGTCGGGAAGAGCCGGCGGCGATCGTGGGTCACAAGAATCAGCAGGGAATCCGCCGGAGGTTCCTCGAGCGTCTTCAAGAGACAGTTCTGAGCCTGCGGGGTCATCTTGTGGGCATCGTCGATAACCACGATCTTCCTGCCGCCCCAGAGGCTCCTCACCGACAGGAAGCTCTGGACCGGACGGGTGTACTTCCAGTCCCGCCGAGTGGTGATGTGGGCTATGTGAATCGACCCTCGGTAGGGCATGACGGACAGAGGAAACTCGAAGAGCCGCCGGAGCAGCGCAAACTCCGAAGCCGTGAGA
This sequence comes from bacterium, assembly GCA_049288275.1. Classification (GTDB taxonomy): domain Bacteria; phylum Arandabacterota; class Arandabacteria; order Arandabacterales; family Arandabacteraceae; genus JBAQHK01. The sequence goes on along the minus strand of JBAQHK010000317.1, from coordinate 22,325 downwards.
TCCTCCGCGTCGAAGCCGCGCCTGATGGCGTCGCTCACCGGACCGGGCGTGTAGCATTCCGTGGAAGGCGAGCTCCCCTGCCCGAAGATCTTGCCGGTGGCGATGCTGAACCCATCCAGCACGGCGTCCGCCTCGACCCGCGGCAGGGGCTCCTCAAGATAGCCATTGCCGAAGACCGACAGCACAGCTTCGGCGTAGCGGACGCGCGAGTCCGGTCCTTCAAGCCCCATCTCGCGCATGAGGTCGGCCCGCTTGAGCCACCGGGGCTTGTTGGCGTCGCCCAGGATCAGCACCTCGGGATGACGTAGGGAGTCCATGGCGCGGCAGGATTCGCAGGGTTCGACCGGCGCCTCACCCTGAGCGGCGCCGGCAGCCCGACCGCTCGCGGCGCACCGGCAGTTCACCTGGCGAGCGAAGGCCAGGGCCGCCATCAGCTTCCCGGTGCCCTCGGGGCCCGAGAAGAGGTAGGCGTGGCCCAGGCTCGGGGACCGCGCGATGCGCCGAAGCGCGCTCAAAGCCCGCGCGTTGCCCACGATTTCACGCCACGGGTCGCCAATTGAGGGCCGCTCCGCCGTCTCGCTCACCGGTTCCCCCGACCGCCGCTCGCCGCCGAGACCCACGCCTCCAGCGCCAGCTTGTCCTTGTTGTCCACGGATTTGCTCACCAGGAACTTGTTGGTCTCGACCAGTCGTTCGAGCATGTCCAGGAGACCATCCAGGCCGGCGCCTTCCGCTTCTCTGAACTTGAGGTACACCGCGTAGGGCTTCTGATAGAGACAGGTGTCGGCCTCGGAAATCCGGCCGGCCTCGAGCCAGGCCCGGAAAGCCGTCACGGTTTCCTGCCTGAACTCCTGGAAGGTGGTGCCGCGGTCCCACAGCCCCGGCCGGGCTCGCATGAAGAGCTTGATCTGGATCAGGTACCGGATCTCCCTGCCGACGTAGCCCACGATCCGGGTGCCGGTATCGCCGGCGTCCAAGAGATCGGCGATCGCCTCCACCGCCTTGCCGGCCTCGCCGCGGATCGCGTGACTTGCGAGCTCGAAGATCCGTTCGGTCCGCGAGCGGCCCACAACCGCGTTGAGATCACGCTCGGCGACCTCGCGCCGCTCGCCGACGTAGGTCACGGTTTTCTCTATCTCCGAGGCCAGCGCCCGGTAGTCCTCACCCTGGAGATCTATCAAGAGGTCGGCCACTCCCGGCGCGACCGACTTGCCCTCGGCCTTGAAGCGCTTCTCTATCCAGGACCTCAGCCCGGCATCTCCGGGAGGCTTGACCTCCACGAGGTTGCCCTGGTCGCCGATCAGCTTGGCGAGCTTCAGCCGCTTGTCCACCTTGTCGGCCCGGATCACCAGGACCTCGCCGGGGGGCACACCGGAGGCCAGGCAGCGCTCGATCTCCCTGGCCAGCTTGTTCTCGGCTGTCAGCCGAAAGTGGGTGAGCACCGTGGCCTTGTTGACCGAGAAGAGCGACGGCGAGGTGAGCTCCGCCACTACCCCTTCCACGCCGGCCTCTTCGCAGTCCACGGTCTCCACCGCGAAGTCCTCGCCGGCGCGGCTCCTGGCCTCGGCGACGATCCGCGCCACCTCGCTCTCCACAAGATAGTCGTCATCCCCCAGGACCAGGTAGACGTTGGCAAGCCGTCGCGGCCCGCTCATGCGGCCTTGGCCTCCCCAGCCGCGTATCGGTAGAGGCCCCCCGCACGATGCAGCACCAGGATCGCCTGCACGACATCCTTGTCGAACTGGCTGCCGGCGCGGGCCCACATTCTCTCCACGGCCTCGGAGGGCGCCATCGCCTTGCGGTAGGGCCGCTCGTTGGTCATCGCCACGAAAGCGTCGGCCGCCTTGAGTATGCCGGCCGCCCTTGGAATCTCGCCCTCCTTGAGCCCCCGGGGATAACCCCTGCCATCCGGCCGCTCGTGGTGGGCGAGCACGATGGAGCTGGCCTGTTTGAGGCCCCGCATCTTGCCCAGGATGGACGCGCCGGTTTCGGAGTGCCTCACCACCGCGGCCCATTCGCTCGGCGACAGAGCCTCGTGCTTCGATAGAATCCTGCCGCCTATCGCGAGATATCCCACGTCGTGAAGCAGGGCGGCGCACTCCAGCGCGCGCAGCCGCGAGCCCGAGAGTCCGAGCTTCCTGCCCAGTTCCACCGCCAGGCCCGCCACGCGCTCGGACTCCCCGCTCAAGAAGGGAGTGCTGGAGTCCACGATCGAGGCGAGGGCCGCCACTGTCTCTCGCTGCGAGTGCTGCAGCTCGAGGTTGGTCCGGGAGCTGCGCGCGTAGTAGAGCAGCCAGAGAAAGAAGACCGCCACCAGCCACAGCGACGACCACACGAAGAGGTACGCCAGCGCCACGCCCACGACCGGGGCGGCGAAGGACTGGGGCAGCATCCACAGGTAATTGGCCTTCCAGGTTGCCGGCACCGAGCGGCGCTGCCTCAGGGCGGTCCACACGGCCACCAAGCCGGTGTTGGTGAAGAGGTAGCTGAGATGGCACAGCACGAAGGCCGCGACCAGCGACGGCCCGAGAGCGATGGCGCCGCCTTCGAGGGCAAGGCTCGCACCCCCGGCGGCCCGGTAGACAAGACCCGCGACTCCCAAAGAGATCGCCATCTGGGAGGCGTTGAAGAGCGCGCGGATCGCTCCGAACCTCAGGAGCACCAGCGTCAGCAGCAGCATCTGGATCGCCGCGAGCCACGAGGCCACTTCGCCGCCGTAGGTCACCACCACGGCGAAATTCACCACCGCGGTGCCGGTGACCGCCCCACCGCCGCGGATGGTGACGTAGGTCAGGAGCCCGGCGACGGCGAGCATCGCAAACCAGATCGCCACACCTTGCGGGTCAAGTGTGAGCGCGCCGAGGAAGCCCTTGAGGGAGGAACCCAGAACCACAACCGCGATTGCTGTTACAGCGAGGGCATAAACGTGGGCTCTATCTTTCATCGCTTGGGAGCTGGTCGGACCATGGAATCAGCCGCTGCTAGCCGATCGCGTCCCAGAATGCCACCGCCAGAATCGCGAGGACTTCCGGCGCCAACCACGAGACTGCCGCCAAGGCTGTCACCCTCCTCATCAGGTAACGTGCACGAATCTTGGCCACAGACTACCACCGGAAGCCATTGAACGCAACAGGATTCAAACCGCTGCCGCCGAACTTATCTCGCGCTGAGGTCGGCAACCTCGTCGGTGCGCTTCTTGAGGAGCTTCACCAGATACTCGACCACCACCGGATCGAACTCGCTGCCCGAGCCCTTCTTGAGTTCGTCCAAGGCATCGGCCACGCTGCGCCGTCCACGATATGGCCTGTCGGAGGTCATGGCGTCGAAGGCATCGGCGACGTTCAGGATGCGCGCGCCCACCGGGATCTCGTGGGCCTTGAGCCCGCCCGGGTACCCGGCGCCGTCCGGTCGCTCGTGATGGTGCTTCACCACATCCACCGCGCCCTTGAAGAGCTCCACCCGGGAGACCACCTCGGCGCTCTTCACCGGATGCACCTCAATCGCGGCCCGTTCCTCCCGGTCGAGCGGGCCGGGCTTCGCGAGGATCTCGACATCCACGCCCAGCTTGCCGATGTCGTGAAGCAGGGCGCCGCTCTCGATGGTCTCCACCGCGGACTCGGAGAAGCCCATCTCCCGGGCGATCAGGGCGGAGAGCCGCGACACCCGATTGGAGTGATCGTACGTGTAGCGATCGCGGGCGTCAACCGACGACGACAGCGCCCGCAGGGCCTCCAACCTGGATTCCCTGAGATCGAGGCTGCGCTTGAGGGCATCGCGCGTCAGCAGCAGCGGGAACGCGAAGAGCACAAAGGCGAGCATCCCGAGGTCGAGGTAGGCGACCGCGACCGTGACTCCTACCAGCAGGGTGAAGATCAGATGGTGGAAATTCCTGCCGAAATTGAAGAACCAGAACTGGCGGAGATTGAAACCGCTCGGGCTGCGCATGGCTATCTCCACCGCCGAGCCTACCGCGAAGAAGACCAGGCAGGCGACAGCCAGCGCAGGTATCGAACGAGCCGAGGCCATCCATTGGGCGTAGGGCCCGGCCGCCACCGATGCGCCGCCCATCGTTGGCAGGAGATCGGACGGCGCCATCGCTTGCCACACCACGACCGTGACCACCGACGACGCCAGGTTCCTCGCCGAGGCCACCAGCGCGGCTCGGCGCCATCCGGCCACCACGCCCGCTCCGGCGAGCGCCGCGCCCAGGCCGAACGCCGCGACCTCGATTCGCGCAGCGAGCAGGGCGACCGCCAGGACAAGCGCGTCCGAGGGCAAGAGGTAGCCGCCCCAGGGCAGCTCGGTCGCAGCGAGCGAGAACACCAGGCCGATTGCCGTAATGACCAGGACATGACTCGGCGGGAAACCCAGATAGCGAGCGGCCGCGCCCACAAGCCCCACACCCACAAGCAACAGGCATACCCTGGCGGCGGTACTGCCCAACAGCAACCTTCGCGGCCTCAAGCGAGATCCCTCCCTGGGTCGGCTCCGTCACCGGCCTGGCGTTCACACGACGGAGAACGCGAGCGTCGCCGGTGGGACTCCGTCAATCCTATTCCAAACCCAGGATATTTCAAGAGCAAATGCGCTCGAGTCCGGCCTCCCGGGCGGCGCCGAGCGCGGCTCGGAACTCGCGACGCCCAAGCCGGTGCGCGATCTCGGGGAACTCCCCGGCGCGATAGCACGGTCGGTACTGATCCATGACGTTGACGAAGGTCCCGGGCGAGATCTCCCTGCTGAGGAAGCCGAAGATCGAGCGCGCATCCTCGATGCCGCCGGGCATCACCAGGTGGCGCACCAGCAGGCCGCGGAGCGCAATGCCGTCCTCGACCACCAGATCGCCCACCTGTCGGTGCATCTCCCGCAGGGCGGCCCGCGCGACTTCGGGGTAGTCCGGCGCGTCGAGATAGCGCCGGGAGGCCTCCGGGCTCCAGAACTTGAAGTCGGGCATGTAGATGTCCACAACGCCCTCGAGTAGCCGCAGCGCCTCCACGTCTTCGTAGCCGCCGCAGTTGTAGACAACGGGCAGGGTGAGACCTCCGGCGGCGGCCGCGGCAACGGCCGCCAGGAGCTGAGGCAGGAAGTGGGTCGGGGTCACCAGATTGATGTTGTGGCAGCCGAGGCCCTCAAGGCGCAGCATCAGGCCGGCAACGTCCTCGGGGCGCGTCTCGCCGCCGGCCATGTAGTGGCTCAGTTCGTAGTTCTGGCAGAACGAGCACCTGAGATTGCAGCCGGTGAGGAAGATGGTGCCCGAGCCGTTCCGGCCCACCAGCTCCGGCTCCTCGCCAAAGTGCGGACCGGAGCTTGAGACCTGAGGCAGCAGCCCGCCCCTGCAGAAGCCCAGCTGACCCCGGGTTCTGTCCACGCCGCAGCGCCGCGGACACAGGTCGCAAGATGCCAGCCGCTTGTAGGCAGCCTCAATCCTGCCGGCAAGCCGGCCCGAAGCAGCCAGGGGCAGGTAACTTGGATAGTCCACGTCCTCAGCCATGGTACGGGTTCGATACTGCCGGGGGAGGCCTGGTGCTAGTCGATCATTACGTCCGACGGAAGGATGAACTGGATCGGGTCCTGGTGCGTGCCGTTCACGAGCACCTCGTAGTGCAGATGGCACCCCGAGGACCTACCGGAGCTCCCGACCGCCGCTATTACGTCACCCCGCTTGACCGCCTGGCCCTTGGCGACCGAGAGCCTGGAGTTGTGGCAGTACCGGGTGACATAGCCGTTGCCGTGATCCAATTCGACGGTATTGCCGTACGCCCCGTCGTAGCCAGCGTACTTCACTATACCATCGGCTGTGGCCATCACCTTGGCGCCCTTCCTTGCCGAGAAATCCACTCCCTCATGCCGGTTGATCCTGCCGGAGAAGGGATCCCGACGCCTTCCAAAGGTGCTGCTCACGTAGCCGGACTCCACGGGCCTGATCGAGGGGATGCCGCCGAGCTCCTCGGTCTTGCTCTCCAGGCGGGCCCTTATCTCATCGAAACTGTGGCGCTGAAGCCGTATCTGCCTCAGGAGGCGGTCGACATTACTGTCAAGGCTCGCCAGGGCTCCGCTCAGCCGGTTGCCTTCCTCGACGGGAGCGTCCAGTTCGGGCCCGCCCACGCCTACCTCCCAGACGTCCTGGTCCATCGGCGCCAGGTCGGCCAGCACCCTCAGGCGCTCTTCGAACTCGGCGTGACCCGCCATGTCGTACTGAAGGTCGGTGACCTTGTCCTGCAGCTGGCTGAGCTCGTGCTTCAGGACCTCGTTCTCGCGCTCAAGCTCGCTGTAGCGCTCACGATTGATCACGTTGGTGAAGGTCTGGAGGCCCGAAAATACGGAAAACCCGAGGAAAACCATGAGGAACCCGACGACGAACATCACCCGCCGTCGGGTGACCGATATGGATTTAGGCGGCGACTTCGGAGAATGCATCACAATCAGGGTCACTTTCTCGCCGGTCAAGATACCCCCCTGCCAACGCTTCAGACAGGCAACTTACCAGGGGATGGCGCTCTTGTCAAGCAAAAATCCAGCCAGGCTCGAAAAAACTGCCCAAGGCTGCCTACGGCGCCTAGTTGAGATATGCCTGAAGATAGGAGCTGCGCGAGGCGTGCCGCAGCCGCTTTATAGCCTTCTCTTTGATCTGGCGTACCCTCTCTCGGGTCAGGCCCAGTATCCGGCCGATCTCCTCCAGGGTCAGCGGCTCCTCCCGTCCGATCCCGAAGTAGAGCGTCAGAATCCTGGCCTCACGGGTGCTGAGGGTCTCCAGAGCATCCGCAATGTCCTCCTGCAGCGACCGCTCGATCACGTCCTGATCGGGCGCCTCGGCGTCCCCGTCAGCCAGTACCTCCCTGAGGGAACTGTCGTCCTCATCCGAGGTCGGCGCGTCTATGGACAGATGGGGAATGGCCACCTTCAGAGTATCGGTGACTTCCCGCTCGCTGATGTCAAGATAGTCGGCTATCTCACTCGCCGTGGGCTCCCTGCCCAGGTCATGACCCAACTCGCCGGAGGTCTTGCCGATGCGACTCAGGGTACCGGCTCGATTGAGGGGAAGCCTCACGATGCGCGACTGCTCGGCAATAGCCTGGAGTATACGCTGCCTGATCCACCAGATAGCATATGAGATGAACTTGCATCCCTTTTTCTCATCGAAGGTCTTCGCAGCTCTAACAAGCCCCGCGTTACCCTCGCTTATGAGATCGGCCAGACTGAGCCCACGATTGCGATACTGGCGAGCCACGCTCACCACGAAACGCAGGTTGGCCTTCACCAGCTTCTCCATGGCCTCGTGCTCGCCCTTGCGAATCCGCCTGGCCAGGTCGGCCTCCTGCTCGGGCTTCAAGAGCGGCTCATCGCTGATCTCCTTCAGATACAGCGCGAGTGACTTCTCTTCCTCAACGAATCCTCTGTCGTCGTGCACCATTGTCCTCCCCACCTTCCGTCCCAGACACCCAGCCTTGCGGCTTCACCGTGCCCCTACGCTCCGTCACGCTCCGTGATTTATCTCAGTCCTGCCTGGGTTTTACTGCGACAAATCGGCTAGCGTCGTCCCTCTTCACCAGAAACAGCACCGGCTTGTCCTGCCGCGATTTGGCTTCATCCATTAAGCTATTGTATTTGCTCAAGTTAGTCGCCGGGTCACCGTTGACCTCCTCAATCATGTCGCCCGGTGCGAGGCCCGCCTCCTCCGCAGGGCTGCCCTGCTCCACCCCGATCACCACCACACCTCGTTCGACATCCGAGGGAGCGTACTGCCTTCCCCTGAGACCGCTCACATCGTCCACCTGAACTCCCAACCAACCCTGCCGGTTTCCCTCTCGCTGCCCGGCCTGAGCCACCTCTTCCGCCGGCCTCTCGGCTAGCTTGACGCCTATGGTCTTGCGGTCGCCGTCTCTCAGGACAACCAGTGGCACCTCGCTGCCGACACCGGCCTGGGCCACCTTGAGCCTGAACTGGTCGACGTTGCCGACCTTCTCCCCGTTGAATTCTAGTATGATGTCCCCAGTTTTGACGCCGGCCCTGGCAGCCGGGCCATCCTCGGCCACCGAACCCACCAGAATGCCGCTCTTGGGGTCAACATTGAGGGCGTCAGCCAAGTCCCGAGTGATCTCCTGAGGGATGATCCCCATGTAGCCCCACGCCACCTTACCGTATTTGATGATTTCGTCGGCGACATGTTTCACCATATTTGCCGGTATTGCAAACCCGATGCCCTGGCCCAAGGGATTTATGGCGGTGTTCATGCCCACGGCCTCGCCGTGGATATTGACGAGCGGCCCGCCGCTGTTGCCGAAGTTGATCGAGGCGTCGGTCTGGATGAAGTCCTGAAGCGCCGGTGTCCCGCCCACAATGTTCAGCGCGGAACGTCCCTTGGCGCTTATTACGCCCACCGTGACCGTACCCTCCAGGCGGCCGAAGGGGTTGCCCACGGCTATGGCCCAATCGCCGATCCTGATGGCGTCGGAGTCCCCGAGCGGGATCACCGGGGGCGTGCCGTCAGGCTCGATCTTCAAGATTGCTATGTCGGTGTTGCCGTCGGTCCCGACCACCGTGGCCGGGTACTCCCGCCCCTCGAGCAGCCGGACCACAATCTCCTGGGCATCCTTCACGACGTGGTTGTTGGTAACCACGTAGCCGCGCCGATCGAAGATGAACCCGGAGGCGTACCCGGGGACTTCGTAGTCCCGCCTCTGCTGGTACTCGGGTATGAGATCCCTGAAGATCCTGCCAAAGGGCTCGTCGAACTCGGAGCCCGAACCCGCTTCCACCTTCTTCCTGGTATCTATGCTCACCACGCCGGGCATCACCCTGGCGGCGACGTCGACGAACGGGCTGGGCTCGAGCGCCCCCGGAACCGACGCCACAATGGCAGTCGGCCGGCCGCTATCAGCGGCTCTGGCCGTGCCCTCAGCGCGGGTCCCCGAGGACTGACAGCCCAGCAGCAGGCTCAGAGCAAACAACATCGCAACTACTGTCGATATTCTGATCCTCACGGTACAGTCCAACCTCCCATCCGTGCCTGTGATTGTGTGTCGCGACTTCCTTGAGATTTTGAACCTGAATCCTCAGGAAAAGTTCCGCGGTCAGCCTACGGGGGTGTTTCCCCTTCCTCACAGGATCGCCAAGGATTTTACCCAAGGTCCCCCGGAGGTGTCAACACTTTTCTTGCCATAACCTGCGGGCTCTGCTATATTGACTGCACCCAGGCCTAACCTAAAGCCTGAGCGGAGGTTGCGCTGACGGTATTCTTCCTCTCGGACCTGCACCTGGGAGCATATCCCGAGACCGAGAAGTCCTCGGTTCCCAAGCTCCTGGGCTTCCTGGACCACGTGGCCGCCACGGGCGGGAGGCTGGTGATCGTCGGCGATCTGCTGGACTTCTGGTTCGAGTATCGCACCGTGGTGCCGCGACGTCCATTCAGGCTGCTGTCCCACCTTAAGTCAATGGTTGACAAGGGCTCGGACATAACCTACGTCGCCGGCAACCACGATTACTGGATGGGGGACTTCCTCACCAGGGAGGTCGGCGTCAAGACCGTCCGCGATGCTCTCGAGACCACGATAGACGGCAAGCGCTTCTTCATATCCCACGGTGACGGCCTGGCGACCACGGGCCAGCTCGGCTATCGCGCCCTCAAGGCGCTGCTTCACAGCCGGGTCGTGACCTCGGGCTTCAGGCTGCTACACCCCGACGTGGGCCTGCGCCTGGCGGCCGCCGCCTCACGCATGAGCCGCCGCAGAAGCTCGCGGAATTCCCACAGCAATCGCAGGCTCGAGGCTTTCGTCGAGAGAAAGGCCGCCGAGGGGTTCGACTTCCTGGTGCTGGGACATCTCCACCGGCCGCTGCTCTTCAAGGTAGGCGGCACCTCGTGCCTGGTGGCCGGCGACTGGATCGACAATCTGTCTTACGGGGTCTATTCCGACGGGGCGCTCACGCTCGAGCGGTGGGGGGAGCCCCGACCGCTTAACGGCTCGCTTCAGGAAACGGCAGAATCGCGCCGGCGCTGATGCCGAGCGATACCCGGTGGGTGGCGCCCAGCTTGTCGCCGAAGTCCGCGTAGGCGTAATCAAGGGTCAGGTTTCTGATTCTCGCCCCCAGGCCGACTGTGGCATCCCCGCCGTCCCGGGTGACGCCGCTGGTGCTCTTGGCGCCGGCCCTCAGGGTGAAGGTTCGCATGAAACCCAGTTCCGCGCCCACCAGGACACCCCGCTCGCCCTCGCGGGTCGTGCGGTAATCGACCGCCACCAGCGCCGCCAGGGCAGACGGCAGCCAGCCGGCCCTGTAGGCCAGCCCTCCCTGCCAGGTCAGCGGCAGATCGTACTTCTCTTCGAAGTAGCCCATCTTGGATCCGAGGTTACGCATCACCAGACCGCCCGAGACCTCGCCGCGCAGGAAGCCAATCTGCCGCGCGTGCACCAGGCCCAGATCGAAAGCCAGGCCCGAGGCTGAATCCCAGCCGATTCTCTCGTATATGACCTTGGCGGTGCCTCCCACGGTGAGCGAGGGCAGAACCCGCCGGGCATAGGTGGCGGCCACCAGGAAATCGTAGTACCTGAACTGGCCGGTGTGGACGTCCTCGCTGTCGTATTCCTCGAGGGGCTCGGTGTGAAGACCGGAGAGCGCGACGCCGAAACCGTGGCGGCCGCTCGAGGTGCCCAGGCTCATGGTCTCGAGCGAGATGTCCTGGAACCACGCGGTGTGGGTGAAGGTCACCAGGCTGCCCTCTATAGATGTAAGGTTGGCCGGATTGACCTCGGCCCAGGTCGCATCGCCGACCGCGACCGCGGCCTCGCCCATGGCGGCAACCCTGGGAAGCGTCGATATCTTGAGGAAATCCGAGCAGGTCGGTGTTCCCGCCGCAGCGGCGCCGGCCGCCATCAGCGCCAACGCCAGGCTCGAACCCACCAACCCCGCGACCAAGCCCAAGGCGCATCTGTGTGACATCAGCGGTCTCCTCACACTCCCGTGCGCGAGCCTACTGCGCGCTGCGTTGCACTGCGCTAGCTTGCACTCTGAGCTAACCTAACTCTGAGTCGCTCCCGGTGTCAAGCTCGTCGTCCCGGCCGGCTCGGCCCCCGCTGACGCCAATCCCTCCTGGTAGGTCAGCCCTCTGGGCCGCGTTCGGCCAAGACGCCCCTGGCGAAAGCCGCGGCCGCCTCCAGGGCAGGCGCGGCCAGCCCGGGCTCCTTGCCCCCTCCCTCGCACACCTCGGGCCTTCCCCCACCCTTGCCCCCGGCCACGGCGGTCGCCGCGGCCAGGACCTGCCGCATGTCCAGGTCGAGATCCCGGGACCGCGAGAAGACGAAGTGGGCCCGCTCGCCGCCAGCGGCAAGCAGGGCCACTGCCCGAGGGGCGGCGGTGAGCTTCGCCGCCATCTCCCGCAAGTCCGCGGCCGATGCGCCCTCGACAACCGCCGCGACCAACCTCGTTCCCGAGACCGTCTCGGCCGCGGCCTCCAGGTCCTTTACAAGATAGCCGGCGAGCCTTGCCTTGAGCTCCGCCACCTGCCGGCGAAGCTCACGCGCCGACCCGTCGAGATTGCGCGCCAGGTCGGCGACCGCGGTATCCTTCACGGTGAACGCCTGGGCGGTCTCCACGATCACCCGGTTCTTCCAGAAGTAGTCCGCCTCGGCGAGCCCTCCGCAAACGAACTCCACCCGCGTGGTGTCTCTGACCTTCTCCCACCGCAGGATCTTCACCAGGCCCACTTCCCCGGTGCGCGCGCAGTGGGTGCCGCCGCACGGCGACAGGTCGAAATCCTCGACCTCGACGATCCTCAGCATGCCCCGGCGCGGCTCCTGCTTGGCCCGGAGACCCTGCAGGCTGTCGGCTTCAGCCTGGTAGATCTTGACCCGGCGATTCTCGTAGACCACCCGATTGGCGGCCTGTTCCACCCGGGCCATGTCCTCCCAGGCAAGGTCCAGCCGGGACACATCGATGGTCGAGTGCTCGAGCCCCAGCCGCGAGGACACCGTCCTGGCTTCAGCAATCTTGAGGAAGGCCTGGGAGAGGATGTGCTGGCCGGTATGCTGCTGCATGTTGAGGAACCGTCCGGGCCAATCGATCCTCCCGCGCACCGTGTCGCCTACGGAGAACTCCGGCGCCGCGGCGGCAATGTGGACTATGTCCGCCTCGGCATCATCGGCGCCCTGAAGCTCCTCGACCGTCTCGATCCTGGCCGAACCGATCCACCCGGTGTCGCACGGCTGACCGCCGGCATCGGGATAAAAGAGGGTCGCCTCAAGCAGGATCGCGTGTCCCTTGGAGACAGGGCGAATACCGGTGATCGTGGTTTCGAACTCGCGAAGGTAAGCGTCGTCCTGATAGGCCCGGCGGGTCACGGCGGGCCCGCGGCGCCCGCGCCGCTCGCGCCGCTCGGCCCACCTTCGGCGGCCTGTCCGGGCAGGAGCTCGGCAAGATCGGGAAGCAGCGTCTTGGCGTTGGCGGCGGTGATGAGGTAGACCGGACCGCCCTCACCCCGCGTGGCGTAATAGCGTCCGTCGCCGCTGTCGTTGCCCACCAGGAGCCTGTGCTCCTCGCCGGCCGAGGTCTTGAACCACACCGAGGACCCCGGGCTCTCGAGTCCCCATCCCGGTTCAGCCACGCGCCCCGCGAAGTCGTCGCACCTCAAGTACGCCAGGGCCCTGGCCACCCTCGACACCTTGGCGGGGTCGCACTTGAGGCTGTCGGCTGAGGCTCCCGCTCGGCCGGCCGGGCCTCCGGTCGAGCCGGTCGAGCCAGTCGAGCCGGCGTACCATTGGTCACCGGAGCGCCTCAAGGCGAAGGCGCCGCCGGGCTTGGCCACACCCAACTCGGTTATGTCCTTGGGCTCCGCTCGGAAGATGCGCCGGTCCTGCCACGAGCGCGACCCCCGGTTGAAGACCGGAGCCAGATAGCCTTGAGCCAGCACCACGTCGCCGGAGCCGGCATCTCTTATGTAGGTGCTCTGGAAGTCGGGGCCCATCTTGCCCGCCACGAAGGCGGCAAGCACCTTGCCCGCTTCGCCCTCAACGGTCACGGCCACACCCGAGGAATCCACCTGGTATTGACTGCGCTTCTGGGGATTGGACGATATCCTGTCCTTCTTCGAGAAGGCCGCTATGGCTTTGAGCACATCCTCGACTGCCTGCCGCTCGGCGGGCAGCGAGTCCTCACTGGTGACCAACCAGGTCCCGTCCTCCAGGCTGAGCTCCGCCCGGTTGCCCCCGGCTTCAAACTTCAGAGTCCGGGCCGCCTCGGGCGCGAAGGCCGGGAAGAGCGGCTGAGGCCTGGCCTTGAGGTGATCCCGCAGCGTGAGCCCGGCCCAGATTCCAGCGAAGGCCGCCAGGACGATCAGCAGCCACTTCATGCCCTTCGCGCTATTCACGTCGCCACCGCGCGCTTCCTGCGGGACGACCGCACGTAGCGGCGCGCCAGTCCAAAGGCGACGACCGCCAGCGGCACACCCAGCGTCGAGACCAACCTGACGGTGGACTTGGCGCTCTCGCCGATCTCCTTCAAGGGCCGGGAGATCACGGCCCGCGACCTTATGCCTATCAGGCTCTCACCAAGCGTCAGCCAGTCGACTGCGTTGAGGAAGAAGGTGGCGTTTTCGGGGTACTGGCCCAGGAACGGGGTCTCGACGAAGCGGGCGTTGCCCACCACGATGATCTGAGTCTCCGGGCTGCGGTCGATCTTGGGCTGCCCGGCAGCCGCGGCGCTCGCCGTGTCGGCGGCAGGCACCGGCCGCGTCCGGAAGTAGCTGGGGAAGCTGCCGCGCAGCAGCACCGCGAGGTTCTGCGGCGCCTTGTCCTCCTCACGCGCGGGCCTCATCGTCCGCTGGGGATCGAGGTTGAAGCTCCGGGTCTCGGGCCAGGACTGCTGCGAGCTCCTGGCCAGCACGACCGCATCGACTCCCTCCACGACCCCGAGACCGATGCTGCTGGTCCAGGGGAAGACCGCCCGCTCGAGCTCGTTGGTAACAGGCGAGGTCTCGTCGAAGCCCGCCTCACCCACCAGCGGCCAGAGAGGATAGGGAACCGAGAAGCTGAAGTAGCCGGCCGAGAAACTTGCGGTGCCGCAGGAACGGTCCACAACAAGATCGCTCCTGACCTCGGCTCCATAATGGGCGACCAGGGAGTCCAGCCCGGAGTCCACTCCTACCGCCTCCAGGGTCCCTTCCCTGATCCCGATCTTGTTGATCATGAAGAGCACGCGCCCGCCCCTCATCACGAACTGATCTATGGCGTAGCGGTCCCAGGGCCCCACCTTCTCGGGCCCGGCGACCACCAGAGTGCTGATCGTGGGCGGCACCGGCTGGCCGGGCGCGATCGCAACCGAGGTGATCTGGTATTCCCTGGCCATGGTCTTGGTCACGGCCTCGTAGTCCCGCGCCGGGTCAGGCTCACCGTGGCCGGTGAGGAAGCCCACGACCTTCTCTTCGGTGCGGGTGACCTTGAGGATGGCCGATGTGAGATCGTACTCCAGGTTAGCCGTGCCCTGGACCACCGGGAGCACTTCCTTCTTGTCGGCGTAAAGCACTGCGATACCCAGGTAGCCCGGCATCACCTCGGTCTTGTCCCTGGTGATCACGTTGAGTTGCACCTGAGGGATGCCCAGAGCGCGCACCCGTTCCTCGGTCTCGGCGTCTTCTGCCGGATCCTGGACATCCACCACCAGCTTGCCGCCGGCGTAGGCGCGGTATTCGTCCAGCATGTCCCGGACCTGCCGCGTGAGCGTGGTGAGATAAGGCGGGAGCTTCTTGGAGAAGTAGACCTTGATGTTGACGACGTCGTCCAGGCCGCCGAGGGCGGTCTTGGTGGATTCGGAGATGCTGTAGATCCTCTTTGACGTGAGATCGGCCCGGCCGAAGACCTTGAGGGAGACCAGATTGGCGAAGACCAGCACGGCCGCGACCACCAGGACCTCGATGGCAAGCCGGTTTCTGTAGGTTCGCGCGTTCACGGCTCAGGCCCACCTTCTGGCTTCGACCGACTTCACGTTGAGATAGAGGAAGAAGCCGATCACCGACAGGTAGTAGACAACGTCCCTGGTGTCGACCACGCCCCGCGCTATGGAGTCGAAGTGCCCGCCCAGGCTGAGGTAGGCGAAGACCGGCACCAGCCTGTCGGGAAGCCCGAACAGCACGAAGTCCTCGCCCAGGACGAAGAGCGCGAAGACCGAGACCACCGAGACGATGAAGGCCACGATCTGGTTCTCGGTCAGGCTGGAGACAAAGAGTCCTATCGCCAGATAGGCGGCGCCCATCAGTACCGAACCCAGATAGCCGCCGAAGATCTGCCCGGCGTCGGGCGAGCCCAGCGCGCCCGTCACTATGGGCAGCACGAAGGTCAGCGCCAGGCTCAAGAGCAGGAAGGCGAAACTGGCGAGGAACTTGCCCAGGACCGCCTCGGCATCGCTGAGGGGCAGCGTCATCAGAATCTCTATGGTGCCGACTTTCTTCTCTTCGGCCCAGGAACGCATGGTCACCGCCGGAACGAAGAACAGGAAGATCCAGGGCAAGAGAGCGAAGAAGTTCCGCATCGAAGCCTCGCCCAGCACGAAGAAGGCCTTGAAGAAGAGCCAGCTTGCGAGGCCGACGAACACGGTCATGTAGATGTAGGCTATGGGGGAGTTGAAGTAGCTGGCGAACTCCCTTCGGAATACCGGCAGGGTGTTCTTCATCGCTCCCTACTTCTCCTTGGTGGTCAGCTTGAGGAAGATGTCCTCGAGACTCAGGGTCTCCCGCTTGAGCTCGTTTATGGTCCAACCCGCGGCGACCGCGGTTCTGAATACCTCCTCGCCGAGGCGCCCGGCATTCCCGGCCTTGACCAGGTAGGCGATGTAGTCCTGGCTCGGCTGGCCGACCTGCGTGACCGAGGTGACCGAGGCTATCCGTCCCAGGCTCTCTTCCACCCGGCGAGCCTCCGCTGCGCCTGCTGCCCCGCCGACCCCGCCGGCCCTGATGGAGACGCGGATCGCTTCCTCGCCCCCCGCCGCCGCCTGCAGTTCCTCGGGGGTCCCGCTGGCCACAATCCGGCCCTCGTTTATGATCAGCACCCGCGTGCACGTCACTTCGACCTCGGGCAGAATGTGGGTGCTGAGGATCACCGTCCGTTCCTTGCCGATTTGCTTTATCAGTTCCCGGATCTCGATTATCTGCGAAGGATCGAGGCCGGTGGTGGGCTCGTCGAGCACCAGGATCTCGGGGTCGTGTATCAGGGTCTGTGCCAGTCCCACGCGCTGCTTGAAACCCTTGGACAGAGTGCCCACGGTCCTGGTCATCATGTCCCCCAGGCCGCAGGTCTCTATCATTCTGGCCACCCGCCGCGGACGCTCGGCGCGACCTATGCCCCTGACTTCGGCGACGAAATCAAGGTAGGAGACCACGTCCATGTCGGGGTACAGGGGCGCGCTCTCCGGCAGATAGCCGACGCGCTTGCGAACCTCCAGCGAATCGTCGATCACGTCGTAGCCCGCAACCGAAGCCGAACCCGAGTCCGGAGCCATGTAGCAGGTCAGGACCCGCATTGTCGTTGTCTTGCCGGCCGCGTTTGGACCCAGGAGGCCCAGCACCTCTCCGCGGCTGACCTCGAAGGATATGTCGTCGACGGCGACAGTCCTGCCGAAGGTCTTGGTGAGGCGCTTCACGGAAATCACGGTGTCCTCCGTGTCACAGCTTGCCTTGCCGCCTGCCGGCGCGCGTTTCCTGACTTGAAACCCGGAATTCCGCCGCAGGTTCCCAGCAAAACTCGAAGCAATATAGAGGCGGTGGGCGTGGGTGTCAACTCCGAACTTATGCCCGGGCGGGGACACTGGCGTGTCCCCGCCGGACATGGAGCGTAACGGCACCCCCAAGACCACACCGTGGCCTGTGAGGAATCGTTGCCTTGGTATACTTGCAATCCCCGTGCCCAAATACACCAAAGCGCAAGCCCAGCTCCACTTCACTCGCCCTGAACCGATGCACCATCATGCACTATTCGCAGAGTGATAAGTCCGCCGTCCGATTCCCGGCGAAAGTACGCCAAAACGGATTTGCGAATTAGCGCGCAATTTGGCGCTGTTCGAGCATCTGGCCTGCCGCAGACCGACCGGATGCGCCTGGAATCGCTCCAACCTGTGCAGAAATATGCGCTTGTGTGCAGCGGCCAGCATACGCGGCGTCAGCCTCGCAGGCCGTACCGCTTGATCTTATACATCAGATTTCGGCGGCTGATGCCAAGCCGCACCGCAGCCTTGGTTCGGTTTCCGCCTAGGCGCTGCAGGGCCTCGGTGATCCAGCGCTTCTCAACCGCCTCGACTTCCCTGCGCAGCGTGGCCTTGAGATCACCCTCGATCTCGGCGCCGTCGCCGTCACGGTCACCGGCGCCGTCCATGCCTCCGCTGTAGATGCGTACTTCCTTGCCTCCGGACTTGACATACCTGCGGATCACCGACAGCAGCTCCCTGACGTTGCCCGGCCAGCAGTAGCCCATGATCATGTCGGTGAGTTTTCCCGACAGGGCGACCTGCGGTCTTCCGGTCCGGTCGGACTCCGAGCGAATGAAGTACTCCGCCATAAGCAGGACGTCGTCGCCTCTTTCCCTGAGGGGCGGCACGTGGATCCAGGCCTGATTGAGTCTGTAGAAGAGGTCCTGCCTCAGTCGGCCGCTCTTGAGGGCCTCGGGTATGTCGATATTGGTTGCCGTGAGGAACCAGGCATCGGTCTTCTGGGAGCGGCCTTCCGAGCCGACCCTGGAGTAGACTCCGGTCTCGGTCAAGAGCAGCAGCTTGGCCTGGACATCGGGGGTGGTAGCGCCGATCTCATCCAGCAGCACCGTGCCTCCCTCCGCGGCTTCCACCAGGCCCCGTTTGGACCGGTGAGCGTCGGTATAGGCGCCCTTCTCGGAGCCGAAGAGCTCGGCCTCCATCAGGGTCGGTTGGACCGCGGTGCACAAGAGGTGCTTGAAAGGCTTCTTGCGTCGCCTGGACTGGGTGTGAAGCGCCTCGGCGACCACGTTCTTGCCCACGCCGCTCTCGCCGGTGATGAAGACGGTCAACTCACCGTCGGCGTAATCCATGATCTGGCGTTTGACCGCCTTTATGGGCTCGCTCTCCCCCACGATGTCGTCAAGGGTCTTGAGGCGGCCGCCTCGGCTGGCTTTGAACCCGTCGAGCTCGGCTTCGAGCTCTTTGGTCCTCAGCTCCTTCTCAACCACCAGCAGAAGTTTCTCAGGATCGTAGCTCTTGTCCGCGAAGTTGTCGGCGTGCAGTTTGAGGGCCTCGACTACGGTCGGCGTGTCCCCGTGCCCCGAAAGCATGATGATCACCACCCGGCCGTTCTTCTTCCTCATCTCCCTGAGCACGTCCAGCCCGTTCCAGGCGGGCATCCGTACGTCGAGCAGAACCACGTCCGGTCTCTCCCTGGAAAAGACGTCCAGGGCCACGTGGGGATCGCTGCACTTCAAGACTTGGTACCCGCGACCTTCCAGAGCTTCGACGTAAGGGCCTACGCTCTCCAGCCGGTCATCGACGAACAAGACCGTGTGTTTCATCTCAGCCGATCCTCTCTACCCGACGACCGTCGGGAAAGCAACCACAAACCGCGACCTGCCGCCGGGGCCTATTTCGCAAGTAACGTCTCCCCCGCTGGCCCTGGCCCGCTTCTTGGCCGAGAAGAGCCCCAGGCCCTGGCCTCCCTCCTTGGTGGAGTAGAAGGCGTCGAACACCCGGTCCACCTCCCCCGGTGGGACTCCCGGCCCCGAGTCCTCAAAGACCAGTCCCACCATTCTCAGCCCGGGCCTGGGTTCCATCACTCTCGCGGTGATGGTCACCGCGCCATCCGCAGCAGCCGCTTCCACGCCGTTGCTCAGGACATTGAGCAGTGCCCTCGTGACATCTCGTCGGTCCGCGAATATCGGCGGCACCACGCCGATCTCGTTCCTTATCTCGCCCTGTCTCTTGCCGAGATCTCCGGAGATCAGGTCTATGCAGTGGGCGGTGATCTCCCTGGCGTCAAGGATCTCCGGCTTGCGCCCGGCCGGGTTGGAGACCTCGGCCAGTTCCTGCGCAAGCGCGGCCAACTTCTCTATCTCCGAGGCCACCACCGAGATCGCCCGCGAGCCGCCGGCATCACCCTCGGCCGCAGAGCGCGCGCCCGCCAGAGTCGCCCGGATCTTGTTAAGCGGGTACTTGAGATCGTGCACGATATCGCTCACGGTCTCCCCGGCGGCCTCAAGCCTGCGGACGCTGCTGGCAGCGTCGGCAGTCCTCCAGACATACCCGATCATCGAGGCGGCCACGCACATGAAACAGGTGTCATCGCGGCTTAGCCTCGCCCCATCGGCGCCCTCGGCGCACAGCAGGCTCCAGGATCCCTCCGACAGCATCACCGGCGCGACGACCAAGGCCCGGCTGCTCTCTTGCAGCATGCCAGCCCGCTCGAGCACGGCCCTGACCTTGGCCGCGACCTCGCCTCGCGAGGCCCGGCCTCCAAACGGGCACCCCTGATGGGGCTCGGGACCGGCTTCGGACGCCGTACCGCGTTGAGCCGGGGGCGCCTCAGGTCCCGAACCATCGAGCATCTCACAGAACGACCTGCCGCGAGCCATGCTGACTGCCCTGGCATGGTCCGGGTTGAAGAGCTGCCGCGTAAGCACCCGTGCGGCACTGGCGCCGGCTACCCCGGACTGGCTGAAGATCTCCCTGACCCACAATTCGCTCTGCCGCCCGGCAACCATCCACAGGAAGCGATCAACCGCAAGCACCCCGGCCAGCTCCTGGGCCACCGACTCGATGGCCCGATCGGCCGAGGAGGCGCCCGCCACCCCCATGGCGATGCGGCGCAGGCAGTCGGCTCTATCACGGCTGGACCTGAGGCCGACGAGATATCTCGTCGCCGGGAGCGCCGAGGCGAGGTGGCTGGCCAGCAGACCTACTAGACTCGAGTCCACACTTGAGAATTCGCCGTCCCCCCTCCAGACAGCCAGCACGCCCCTGGCCTCACCGAGATCGATGTCGGCCAGCATCAGATCCGGTCTCGGCTGACGGAGCGGCTCGCGGTCCTTGCCGCTCACCGCGTCGGCCAGGTCCGTCTCAACAGCGCCCGACACCTCACTCCCACTGGGGGGCGGCTCGCCGACATGGCGGCTGGTGATGCCGGCGGTCCCGTCGCGGGACTCGACCACGGCCAGGCTGGCGTAGGTCGTGCCGACGATTCCGGCGACCTGCTCGAGAAAGACCTCGTAGAGCGACTCCACGCTCCTCGCCGATCCCAGCACCGCGCATGACTTGGCGACCGCGGTCATCCTGCTCACAGTATTCGCCAGCAGCCTGTTGGCGGCGGAAATCTCCTCGGTGCGCTCGGCCACCAGTTTCTCAAGATTCTGGCTGTGACGCTCCAGTTCCCGTTCCAGTCGAACCGCCCTGGTCGTGAAGTGCAGAATCGCGATCAGGCCGTCTACCGCGCCCCTCCTGTCCGCGAGCGGCACCAGATCCAGATCGAGGGAGATCTCCTCGTTGGTGTCCTTCTTGTGGATCCTCACGGGCCCGGTGGACGCACGCTCACCGCTCCTCAGAACCCTCTCGACCATCGTGCGCAGCGGCTTCCTCTCCTCGGCCGAGAGCAAATCGGAGTAGGACCTGCCCACCAATCTGTTGCCGGTCTGGAAAGTGGCGACGATCACGGGATTGACGTGGGTGACCACTCCGTCCCTGTCGAGAACCACCACGCCGTCCCAGGCGTCCGAGGCCAGCGCTCCGAACAGGCCGCTCCACTTGGCGGCCTCGACCTCCAGGTTCTCAATCTCGACCAGCTCCCTGGCCACGGCCAGTCCGCAGGGCTTGCCCTCGACCCTGATCGGGTACACTGCGACTTCCATGGGCATCACCCTGCCGTCGCGCATGATGTGATTGAATCTGGGAAGATGGACTTCGGTCTCTTGTTCGATCACGTTTCTGAAGACGGCGGTCATTCCGGTCCGATCCGCGGTTCCTATGACATCGCTCAGATGCTTGCCTGCGGCCTGCGCCGGCGAGATGTTCAGACGTCTGGCCAGAGCCGCGTTGACACTTATGATCTTGAGGTCGCCGCCGACAATTGCTATCGGCATATCCAGGCACTCCATGGCCCGCTCCAGTATGTCCTTCTCTGCGGCCAGGGTCCTGACCGTGTCCGCCAGCATCTTGCGGGTGCTCTCGTACTCGCTCGCGTCCGCCAGGACGAACATTGCCTGGGAGACGATCTCCCCCAGGTCCCTTACCCCGTGCCCTGCGATCCGCATGGGCTTGCGGCCGCCCGGGGTATCCAGGTCGGCCATGGCCGTGACCGAGCGCGCGCCCCGCAAGAGATCATCGTAAAGGCCCTGAACTATCTGGGGATTCACCCAACGCAAGTCGGTCTTGAAGTTGACGGTCCGGCCGGCAGGTCCGCCTGCCACCAGGGCGTTCGCGGCCGCGGTCATCACAGAAATCTTGCCGTCAACGTGGGTGCAGAAGATCGGCGGCCCGTGCAGATACCCTTCGCGCCCGAGCATCTCCAACGTCTTGCTGTCAGGCATTGAGGCCGGGGGCTGGGCAGGCAGAGGGTCAATCAGCACAACCAGGCCCTCGGGTTCGCCATCCCGGGTCCAAACAGGCCAGGCCATCAACCTGCTGCGGATCACGCCCAGTTTGGCCGACGCCACAGGATAAGCCTCCTCGATCCGGGTCTCCCCGTGGCGGATCATGTGGGAGAACTGCTCCTCGAGGACCTTGGCCTGACGCGACGGGTTTATTTCGGAGGTCCGTTTGCCCAGGGCCTCATCCGCCTTAAGCCTGAAGATGTCCAGACCACGCTGGTTGAATATACGGTGGGTAAGATCGGCTCCGATCATGAGGGCTCCGAACCTGAAGCCTTCGAAGAGCCACTGAACCGCTGCGTTGAGATCGAAGTCCTCGGCCGTGCAGTTCGGAAAGGCCACCAGGAACGCCAGATCCGCACCCTGAATCCGGCCCGGACAGACGACCGTTCGCATGCCGGCGTCGGCAGGGTCGGGCGGGGGAACCGGGGGCACCAGCCTTGCCTTGCCGTGTCTCAACGCCGCAATCACTTCGGGCTTCATCAGGGCCTTGAAGGCGGCGCAGTTGCCGCGCCGGGATCTGTCGCCGAACACGATGGACTGCCTCTTGAGCAGCTCCTCACCTTCCCGGTTGACGAGCCGAGGCTTGAAGGCCTTGTCCACAACCAGGATCGGCAGATCGATGAGATTCAGGACGTGGGCCACGTGGTCCGAGGTGGTGACGGCATCGCCGGGAAACCGGAAGATACTGTCCAGCAGACTTGCCAATGCGCCTTCACGCTCCAGTTTGTGCACCGCATTGCATCTTTATGCAAGCAAAGAG
>JBAQHK010000316.1:0-23144 GCA_049288275.1 bacterium | reverse complement strand
CGGGGCTCCTGACCATCGCCACCGACAGGGAGAAGTCGCGAACCGCTTACTTCATCTTGACCGACTACGTCCGCAAGGGCAGCCCCAGGTCGCGCAAGCGGCTCTTCATCGTTCACCGCCTGGACAGGGAAACCACCGGCGTGCTCCTCTTCGCCAAGACGGTGGAGGCGAAGCTGAATCTCCAGGATCAGTGGAAGCGAGGGGAAGTCGACAAGAAGTACCTTGCTGTGGTCCACGGCCGGGTGGCGACGCCATCGGGGACCATCAGCACCTATCTGGCGGAGAACAAGGCTCACCTGGTCTACTCGACGACCGACGCCGCCGTGGGAAGGATTGCGCACACAGCGTACCGGGTGCTACGGCAGACCAAGGCCTACTCCCTGTTGGAAGTGAACCTCCTCACCGGCAGAAAGCATCAGATCCGAGTGCATCTGGCCGGGATTGGGCATCCGGTCGCAGGAGATGCCAAGTACGGAAGGGAGCCCATCTCGCACGCTCGCCTGGCGCTTCACGCCAGGTCGCTCTCGCTCACGCACCCCACCAGCGGCGAGCGGCTCACCTTTGAAGCGAGCGCGCCCGCCTTCTTTGCGAGGTTGGTAGGCTGATCCCGCTTCCCTGGCTCCGGCTTAGCTTGCTCTACATCTCGCTCTCTAGCTCACCCTGCCGTCGCGATAGCGAAAGCGGTCGCCCCGCGCCGTGGGCGCGAGCATGTGCACCCCGGGGAACTTGTCCTTGGCCGCCTCGACGAAGGCCTGATAGCGGTGCTCGGCGCCTCCGGAGTGTGCCGGCATGAAGACCCGCGGCTTCAGGGTCTCCAGAGCGTAGTAGACGCCCAGTTTCACGGCCTCGGGGTCGCCGAAGCCGCAACCGGCGATCGGCATGATGGCGATGTCAGGCCTCTTGCCGGTCGCCGCCAGGAAGTCGATCTCCTCCCTGTAAGGACCTGAAAAGTCCAGCCAGCGGTTGGCGTGGTCGCCCGCATGAAAGATCACGAGGCCGTCAACCTCAACCCAGAAACCCACACCGGGATCGTTGGAGTCGATTGCGGTGATCTTGACCCCGTCCACGGTGCGCACCTCGCGCGGGCCCATGAACTCGTACTCGGGTGCGCTGTCGGGCCGGCAACCCAGGACGTAAGTGATCTCGGGGATATCCTGACGCCAATCGAAGATGGCGCGACTGAAGTGGTCCTGATGCTCGTGTGAGGCGAATACCATCACGTTCTCGCCGGCCAGCTCCTTGGGATTGACGTGGCCGTTGCACAGACCGGGCGCCGCCGGGTCGGCGTTCTGACTGAAGTAGTCAAACACCAGCAAGTGATTTCTGGTCTTCACCGCGTAGCCGGCGTGGTTGAGATACCAGATCTCGGCTTCACCCTTGGAGAGCGTTCCTTGAGCCGCGAGCGTGCCGGCCTCTATCCCGGCAAGGCTCCCTGATGCCCCATGAGCAAGCAGGACCTCGGCGACGTCCCTGTGCCCGTAATTGACGGCGAGCTCAAGCGGCGTCTTGCCGGTATTCTCCACGGCATTGAGGTCCGCTCCGGCCGCCAGCAGATGCTCGACCATGGCCTTGTTTCCCAGGGCCGCGGCGAGATGAAGGGGAAGTGCGCCGAAATTGGGGTCGCGGACGTCGACCTTGGCTCCGGCCTTGAGCAACATCTCGAGAATGTCGGCCGTGCCGTGGCCAACCGCCGAAAACACCGGCGTATCGCCGCTGGTGGTGACCACATTGACATCGGCTCCCTTCTCCACCAGGACCTGCACCACATCCTGGCTGGCGGTCCAGGTTGCCGGGATGACAGGGGTGTTGCCGTTGTCGTCCTTGGCATTGGGGTCGGCCCCGGCCTCCAGCAGGCGGCGCGCCGCATCCGCGCGGTTGCGGTAGGCCGTGCTGAAGAGCGGCGTCTGGCCGTGTGCGTCCCTGAGCGAATGGTCAGCGCCCGCGGCGAGCAGGGCATCCACCAGGGCCACGTTGCCGCGCGTGGCCGCCAGGTGGAGCGGCGTGATGCCGTCTGCGCCCGCGACGTTGAGGTCGTCGCCCCGCGCGAGCAGCCGATCGAAGAGCCAGCGCATCTGCGGGGACTGCGCGAAGTGCAGCAGGGTATAGCCGTCCTTGTTTCGGAAGTTGAGGTCCGCGCCCGCGCGCAGGAGCTGCTCCACGATGGCGCTGTCGCCGGCGGCGGTTGCGAAGCTCACCGCGTAGGCCCCGTTCCTGTCGCGCCGGTTGGGGTCGGCGCCCTTGGACAGTAGATAGGCCACCATTTCGGCGTGCCGCCTCATGCAGGCCACCTGGAGAGGCGTGCTCTCGTCGGTGTCGCCGCACTCAATGTCGGCTCCGGCTTCGATCAGGATCCGCGCCAACTCAACGTTGCCGCCCATCGCGGCGAAGTGAAGCGACTGGCTCCTGTAGGGATCGCCCTCATCGGGAGCCGTCGCAAGCGCCGGATTGGCCTTCAGGAGCTCGGTGACCCGGGCCACGTCGTTATCCACGATGGCCCGGTGGATTTCACCTGCGGAGACAGACACCGCGAGACACAGCATGGCAAGAAGAGTGAGGACTGACGTGACCGCCGCCGTGGGGAGAAACGCGCGACCGTTGGTTCGCATCTGTTGCCTTCCTTTCCGGGTTGTCCAGGCCACAGGGGTAGATCCGCCGATGCATCTACAGGGGTATACAGGCGTACGCCAAGACCATCCCAAGAATGCGCCCAACTGTCAACCCAGAATGTGGCCGGTTCCAGGGCTTCCCGGAGCCGTTACCTCCAGAAGGACTTGAGGCCGCCCCAGGTTGCCGGCACCACGGCCCTGGTGTCCACGGTAGGTCAACTGCGATGTTATGGACTTGACACACGCCGCGGGCCCGCGGAGAGTGTGGTTGGCGGAGGAGGCGCCGCGAATGCGAGAGAACGAAGACACAAGGGGACCTTTCGTCGACAGGGCGTGCCGCCGGAGGACTATCGTTGTCGGACGGCTGAGTCTGTTGATGGCGCTCTTGGCGCTCGTCCTGGTGTTGATTCCGGCGCTGGCCGGCCAAACCGCCCAAGCTGCCGGGAGCACTGTGAGCGGCCAGACGCTGGACTCCGCGAGCGGCCTCCCGCTCGAGGGCGTCAACGTCTTTCTCGCCCACACCACCTACGGGACCTCGTCCGATCGGGACGGCGGGTTCGCCATTCGGGACGTCGCCGAAGGTTCGTACACCCTGGTCTGCTCCAAAGTCGGCTACGCCCCCGAGATGGCTGTGGTGGAGTTGCCGCGGCCGGATTCGGTCTACGTGGAGATGCGGCTTGCCGTTCGCCCGATAGCCTTGAGCGAAGTCAGGGTCACGGCGCGCAGCCCCGACGAATGGACGCGGCAGCTCAGGGACTTCGTCAGGGCGTTCCTCGGGCGGCGCGACAACGCAGACGGGGCGAGAATCCTCAACCCCGAAGTGCTGGACTTCCACGTTGACCCGGCGACCGGCATGCTTGTGGCCGAGACGGACAGCATGTTGCGCGTTGAGAACCGTTCCCTGGGCTACCGCGTGGACATCGTGCTCGTGTCGTTCTCGTGGAGCAGCAAGCTGGACGCCGGCACCATCGTGCTCTACCCCAGGTTCACCCCTCTTGACGGCAGGGACGATCGAGAGCGGCGGAAGTGGGCCGAAAACCGGCGCAGGACCTTCCAGGGATCGATGACGCACTTCCTGTCTGCCGCGGTGGCCGGCAGGGCCGGGGAAGAGGGCTTCGTTGTAAGGTCGGGAGGCATACCTGTGCCCGAATCGGCGCTGGGGTTTGCTTCGGTTCCGGGGACCCCGCTCACCCAGTGGATGTTCGATGACCGGTTGAGGGTGGAATACCGCGGAGGCTTCCTCGACAAGGTGAGCTACATCGTGTTGCGAGAGGAGCGGGCGGTTATAGACTCGCTGGGCTTTCTCGTGACGCCGCTTTGCTTTGATGTATCGGGGGAGTGGGCCAGGTACCGCGTTGCCGACATGCTTCCGCGGCAGCCGAGGTGAGCCGTCCGGTATGAACGCTAAGAAGGCGATCCACGCTTGGATGAGGTGGTGGGGTTATGACCTGGTGCGATACAGGCCGGAATCACACTTCCCGGCCCGCAGGTCGAAACTGCTCAAGAGTTTCGGGATATCGACGGTCCTCGATGTCGGGGCGAACGCGGGGCAGTACGGACGGCTGCTCAGGGATGTCGGCTACCGGGGCAGGATAATCTCCTTTGAGCCGCTGAGCTCGGCCTACGGCGTGTTGAAATCCGTTGCGGCAAGGGACGGGGCATGGCAGGCGCTCAACATCGCCCTCGGCGAGGAAGACGGCGGGGCAACGATCAACATTGCGCGGAACTCCTTGAGCAGCTCCATTCTTCCCATGACGCCGGTTCACGAGGTGGCCTCGCCCGAGTCCAAGTACGTGGGCCGAGAGGAGGTGGAGGTCAGGAGGCTGGATTCCCTGATTGAGCAGCTCCGTCCTGACAGACAGGGAATGCTGCTGAAGCTAGATGCCCAGGGATACGAGAAGAAGATAATCGAGGGGGCCGAGAAGTCCTTGGCCCTGATCGATACCGTCGAGGTGGAGCTCTCATTGGTCCCCCTGTATGAAGGCCAGGCCTTGCTCAGCGAGGTGTGCGAGATGCTGTTCTCAAGGGGCTATCAGTGGGTGTCCATCGAGCCGGTCTTCACCGACAGCGCGACCGGCCGGCTGCTTCAGATCGACTGCATGTTCCACCGATTCCCCCGCGAGTCCGTCGCAGGCTTGCCACAGGCCTGATTGAGCGCTACTTGAGGCGCTCCAGTTCCTCCATCAGAGCCTCGAGCTCGACTTCGGCGTGCATGTATTCCTCGGCGGCCTGCTCGATCTTGGCGCGGTCGGATGGAGGATGAGTGAGAATGCGGCCCAGGCGCGTGAGCTGATCCTCCAGCTCGGCCATGCGGGCGGTGACCTCAGCGAGACGAGTCTGGCGGCGACGCTCCTCGGCGAGCTCGCGATTCTTGGCCTGACGCGCCAGGCGGTAGGCATCGCGCTTGCTGAGCTGCGCATCGGCCGGGAGCGATCCCGCCGGAGCCTTGTAGCCCTCCGCGGCCTTGGATCCCACTGGCGGTTTGGTGGCTGCCGACTGCCTGGCGGCGGCCAGCGGTCTGGAGCTAGCCGATGGCTTGGATGTAGTCGGTCTCGCGCCGGAGCCGGCACCCGGCGAGGTCCCTGGCGCCAACGAGCTGCCTGTGCTCCCCGCGCCCCGGTACTCGCTGTAAGTGCCCTCGAAGACCCTCAGGACCCCGCGGTCCTTGTCGATGTCCCAGACCTGGGTGGCCAGGGCGTCGATCAGGTATCGGTCGTGGGACACCAGAATGATGGTCCCATCGAACTCCGCCAGGACGTTCTGGAGCATTTCCTGGGACGGGATGTCGAAGTGATTGGTGGGCTCGTCCAGGAGCAGCAAGTTGGCGTTCTTCAGGGCCAGCTTGGCCAGGGCCAGGCGGCCGCGCTCGCCCCCCGAGAGTATGTCCACCTTCTTGAAGACGTCGTCCCCGGTGAAGAGGTAGCGCGCGAGATAGTTGCGGATGTCCGGAAGCAGCATGTGAGGCGCGACCGACTCAATCTCCTGCACGAGATTGGCCTCGGGGTTCAAGTCCTCGCGGACCTGCGCGAAGTAGCCGATCTCGAGACTGGCTCCGAGGCAGGCCCTGCCCTCGAGAGGCGGCAGCTGGTCCAGGATCACCTTGAGGAACGTGGTCTTGCCCGAGCCGTTGGGGCCGATCAGGGCCGCGC
Source organism: bacterium (assembly GCA_049288275.1). Lineage (GTDB taxonomy): Bacteria > Arandabacterota > Arandabacteria > Arandabacterales > Arandabacteraceae > JBAQHK01. Next base: position 17,389 of record JBAQHK010000316.1, on the reverse strand, counting down.
ATCCCGACCGTGTGAGTTCGATGTCGGGCGCGGTGAAGAGCGGTTTGTCGGGATAACCCACGGTCAGGGCTGTTGTGCGCAGCACGATGTTGCCGCCACGCTGGCCCGCGCGCAGCTTGAACTTCAGCTCCTTGGGACGGCGCAGCGGATTCTTCAGAGCCTTGAGACGCTGCTCGGCCTCCTCCACGCTCATCACGCCGGTGGATATCTGTACGTCGTCGCTGATCTCGAGCCAGGTCCTGCCCTTCATAGCATCAAGCCCGATCTGTTCTATGGCCTGTATCTGGCGGCTCATGCGTCTCAGCCGCCCTCGTGATTGAGCCACGTTCTGCGCAGCGATGTTGCGCTTGATGTAGTCCATCTCCTTTTCGAGCCGGAGCTTCTCAGCCTGGAATTCCTTGGCCCGCAGCTCCCAGCGCTGCTGGCGCTGCCTCAGGTAATGGCTGTAATTGCCGCGATAGGTCTCGAAGCCCGCGCCGCTCATCTCCCAGATGTTGTTGCACACTTTGTCCAGGAGGTAGCGGTCGTGAGAGACGATCAGCACTGCGCCGTTCCATTCCTTTATGTAGCTCTCCAGCCACTCCACCGCCGCCGTGTCCAGGTGATTGGTTGGCTCATCGAGTATCAGGAGGTTGGAGCCCTCCAAGAGGAGCCGCGCAAGCAGAGCCCGAGTTCGCTGCCCGCCCGAGAGATGATTGATCGGCATCGTGCGCTCATCCTCGGAGAAGCCGAGTCCGGAGAGCACCTGACGGATGCGTAGCTCGTAGGTGTAGCCGCCGGCGGCCTCGAAGCTGTGCTGCAGGCTGCCATAGAGGTCGAGGGTCTCCTGGTCGCTCGCGCCGGTCCCGGTTTCTGCGTCCGCCTGCCCGGCGATCTTGGTCTCGAGCCTCGCCAGCTCGTCACGCCGGGCAATCAGGCCGGCGAAGGGCAGGAGGCACTGGTCCCAAAGGGTCCCGGCGGACTCCACCGCGGACTCCTGGGGCAGATAGCCTATGGTGAGGCCCTTGGCGCGGTGCACTCTGCCGACGGACGCCGGCTCGAAGCCCGCTATCACGCGGAGCAGTGTGGTCTTGCCGATGCCGTTTGGGCCTACGATGGCGATGCGGGCCCCTTCGGGGACGGTGAGGCTAAGGCCCGCGAAGATGTCCAGGCCGCCGAAGGCCTTGCCTAGCTTGTGGGTTGTTACCAGGGCCATGATACTCCAAGGTAACACACGCGATGGGCAAAGCGGAGGATTCTATCGGGACAGAGAGATACCGACGTACGCCGTGAGTATGTCCGTGTTGGATTCAAGGACGTCATAGGCGACACGGCCGGCGTCTCTTCGTATGGAACCTTCCTTCAAGTACGTGGCTTCGCGTCCAAACATGTAGGACACCCCAAGGTCGATCGACACTGAGGTCGGTGTCCAGCCGCCGGGCTCGTCGCCCTCGCCTCCGCTGGGGTTGCCTGAATGGACCCGGATCATCATTCCCGCGCGCGCGCCGTAGCTGAGGGCGCCGTCGTCTAGGTTGGTCGAGCTCGCTATCTCATCGTCATCGTCGACATCTTCAATCCTGGTCCTGGTATAGAGGTAGTTGATTCCGGCGAGCCCGTCTAGGTATGGCCTCACGGGCCCATCCCATCCCTGGAGACGCACCAGGAAGTGGGCGGCAAGAATGCTATTGGTCGTAACCACGTCGACCCGTACATCGGGTATGGTGCTGCTGAGCGGCTCTTCGCGGCTCTCGGAGCCATATACCATGTACGCAATCGACAGCCCAATGGATAAGGGGAGCGACTCGGACGGGAAGGCGCCGCCGCTTCCCGCCACACCATATCCGGCTCTGTCCACGTTGCGCTTGAACTCGCCCTGCGGAAAGCCTGCGATCGCGCCGAAGCTCAGATAGCCGTGGCCGGAGCCCTCAGCTGCTACCGGGCATGTCAGGCCTGCAAGGAAAATGCTGGCTGCCAGCCAGCAGATGCATACTCGAGGACTCGACATCCTCACAGGTTCCGTCAGCCGCAAGATCCTCTCCCAAGCCGATAACTGGCGATTCTCACGCGCGACGTTCCGGCGCTGAAACGGTCAGGGATCATTCTGGATGATCCTGACCGGGTAGTCAATGCAAATTGCGCCGGGCAAGGAAAGGGTCCTCTGAGATCGCCATGTGCCCGACGGGAATCTGGGTGCCGCGGAGCCAGGGAAGGGTGTAGAATCGAACGCGCCTTGCGGTGAGATCCTGAGGAGGCCAGCCTGGGATGAGATATCGAGCCAAGAAACAGCACACGCCTGATTGCGGGATGCCGGTTGTGGCAGCCGAGGGGCAGCGGCTGGTCTTCGAGCGCAGGCCGACTGAGTACCGGGGCTGGATCTGGTGCAGGTCGGAAAGCGGCGGGGCCGGTTGGATTCCCGAGGCGTGGGTGCGAATCGAGGGCGAGCAGTGCACTCTGCTGAGGGACTACAACGCTGCGGAGCTGCCGCTCGCTGTAGGCGAAGAGGTCACCGGCGCGCTTCGGGAGAGCGGGTGGGCCTGGGTACGAAACGCTCGCGGCGATTGCGGATGGGTGCCCGACGATTGTCTGGAGCCGGGCGAGCATCGGGACCGCCGCTACTACGGCTGGTGCTACCACGTGTGCTTTGACCGGGCGCTGGATGTCGGCAGAGACGCCGTGGTGGATCTTGTGCCCGAGGGCTCGTCGGTGATTGATATCGGTTGCGGTACCGGCGACCTGTGTTTCGCTCTGAGGCGCGAGAAGGGCTGCCGGGTGGTGGGCGTCGACATGTCGAGGCGGATGCTGGATTTCGCGACCAGGCGCAATCCTTGCGATGAGGTCAGGTTCCTGAGGCAAGACGCCACCAATCTTGAGGATTTCGCCGCGCAGTCCTTCGACTGCGCCACGGTGAGCCTGCTGCTTCATGAGTTGGGCCGGCAGGCGCGGGCGCAGGTGCTCGGCGAGGCGCTGCGAGTGGCGCCGAGGGTGATCGTGGCTGACTGGATGAGTCCCCTGCCGCGCGGCCTCAACAGCATCAGTGTGAGGTTCATAGAGTGGGCCGGCCGCCACCACTTCCAGCACTTCAAGGACTATCTGGCGGGCGGCGGTATCGACGGCGTGCTCGTCGATCTCGGGGCGCCCGAATGCCTTGGGCGGCCGGCCAGCGTGGTCCACCGGGCCACCCTGCGCCGCGCCTGCCGCCACATCGTAGTGATCGAGGCGTCGTGATGATTGGGGCGCCATCGGGGAAACGCCGGGACGGGCAGTAGCAGCAAGAGCTGCGAGAACACCCCTCCACGGATCGGCGTCTCTGTGTTAGAATCCCGGAGATGAACCCGAGAGGCTTGAATCCGTCGAGTGTCGTGTTCCTCACTCTGGTCAGGGATGACCAGGGCGTCAGGCTGACCTCGCTTTTGATCGACAGCCTGCGCGCTTTCGGAGGCGCGCTCCGCGCCTGCCCGGTCTGGCTCTTCGATGCCAGCAGCGGCACGGCGGGGGCCCGCTACCGTGAAACCCCCGGGGTCCGGGTGCTCCCCCTGATTGTGCCCGAGCAGATCGAGCACTATCCCTTCGCGGCCAAGGTCTATGCCTGCGCCAGGGCCGAGGACCACGCCGGGGACGCCGGCGTGCGGTCGCTGGTCTGGATCGATTCCTCGTGCCTGGTGGTTCGTCCGCCGGTGCTCTTCGAGCTGGGTCGCGGATTCGACGCGGCGGTGAGGCCGGTCCACATCAAGAACGTGGGGCTTCGAGCATCGGAGGCCGTGGACGGATACTGGCAGAAGGTCTTTGAGAGCGTCGGCGTCCACGATGTCGCGACCACGGTGGAGTCCTTCGTCGATGCCGAACGCGTGCGCGCCTACTTCAACACACATGCCTTCTCCGTTAACGCCGGCCACGGTCTGCTCCGGGAATGGTTTGACTGCTTCCGGAGGCTGGTTGTGGATCGAGACTTCCAGGCCGGCCCTTGCTCCGACAAGCTACGCAAGATCTTTCTGCATCAGGCGGTGCTGAGCGCGCTGGTGGCTGCCTCGCTTGATCCGGATCGCGTGAGGATCCTGCCGCCCGAGTACAATTACCCCTACCATCTGCACCAATCGGTGCCCGCGGCGCGCCGGGCGCGCAGCCTGAACGATCTGGTATGCGTGGCCTTTGAGGACGATCCTCCCGACCCGGGCGGCGCAGGCGGTCTGGAGGTGAGGGAGCCTCTCAAGACTTGGCTTGCCGCGCGCCTGGGCTCGATGCCTGACGGCAACGGCGGTGGAGGCGCTGGCGAAGGCGGAAGCGGACGTGGGCGCGGTGGGGGACAGGACGATGCCGCTTAGAAACCGGGTCACGCCCTTCGGCGAGATCATAAGCACCGAGGCCCGAGGAACGCTTTACGGCAACCGCGGGGTGCTTCACAATCCCGACAAGCAGATAGTGCGCCGCTATACCACCCGCGCCTGGATCGCCTGCGTGTTGGAGTTCAAGGGCCGCCGGCGCAGGCTCCTGATGCCCGGCAGGTTTACCGAGCTCTTCTTCCTGGACGAGGCCACGGCCCTGGCAGCGGGTCACAGGCCATGCGGTGAGTGCCGCCGCGAAAGCTACGGGGCCTTCCGGGCGGCTTGGCTTAGAGGCAACGCTTCGCTCGGCCTCGGGCCCAAGTGCCGGGTGGATGAGATCGACCGCGTGATACACGCGGATCGGATCTACCCTCGCGGTGAGAAGGTGACCTATCGGGCCAGGATCGAGGGCCTGCCGGACGGGACATTCATCGATCTGGCGGGAGCGGCTTTTTTGGTCCTCGGCGACCGGCTCCTGGAATGGTCGCCGGCGGGCTACGTTGCGGCCAAGCCACGATTCCTGGGTACGCACGCCACGGTCCTCACCCCCAGGTCCATCGTCAATGCAATTGCAGCAGGCTACTGCCCCGCGCTTCACGATTCCGCCCACTCCTTGCCATAGCGCTTGCGGCCGTGTAGAATCACAGTTGGCAGTGCAAACCAGGGAGGGCGATCTTGGCTGAGATCTGGGACCAGAAGGCGTATCAGCAGTTCTCCGACAGCTTGTTTCCGCTCTTGAAGGGCGAGAACATAAAGACGGTAGATCTTGAAGACCTCAGAGAACCCGCGCTCAAGTGCGCCGTGCGAACCAAGTACGGCTCCTACGGGTGGCGTTCCGCCACTTCGAGCCGAATCGGGCCGAAGACGGTGTATCTCGGCTCGCCGCCCGTGAGGCAAACCAGGCCGTCCGATGTTCACAGAGCTCTGATTGCCGCTGCGCCCCAGGAGCTCGAGAACGTTCTCCACTTCATGAAGACCCTTCCCTTCGTGCACCTCCGGCGCCAGATGGGCAACAACGGCGATTACAATCCCATATGCAATCTCTACGTGTCGGTCACCGATCCCAAGAGCCACAGGATCGCCTACATGTGGGGCAACACCCTGCGCGATCCCGGGCCGGAGCCCGGGCCTGAGTTCACAATGGTCCACATACCCGAGGAGCACAGCATCAGGCAGCAGGTGCTGGTGCTCCCGGAGTTCAACATCAACATTGCCCTTGGCACGGACTACATGGGAGAGGACAAGAAGGGGTTCCTGCGCCAGGCGATGTGGCGCGCGGATGAGGCCGGCATGCTGGGGCTCCATGCGGGGACCAAGATGGTCACGGTGCTCGACCCCGGCGGCAAGCCCAAGCGCTACGGGGTCTTCCTCTTCGGGCTGTCGGCCACCGGCAAGTCCACCTGGTCCTGTCATTCGCTGGGGCTGGATCACGGCAAGGGCGAAGGCACGCAGGTCACGCAGGACGACATCGTCTTCCTCAAAGGCGACGGCTCGGCTCTGGGAAGCGAGGACAAGGGGTTCTTCATCAAGACCGACGTGGAGAAACATCTCCAGGAGGCGCTCTACAACGCGCTCGTCGACCCCAGCGCTCTGCTGGAGAACGTCCTGATAGACTATCGCGGCGACGTTCACTTCCTGGACGAGAAGCTGTGCGCCAACGGCAGGTCTGTGATTCAGCGGGACAAGATCGGCATCGACGTCGGGGGCAAGCGCGTGAGGATAAGCTCTCCGAGCATCAATCTGCCCCCGGCGGCCGACCTGGACGGCGTGATCTTCGCCTTCATAACGCGCCGCAACACCATCATGCCCTTCGCGCAGGAGCTTACGCCCGAGCAGGGTGTGCTGGCCTATCTGTGGGGAGAATCCACCCACAGTTACGCCTCCCAGCCGGCGCGCGCGGGAGAATCGGTGAGGACCGTGGGGACCGATCCCTTCATCATCGGCTCACGTGCCCGCAAGGTCAACCGCTTCCACGACATCGCGATGAGCCTTGTCTCCAAGTACCCGGGCAAGATCCGGTTCTTCCAGTACAACACCGGGGGCATGGGCGAGGTGATCCAGGAGGCCGAAGAGGACGGGATCAAGCGGAAGAAGATCGTCCGCAAGGTCGCGCGCGTTCCCATAGATCTCATGGCTTCGATCCAGCGAGGCGACCTCAAGGGGACCAACACCTACCAGCTGGGCATGATGGGCACCAAGGCGATCGTCAAGGCCGAGGGCAAAGGCGTGGAGGCCTACGATCCTTCCCGGTTCTATTCCAAGGAAGAGGTGGACTCCTATCTGGCCGACATCGTCAGGGGCAGGGTCAAGTTCACCGAGGAGATCGCTTCCGAGGGCCTCAAGCCTGAGATAGTCGAGAGCGCCGAGAGATCGTTCGAGATAATGCCCAAATGACGGGCGAGGCGAGGGAGAGGGGCTGATGCGAAGGCGCATGTTGTTCTAAGCCGGAGCGCAGCCCCCGACCGAAGCCGAGCACGGGCGCCTCGTCAGGCCGAAGGCCTTCGTTCCGTACTGATAGTCACTGCGGCCAATCGGCCTTTCCTCGGCACCACCCATGACGTATTTGATTGACATGCCGACGCGGGCGTGATACAATGGTTCCAAGATCGAAAACTCGGGGATCGGCTTCACACATTCTACGGGCTGTGGCTCATAGCGGGAGCTACAGCCCGTTGATCATTATGTGCGCCCTGCGCAGGTTACCGAACTCACAATAGTCGTCCCTCACCCACACGTAGAAGACATTGATGCTCGGCGACACTATGAAGCCGACGCCGTCCGCGGGGAAGCAGAAGGAGGGAGAATAGGATGTCCAGTTTCCGGGCATGGCGTCGGGGTCCGCCGGGTTCTTGACGTAGGCGATCTGGGTGATCTCGTCGGCGAGGCCGCCGGGCAGAGCCGCGACCTTGAAGCACACGGTGTCTCCGACCTCGACACCTATGGGAACGTTCATCGCGGTCGTGTCCTGGGTCGATCTGGAGCCCAGCGATCGCCTGCCGGCGGCGCTGCACTTGCCGCGCCAGCAGCCTATGCCGATGTATGGGCTGCTGTTCATGCTCTCGTCAACGTAGACCACCACGTGGTTCTTGCCGTCAAGGAACGTGTTCTCCAGCGCCCCCGAATTGTCCATTGCCTGCACGTAGAAGCTCCAGGGATCGTCCGGGTCGGTCGGATCCATCTGCAAGGTTGTTTCGGTGGCGGTACCCCAATCGCTCCACCGGCTGGGGTCCTCGGGGTCCGGCGGTCGCTGTGTCGGCGGGTCCCAGTACTTCTTCATGGCGTAGCGGTACTTCACAATCTCGCCGTCAGTGTCGGTCCCCGTCCACTCGATCTTCATGCACGTCGGGACGGTCACGTCGAAGTGGCCGGGCGCCCTGGGCGGGTCGGTTATGTTGGACTTGGGCGTCAGCGTGGTAGCGGTGAAGCTGACGTGCGCGGGTGTGGTATCGCGCGCTCCGCCGTTGTCCACCGCTCTCACGAAGAAGGTGTGGCTGCCTCGGCAGGTCGACCCCACGGTGGGGCATGAGTCCGCGGCTACCTTGAATGAGTCCTCGTCCGAGTCCGTCCACTCCCAGGTGAGATCGTCGAAGGTACCCGAGTAGACAAGGCCGTCGTGCCAGGAGACTTCATAGCCCACCACCTCACCGTCCGGGTCGGTCCCGCTCCAGGCCAGATGAACTCTGTAGTCGTGCTCGGATCCCTGGGACGGCGCCTCCACCAGGACGGTCTCCGGCGCCGCGTTGGGTCCATTACCGTCGTCGCCGCACGACGCTAAGAGCGCTAGCGATAGCGCCAGCGCAGCGAGCGCAGGAGCAACCAGCACACGTGTCCTCATGTCGTCTCTCCGGGTTGGTCTTCGCCAATCGGTCGCGATCCACTGCCGCCTTCCACGGTATTCTAAGCAAGAACCGCGGAAGCGTCAATCCGGCGACATCGCTGGCGGTGGCTCCTGCGGCGGGTCCTGTCACGGATCACCCCCAACGTGCCCGCTTGGGCTGCGCTGGTTGGGCCGCCCGCCTCGCGTTCGGGGCCGTCGTCGGGCCGAAGCCCTTCGCTCAGAGTACTGATATTCGCTACGGGCAGTCGGCCCTTCCTCGGCCCCGTGTAGGAGAGGCGAGGGAGAGGGGCTGATGCGAAGGCGACTATCAGTTCTCGGAGCCGGAGCGCAGCCCCCGATCGAGCCAGCCAATGCGGTTACAGTATGGGCAGGTATCGGGCGAGCTCGTAATGGGTGACCTGAGTGCGGTAGGTGTCCCATTCCAGCTGCTTGTTCTCCAGCAGCTTGTCAAAGAGGGGGCCGCCCAGCGTGTCCCGCACCAGCTTGCTGCGGCGGGTCGCCTCGATCGCGGCCTCGAGGCTGCCCGGCAGGCACTCGATGCCGTACCTGCCTCGCTCCTTCTCGCCCATCAGGTAGACGTCGAGCTCGACCGGATCGGGCAGGCTGTAGTTCTCCTCGATACCCTTGAGGCCCGCGCGGAGCATCAGCGCGAAGGCGAGGTAAGGGTTGCAGGCGGGATCGGGGCACCTGAATTCCACGCGCCGCGCCGTCTCCTTCTCGGGCTTGTCGAAAGGCAGCCTGACCAGAGCCGACCGGTTCCTGCTGCCCCAGCAGATGTAAGCCGGAGCCTCGAAGCCGGGCACCAGCCGCTTGTAGGAGTTCACCCATTGATTGGTGACCAGCGTGATCTCCTTGGCGTGCCTCAGAAGACCCGCGGTGAAGCACTTGGCCAGCTTCGAGAAGTGGTACCTGTCGGTCCTGCTGTAGAAGGCGTTGGCGCCGTTCTTGAAGAGCGACTGGTGGACGTGCAGGCCGCTTCCGTTCTCGGACCTGAGGGGCTTCGGCATGAAGGTGGCGTACACTCCGTTCTGGCGGGCGACTTCTTTGATCACCAGCCTCGCGGTCATCACCGCGTCCGCAAGCTTCAGGGCCTCGCCGTAGTGAAGATCAAGCTCGTGCTGGCTGGACGCGACCTCGTGATGGGTCGCATGGATGGGCGTGCCCATCGACTCGAGGGCAACCACGGTCTTCTCCCTGAGTTCGGTTCCCACGTCCAGGGGCGTGAGGTCGAAGTAGCCGCCCGCGTCCAGGAGTTCCGCCGACTTGGAGTCGGAGAAGTAGAAGTACTCAAGCTCGGGCCCGAGGTAGGCGGTGAGGCCGCGCTTCTTGAGCAGAGCAAGGACCCGCCTCAGGACGTGCCGGGGATCGCCTTCGTAAGGACGGAGATCCGGGTTCACCACGTCGCATATCAGTCTGGCGACCTTGATCCCGTCCTTGGCCCAGGGCAGGACGACGAAGGTCGAGGGGTCGGGCAGCACGGCGAGGTCGCTCTCGTAGATTCTGGCGAAACCCTCCACCGACGAGCCGTCGAAACTCAGGCCCTCCTCGAGCGCCGGGCCGAGGGTGGCCGACGGTATGGTGATCGACTTGAGCTGACCAAGTATGTCGGTGAACCAGAGTTGCACGAACCGCACACGCTGGTCCTTGCACATCCTGAGCACTCTTCTCGTGGCTGCGTTCATCAGCGGCGTCCTTTCGGGCTGCAACAGATGTGACTGAAGCCTTGGCACCAACAGGGATTACCGAAACGCCCGAGATTATATCGGCACGACCGACCGGCGGCAATAGATTGTTGTCAATTGTGGGGGAAATCGCTTATTTTATCGGCGATGTCGAGACAGCGCCGAAGCAACTTCAACATATGCCGGACATGCCGGAACGTGCGCCGGTCGGCCGCCCCTGCGCTTGTGGCCCTTGCGGGGGGCGCGGCCATTGCGCTGCTGGCCTCCTGCAGCCCCGTGCTGCTCGACCTGGAGAGCCAGCCCGCGAATCCCATCGAGGTGCTGGACAAGTCTCCCCGCATATACTCGATCGCATTCGAGCCGCTGGCGGACAGCGTGGACACCGAGCGCGCGGCGGCCTATCTGAGAGGTGGCGTCGACCACGGGGTGAGAACCAGCAAGAGGGTGCTTGCCGCGATCTCCGACTCCACGCTCTACCCGAGGCTGTCGCCGAGGGAGACCGCCGAGCTGGAGTACTACAAGGCGAGAAAGAGGTACGACGCAGGCGCCGAACAGGCCGCGTCCTATCACCTCAAGCGCGCTATGGCGGCGGACAAGACCTACCGGCCGCCCTACCTGCTGCTTGGCCGGATGCTGGTGGAGCATGGCGGTCTCAAGCAGGCGCACGATCTTTACGCCACGGTCCTGAGTTGGGACAGCGCCGACTCGGATGCCCTGGCGGGACTTGCCAGGTGCGAGCTGAGAATGGGAAACATCTCCCAGGCCCAGGCGGCACTGGTGGACGCGGTGATCTACAACCGGGCCAACCTCGGGGCCTGGAGCGATCTTGAAGGGATCGCCATGCTCCAGGGCATGTCGGTGTCGAACCACGACGCGCCCGAACTGGGGCTTGTGCGCAAGGACCGCGGGCGCCACTACAAGATCGTGATAGACGACTCGCTCAAGGACTGCCCCGTGGAAGCGACCGCGTGGATAGCGTTTGCCTCCGAGCGGGCGGTCTGGCAGTACGAAGGCAAGTACAGGCGCCGTTTCGCGGGCGGCAGGTACGTGCCCACGTACGAGGAGGACGTAGACTGCTACACCGTGCTTGCAGCGGCCTGGAAGACACTGATCGGCCAGGATTCCACGGCGATTTCCTCACAGGACTCCACGGACTGCGACACCGCCTATCTGGAGCATCTCGGCAAGGTTGCCGAGGACGGCTACCTGGTCTCTCACGTCTTGTTCGACTATGTATGCATACAGGCCCCCGGCGCCGCGCGCTACTTCTCCGACGAAGTGCTGGCGAGGCTTCGGGACTACGTCAATACCTATGTGATCGTTCCCAGGGGGCAGTCGTAGAGGGCGGTGGTAAGCCGGGGGCGGCGCGTGCTGGCTAAAGCCTATCTCGACATCGAGACCTCATTCTTCGGCGAAATAACCATGATCGGCATCTTTCGCCCGCCGGACGAACTGGTGCAGATCGTTCAGCCCGATGTGTGCAGGACCTCCTTGCTTCGCGCCCTCGAGGGCACCGACGAGATAATCACCTACTGGGGCCACAGGTTCGACCTGCCCGTGATAGGCAAGTGCCTCCGGATCAATCTGCGCAGGCGCTTCAGAAGCAAGGACCTCGCCGACCATTGCCATCGGCACGGACTCTACGGTGGGCTCAAAGCGGTCGAGAAGGCTCTCGGCATAGGCCGCCAGACCGACGGCATGTCCGGCATGGACGCTATGCGGCTGTGGGAGGAGTGGCTGCGGGGCGACCGCGCGGCTCTCTCGAGGCTGCTCAAGTACAACGAAGAGGACGTGGTCAACCTGTATCTCATCGAGAAGGAGATCGCGAGGTTCGACGCCGAGGCGGAAAGCCGCAACGGAGGCGCGCCATGACTGCGCGCGACAATCTGGTGCGGGTCAGGGCGCGCTCGGCCCCGGGGTCACGAATCGGAGGCGCGCCCATCAGCATCTAATGGCTGGAAACCCTTTGACAACTGCCCTCGGATTTGGTACAATATATTGTGAGAGCGGGACTAAGCCCCGCTCTTCGTGCATAGTAGAAGGAGGGATGTAGTGGGTAAGAAACACCTCTTTCTGATAGTAATCCTCGTATTAGTCAGCCAATTCGCGGCGATTGGGATCCTCGATGCCGCCACAATAGAGAAAACCGTTGATTTTGCGCGACCTATGATATCCTACGATAGCCAAACAGGCGCAGTCATGGTAGAGAATTTACCAGTTTCGGCTAATCCCGGGGAACCCCTGTTGCCGGTCTATGGCCTGCGGGTCCTCTTGCCGCAGGGAGAGAGCGTGGCCGGCGTGCGCGCGGTGGCGGCCAGTGAAGAGGCAATCCGTCTGGACCTGCCGGCGGCTCTTGCCCGGGCGGAACTGCCGACCGACAGGCTGCCGGCTGGCGCTGCCGGAACACCGGGAACGCCTGGAAGGCCTGACCAGATCACAGCAGTGGAACCCGCCTTCGACCTTGAGAGCGCCTTCCCGCACGAGCGGGCCGGCCTGGTCTACGTCGGGACCTACCGGGGCTTCAATGTCGCCTTCATCAACGTGTATCCTGTGACCTACCTCGGCGCAAGCCGGACCTTGCTCTATGCTCCGGCCGTTACCGTGACGATCGAGACTCGCCCCAGCCAGGTCATGCTGCACAGGTCATTTGCGACTCTGCGGCAGACGAACGCCCGGGATCTGGCGGCAGTCGGGGCTTTGGTGGACGACGAGCAGGCCCGGGCTTCTTATGTTGCGCCGGGCCTGGTCAGGGTCGGTGCGGGCCTTGCCGATTCTGCGGAGACCTTCCCGTACGTCATAGTCACAAGCTCGACGCTTGAGCCCGAGTTCGAGGCCCTCAGGCAGCACCGCACCGATCGAGGCCTGCGAGCCAGGATCGTTCTGGTCTCCGACATCGCCGCGACCTACTCCGGGAGCGATCTTCAGACCAAGATCAGGGAGTTCATCAAGGATGCCTATCTCAACTGGGAGACCGAGTACGTTCTCCTGGCGGGCGACGACGACATCATTCCGCATCGCGGCCTGTACGCTGTCGGTCCGAGCGCGGTGGACGCGGACATTGCCTCCGATCTCTACTATGCCGGCCTGGACGGCAACTGGAACGACGACGGCGACGGGTATTGGGGCGAGGCCGCCGAGGCCGACCTGATGCCCGAAGTCAGCGTGGGCCGCGCGGCGGTAGGCGACAGCATAGAGGCAGCGAATTTCATCAACAAGGTCATACGATACGAGGACTCGCCGGTCGCGGGCCAGACCCAGACGGCGCTCTTGCTCGGCGAAGCGCTCTCCGCCGGAACCTGGGGCGGTGACTACAAGGACGAGATAAGGTACGGGGCCGCGACTCACGGCTACACCACGGCGGGTTTGGAGGGCAGCTACTCAGTCTCGACGCTCTACGATCGCGACCTTCAGCCGGCGCAGTGGACCAAGGCCGATCTGATTCCACTCTTGAACAGCGGCCGCCATCTGGTCAATCACCTCGGCCATTCCAGCGTGACCTACGGCCTGCGAATGACCAACGCCGACGTGGAGACCAGCTTCACCAACGACGGCACTACCAGCACCTACTTCATAGTCTACAGCCAGGGCTGCTATTCCGGCTCCTTCGACAACAGGTCGCCCTCGGGCTACACCGACGACTGCATCGGCGAGCATTTCACCTTCATCGCCAACGGAGCCGCGGCGTTTGTGGGCAACAGCCGCTACGGATGGTAAATGCCCTTCAGTACCAACGGCTCCTACCAGCACTACGACAGGCAGTTCTTTGATGCCCTCGCGGGCGAAGGCATTTCCGCTCTGGGCAGGATTCAGGACGACTCCAAGATCGACAACATCCCCCTGGTGGACGTTGCCGCGATGCGCTGGGTCTATTACTCGCTGGTCCTCCTGGGAGATCCGGCGATGGACGTCTGGACGGACGAGCCCGACAGCCTGGTGGTCATACAACCCGAAGTGGTGCATGTCTCGGACAACCAGATCGAGGTGGCGGTCGCCGACGGCGGCGGGCCGGTTGAGGGCGCGCGCGTCGGCGTTTTCACCGACAGCACCTATTCCGCCGCGTTTACCGACGGCGCGGGGTTGGCCTATCTTGATCCCATGGCCTTGAACGTGGGCCAGCTCTCGATAGCCGTCACGGCCCGCAACTTCTACGCTTACACCGATAGCATCTCCGTGATTGCGGGCGGGGCGCCGGTGCTCACGGTCTACGACTTCGCCGTTGACGACGACGGCTTCGGGGCAAGCTCCGGCAATTCCGACGCCGCGGTGGATGCAGGCGAGACCATCGAGTCGGCGATATCGCTGGCCAACGTAGGCCAGGACTCAGCTCTTGCGGTCTCCGCGGTGCTGCGGACCGTCGACGCCTATGTGAGCCTGGTGGACTCCGGCGGCTCGTACGGAGACATCCCGCCTGACAGCGTCGCCACGCCGCCCTGGGACTATGTCTTTGATGTCTCCCCGGCTGCGCCCGACGGGCACACCGTGGAATTCGAGCTCGAGATCGCCAGCTCCGACTCCACGCTGGTGAGGCACTGCTGGGTGGAGGTGAAGGCGCCGGAGCTCGAAGTTGCCGGAGTCTCAACGGGCGACTCGCTCTACGGAAACGACGACGGCTGTGTGGGGCCGGGGGAAGGCATCACCCTTGCTCTTGAGATCGCCAACCGGGGCTCGGGTGACGCCTACGGAATCGCGTTCGCCCTGACCGAGGACGATCCCCACGTTGGGCTTGCTTCCGACAGCGCTCACGCTGATACCATACCCGCGGGAGGCAGCGCCGAGATCTCCCCGGCCTTCATTCTCACGATATCTCCGGAATGCCCCGAGTTCCACAGGATCGACCTGGTCCTGACCGGGACCTGCTCCAGCGGGCGTGTCGAGGCGGACACGGTCTCGATCTATGTGGGTGGCTCGCTGGCAGAGGACGTTGAAGGGGGCTCTCCGGGCTGGGCTCACCGGGGCTTCGCGGACACCGGGGTGGACCAGTGGCACATAGACAGCTACAGGAACCATACCTCGGGCGGCGGCAGTTCCTGGAAGTTCGGCGGGTCGGGCGCTGCATACTACGCCAACTTCGGTCACGGCGCGCTCGAGACGCCCGAGCTCTGCCTGGGGTCCGGCGCCAAGCTCTCTTTCTGGCACTGGATTCACGCCGAACTCAACTACGGCAAGTATGCCTGGGACGGCGGCGTGGTTGAGATATCGCTGGACCGCGGCGAGACCTGGTCGCAGATATCGCCGGTCGGGGGCTACTACTACAAGATCTACGGCAACTTCTTCAGCCCGTTCCCGGGAGAGACCCCTTGCTTCGCCTGGACCGACGACTGGACCAGAGTGGAGTTCGATCTGTCGGCCTACCAGGGCAGCGCCAAGATAAGGTTCAGGTTCGGATCGGATCAATACTACGCCGCTGAAGGCTGGTACATAGACGACCTCGTGGTGAGCGATGACCGCTCGTCGGTCGTGATACCCGGCGGCGACCTCACTCCCGTGCCGGCGGCTTTCGCGCTCGCTGCGCCGAGTCCCAACCCGATTGCCTCAAAGCTCGACGTTGTCTTCGACGTCCCGCGGGCCTCGCGGGTTGAAGTCCGGATCTTCGATGTGGCGGGCCGGGAAGCGGCCACGATTGCCGACGGCCTTTTCGAGCCCGGCCGGCACTGCCGCGCCTTCGATGCGGGGGCGGCTCTGGCTCCCGGAGTCTACTTCCTCTCCATGCGTTCGGACTCCTTCAGCGCCACCCGAAAGATGATTCTTGCCAGGTAGCCTCGGGCCGAAGGCGCGCCGACGTGAGGCTAACTGAAATCACCTCCGAGAGTTCTACGTCCCGCTCCTCATCAGAAAAGCCTTGACAGATTTCCGCGCCTGGGTGAAAGTGTGCGCGGGCGTTGGATCGGCTACCGCGTAAGCTGTTGCACCCAGTACCCAATCGAACTGCCCGGAAGAGGAGAACGGTCTCTTGCAAGGAGAGCGCCTCGCGATTCCGCACGTTGACGGCACGCGTATGTATCTTACCGGAGGGCCCAACGGCCTTCCACCGTATTTGACCCTGCCTGGTGATCTTGGACACCGGAATTTCGGCCTCGTGACGCCGAGAAGGAGGTAAGTCATGCGAAATCCTTACACCAGGATCGCAGTGTTCGTGTTGTTTGCAGTGGCAGTCCCGGCATTGTGCCTGGGCGCCAACGTCGGCAAGATAGCCGGCATGGTGACGGACAAGGAGACCGGGGAGCCGCTGGGGTTCCCTCAGGTGCTCGTTGTCGGAACCCCGATGGGGGCGATGGGGGTGGCGGACGGATCGTACGCCATTCTCAACGTTCCACCGGGCACCTACGACGTCAAGGCGACCTACATGGGTTACAAACCCGTGCAAATCGTGGGCGTCGTGGTCAAGCCCGACCTGACGGCCACAGCGGATTTCCAGCTTGAGAAGACCGTGGCCACGGAGCTCGAGCCGGTGATCATCCAGGCCGAGCGGCCGGTGATCGAGGTCGACGTGACCTCCACTCGCAACATCTTCTCGGCCGATGAAGTGAGGAGCTTGCCGGTCGACAATCCCGTCAACGTGATCAACTACGTCTCGGGCTCCTCGGTCGACGCCAGGGGCACTCACATCAGAGGCGGCCGCGAGACCGAAGTCGGTTACTACGTGGACAACGCCCCGGTTCAGGATCCGATTCAGAACAACTCGCTTATGACGCTCTCCACCCAGACGGTGACCGAGATGGTGGTCTTCACCGGCGGGTTCAACGCCGAGTACGGCAACGCCAGCTCCGGCATCGTCAACATCATCACCAGCGAGGGCGCCGACAAGTTCACCGGTTCCTACCAGCACAGGATGTACCTGCCGGCGCAGCGCTTCTGGCGCAAGAGCGACTCCGGCGATCTTCAGGACACCGGCGAGATCAGCGAGAAGCTGAGCATCGCCGGCCCGATCTTCAAGCAGGGCGACACCGATCTGAGGTACGCCCTATCGCTCGAGATCAACAATTGGGACGACTACGACCCGCACGTCGTGGCGGAGGACCGCCCCGGCAGGCAGCGCCTGTATGACGGAACGCTGACCTACCGCTTCGGCCGTTCCAAGGTCAAGGCGGTGGTCAATGTCGAGGACAGCAGATACGTTTCGAGCTTCGACTCCTACAGGCTCTACGAGCGCATCCTGGTCCCCGAGAGCTGGCGCACCACCGACGACGAGAACTACCGCCTTGGGCTCTCGGGCAGCCACATGCTCAGCGATCGGTCCTTCGTCGAGGCCTCCTTCAGCGTCCTTGACGGAACCTACGAGCGGGCCCAGACCGGCAAGTACTGGAACATGGATTCCACCGAAGCGTGGAACCAGGCGGAGTACGATTGGGACCTCGACGTCAGGCGCAACGAGGAGAACTTCGTCATCAGCGGGGACAATCCCTACTACGACTATCAGGAGAAACGGATTTACAGTTTCAGGGGAGCCTACACGGCGCAGATGGGACGGAACGAGGTCAAGAGCGGCCTGGATCTCAACTCCTACCGCGTGATCAACAACGACGTGTTCGCCTCTACCCAGAACTACTACCTGTATCGCTACGACGTAAAGC
>JBAQHK010000315.1:0-7448 GCA_049288275.1 bacterium | reverse complement strand
ATGGGGAAGGATAGTGGGGCCAGCCAGTCAATCGAATAGTGGTACGGCTCCGAGCCGCCAGGAGTCAGCCGGCTGAGTTTGGGAGAAGGTGCAGCCCGTTGGCCGGCGAAAGTAGTGGCCCGGGTGACTTCGCCGAGTGGAAGCGCTGCAGGCTGATGGGGCGGTAAGCGAGTGGCGTGTCCTGAGTTGGTGGTGGATATGTCAGTCGAGCACTGTGAGTGGGGCGAGTTCATGGGGGCCGGGTCTCGGGGCATCTTGGGAGGCAGTAGGTAGGAAAGCAGAGGCTCTGGCTTGTTCTACTTGAGAGGTAGTAGGCTGGTTAAGGATAGTGCCGCCGCAGTAGAGCGAGTAATGGAAGAGGGGAGTTAAGGGTGGCGCTTGAGTTCCACCTAACAAGCCGCTACACCGGACTTGGCATCGGCGGCATGGCGCGTTGCGGGAGAGACGGGCAAGCGCCCCGCCGCCTCGCCGCGCCGGTGATCGGCACCGTTAGGCACAGGAGAATGATGCGAACCTTTGCCCTGTTTCTTGCGCTTATCCTATCTTCCGTTTTGCTGTTCGCCATCGGGGGGTGTAGTCGAGGCGAAGAAACCAAACGGAACCCGCAGACATCACAGGGTTCACTTCTGGCCTCCATGAGCGACCAAGAGAAGCTCTTACTCATACAACGGGTGCCTCTCGGTGTCACATATTCCAGGGTCCACGAGATCATCGCTGACCTTGGACCCCAGAGACCGGAGGCCCCCGTGGGTACTCCGGGCATGGCGGACCTGACCGACGCATCAGTCAGTGTGCAAGTGCTAGGTCACAGCACACAACTCGAGTTCAACTTTCAACGGGATACGTTATACAGTTACTACTATGGTCCTTTGGAAGTGGGCGCCGCGGTAGGTGACAGTCTCTTTCAGTACCTGTGCAGTTTCTACTCAAGCCAATATGGCCCGCCGATCGCGGAGGACGCGGAGGACACGCCGTACTTTGAGAAAAGCCGGCAGTGGCCGCGCATCGGGTACGTGGCTGATGTGGGAAACAGTATTGCCGACACAGTGCGAATACTCGGGTGGGGTTTTCAGACCTACGGTGCCTTAGAGCCTGACCAAGGGGTACACTGACCGTGCCTAACAAGTGGCTCGAGCGGACATCGCCGAGGCGGCATGGCTCTTGCGAGGTGTGGCAGGCAACAGCCCCGCCGCCTGCGCTCGCCGCTCAGCCACACCGTTAGGTGCAATGGATAGGGAGGGCGCCGCCAGCATAGTGGTGCTGCAGCCAAGCGGGGGTTAACTGATGGACAGACAGATCTCGCCGTCGACCAAAGCCATCGGGTTCTGGTCGGCAGTGCTTGCCACGGTGTTCAGCATCACGTACGACGTCGGTCAGATCGCGGAATGGCTGGGATGGCTCGGGTCTCGTGGCGGGCCGGAGAGCGCCAGCACGCCGCTTGGTCTGGTCATACTGCTGACGCCATCGCTGTTCCTGGGATCGGCGTTCCTCGTGGTAGCAGTCAGTATTCATCAATTGTCCTCGCCGGGCCGGAAGATATACAGCCAGGCAGCCCTGGCGTTCGCGACAGCGTATGCAGTTTTGATCAGCGCCACATACTATATCCAGCTGACGCTTGTGGCGCCGAGGCTAGCTGGCGGGCGGGTGGCCGGGATTGAACCATTTCTGTTTGTGCCCTTCGACTCATTCCTATATTCGGTGGACATTCTTGGATACAGTTTCATGAGCGTGGCGACCCTGTTTGCGTCTGGTGTGTTCACAGGTCGAGGCGTGGAGCGAGTGGCGCGATACTTCCTGCTGGCGAACGGGCTGCTTCTGCCGTTTCTCCTGCTGCAGATATACTTCCATTGGATGATCTGGGTCGCGTCGCTCTGGGCAGTGACATTTCCTGGGGCGATGTGGTCATTGGCTACCCTGTTTCGTCGCGCACGCATCGGGCCAGCCGGTTCTGAGTCGGCGGTGCCAGAGGCAGGGAAATAGAGGTGTGGTTGCGATGCACCTAACAAGTGGCTCAAGCGGACGCCGCCGAGTGTCACGCCGCCTGCTGGGAATGACGGCAGGCGTCCCGCCACCCTGCGGCGGCGCCGCTTAGCCACACCGTTGGAGCGAGAGGAGATTATGAACACGCATGAGTTTATTCTTTCCAAGCAGGAGCAGTGGGCGCTCAGGCAAGGTCTTAGCCTTATCGGCAGCAAGGACACTCGAGGGCGCAAGATGTACACCAGGAATCTGGACGAGAACCTCTTCGAGCCCATGCTGCCAGAAGTGCGGCAGGCAATCCGCGAGGGGGATGGTGGCGAGCTCGCCGGGCGGCCGGGGAGCCCGCCGAAGATGCATGCCCTTCATTCATCCGCCACCTTGGCTGTAAATGTCTTCCACCATTGGCTGCGGGTTCGCAGAGTGCCGGACATCGCGTGGGCGTGCGGGTTCTGCGCCAAGGGCAGCCAGGTTTCCCGCAAGATCAGATTTGAGGCCAAGTTCGAGATTTCCGGCGACTTCCCGTTCGCCCCGAACATCGACGTGCTCATTGAGAATGAAGCTGCGTCCAAGTATGCGGTGTTCGCAGTCGAGTCGAAGTTCTCAGAGGCGTATTCGGGGCGACGCCACGGCGGGGTGGCCCCGAAGTATATGGCTCTCCAATCTCTGTGGAGCGGCATTCCGGCCCTCAAGCGCCTTGCTGCCTCGATCAGCCCTGACGACGACCGGTTCGAGTATCTCCACGCTGGTCAGTTGATCAAGCACATCCTGGGGCTCAAGGCGAGGTTCGGGGCGCGGGGCTTTCGTCTGTTGTACCTGTGGTACGATGGTCTGGGTTGCGAAGCAGCCATCCACTGCGCTGAAGTCCAGCGGTTCCTTGAGATCGCCCGGGCCGACGGCATCAAGATCCATGCCATGACGTACCAGGAGCTCTTGCTGCAAGTTGCGCGTGCGTTCAGAGACTCATCACGAACTCATGTGGATTACCTGCTAAGCAGGTATCTGTGATGTGGATACGGCTCCGCTCCAACAAGCCGCTCCACCGGACTTGGCTTCGGCGGCATGTCACTCGCGAGTGGGGAAGGCAAGTGCCCCGCCGCCTCGCCGCGCCGGTGAGCGGCACCGTTCGGGTTCAAGTGGCCACATAATAACGCTTGACGGTAATAACGCGCCGCGGTATTATTGAGCTATGATAAGGTCATTCGGTGACCAGGAAACGGAGAGAGTGTTCCGGCGCGAGGGATCCCGGCGATTCGCGCCTGACGTACACCGGGCTGCACTCCGTAAGCTGTTGATTCTGGATGCGGCGGAGTCACTGCATGATCTGGCGGTACCGCCGGGCAATAGACTGGAGAAGCTGAGGGGTCGCCGCGACGGGCAGCATAGTATTCGGGTGAATGACCAGTGGCGCATTTGCTTCCGTTGGGAGCACGGTGACGCCTTCGACGTGGAGCTAGCCGATTATCACTAGGAGGGTTCAGATGAAGATCGCGCCGATACATCCTGGAGAGATACTCCTGGAGGAGTTCTTGCGCCCGCTCCGCGTCAGCCAGTACCGGCTGGCGAAGGACATAAGCGTGCCGCCGCGGCGTGTCAATGAGATAGTCCACGGCAAGCGGGCAATTTCGGCGGACACTGCGCTGAGGCTGTCGAGGTATTTCAGCACAAGCGATCGGTTCTGGCTGAATCTGCAGACGCGGTACGATCTTGAGGTCCAGCGAGAGCGTCTTAGAGATCGGCTGGAGCGCGAGGTGGCAGTGTTGAAGGGGAGGGAGTAGGCCACTGAACCCGAACCAGCCGCTACACCGGACTTGGCATCGGCGGCATGGCTCTTGCGGGTGTGGCAGGCAAGCGCCCCGCCGCCTCGCCGCGCCGGTGATCGGCACCGTTGGCCAGAAGGGAGCCTGGGGCGGTGGCAGCAATTGGGTTGACAACTATACGTCAGTGGCGTATACTATCTCATGCGGTTCATTGAGACTCCTGTCTTCACCAGAGAGGTGACGCGGCTCCTGCCGGACGCCGAATACCGGGCGCTCCAACTGGCGCTGGTGTTTCGGCCCGAGCAGGGGGCCCTGATGCGTGGGACCGGTGGCCTGCGGAAGTTGCGTTGGCAGGTTCGTGGCAGAGGAAAGCGGGGGGGCTGCCGGGTGATCTACTACTGGGATAAGGAGTTGGCCACCGTATACATGTTGTTGGTGTATCCGAAGAACGTTCAGGAGGATCTGACGCCAGCGCAGGCACGGGTGTTGGGTCGCCTAGTGCGGGAGGAGTTCAGGTGAAGAAGAGCGATTTTGACAAGTTGGTGGGCAGCGTGGGTCAGGCGGGCAAGATCCGGCGTGGGGAGATGAAGGCGAGCCGGGTGTTCCGGTTCACGCCGGCGGACATCAAGGCGATCAGACTTCGGCTCAGGAAGTCACAGTCGGAGTTCGCGTTGATGATCGGGGTAAGCGTGTCCACGCTTCAGAACTGGGAGCAGGGGCGCCGGGTGCCTGAGGGACCTGCCCGTGCACTGCTCAAGATAGCAGCCGAGAGGCCTGATGCGGTAGTCAAGGCCTTGAGTTCATAGGGGGTAGGCCTCTGGCCAACAAGTGGCTCGAGCGGACTCCGCCGAGTGTCACGCCGCCTGCAAGGACAGAGGCGCAGGCGTCGTGCCACCTTTGGCTACGCCGCTCAGCCACACCGTTATGCCCGGTGAGTCGGGGGCCAGAGATTAATCTTGACGAGCTACATGCCGATATGTACAATTGTACTTGTGTGAGGCAAAGATGAACCTGGTCGTGGACACGTCGGTGATCATTGCCGTTCTGACGAGCGAGCCGGAACGAGCGAGACTGGTCGAGTTGACCAGTGGCGTCAATCTGATAACCCCGGCCTCGGTGCACTGGGAGGTTGGCAATGCGCTGGCCGCGATGTTCAAGCGGGGCCGGATCGACGGCAAGCAGGTCAAGCAGGTTTTGAGGGCCTATGAGCGGATCCCGATTCAGTATCTGGATGTCGCGCTGGGGGATGCGCTGGAGTTAGCACTTGAGCACGGGTTGTATGCCTACGACGCATATGTTCTGGCCTGCGCGATGAGCCATCGCTGCCG
Source organism: bacterium (assembly GCA_049288275.1). Taxonomy (GTDB): domain Bacteria; phylum Arandabacterota; class Arandabacteria; order Arandabacterales; family Arandabacteraceae; genus JBAQHK01. The sequence continues at coordinate 2,383 of JBAQHK010000315.1, read as the reverse complement.
TTTGATCTCCCTAGACAAGGGATTGGTTCGAGCCGCGGGGGCCGCGGGGATCGGAGTGCTGGAGGTGGGCGAATGAAGGTGTACACATACTCGGAGGCGCGGCAACGGCTTGCAGCTCTGTTGGAGAAGGCCCGGCGCGAGGGTTCGGTTCGCATCCGGCGTCGTGACGGGCAGGTGTTCGTGGTTCATCCTCAGGCAGCATCGGGGTCTCCGTTGGACGTGGGTGGTGTCAATCTGGGGTTGAGCCGCGACGAGATCGTCGATCTGGTGCGTGAGGGTCGTAAGCGAACAGAGTAGTTGCGTCACGGGCATAACAAGTGGCTCGAGCGGACGGATCTCGCGTCACGTCGCTTGCAGGAGAAGCGCAAGCGCCGCGCCGCCTCCGCTCGCCGCTCAGCCACAGCGTTAGGGGCAATGGGCAAAGGGGCCGGCTGATCGGCGGGAGGACCCAGTGAAGTGTAGTGCGGTTGTGGTCCTGCTGGGGGCGGTGTGTCTCTTGCCGTCGTGTTCTGGGGATAAAGGCACGGGACCTGGTGATGACGGGGAGCCTGTCAACCACGCCCCTGTAATTGCGGAGGTGCGCGATACGACGGCAATCGCAGGGTGCGTTCTATGCGTTCCTTTGGAGGTCTCCGACGAGGACGGGGATTCATTGGAGTTTCGGTTGTACATCGTGTGCAGTTGGAGCGAGATTGAGCTTGGTCGGTGCCCGATCGCAGAGGTGAGGTCGTCGTCAGAGGAGTTCTGGTTCTGGCCGCGCGGCTTTGACATTCCGGTTCGGGAGTTCATGATCGTGGTGTCAGACAGCGTGGGGGCGAGTGACTCGACGGACTTCACGGTCGCAGTCCATGGGATGGAGAGTCTGAATGAGAGCCCGTGGAGGGGCTGGGGCGGGTCTGCTCGTGGTGGGGGGACTGAGGCGGCAGGGGCAATCTCGCCGGCGTGTGGTTGGTTCCCGCCCGTGCCACGGGTGGGAAGCAGGAACTACTTCGTTGAGATTGGGGCGGGTACGCCATGCCCCTAACAAGTGGCTCGAGCGGACTCCGCCGAGTGTCACGCCGCCTGCAAGGGAAGAGAGGCGTAGGCGTCGTGCCACCCTGCGGCTACGCCGCTCAGCCACACCGTTGGCCACAACGGAACGTTGTGGGATTGTGAAATGCGGACGAGGATCGAACCGCCAAGGGAGGAGCGACTAGATGAGGCTGGAGCATCTCTTGATCGGGCTTATGTTCGTTCTGGTAACCACTGGCGTCGAACCCGGTGACCCGGGACAGTGGTCGCTCAGCCAAAATGAGCCTGATCCCTTCTGTCCCGCACCTGGGAACTGGGGCACGGACTTCCGGTTTGGTCTGAGACAGTCCTGTCAGGCTGCCCTGACGGTGTGGGACCCGGGCATGGTTTCGATCGTCGGGCAAGTTCTCCCCGCCAGTTGGTGCCAGGCAGGGCTATACCGCATAAGGTGGGACGGCTTGGATGACGCGGGTTCGCCCCTGCCGAACGGTGCTTATCCGTATACACTGGTGGCGATGGATTCACTGGGCGTGGCGCTGTTCGCGGACACGCTGGTCTGCCATTTGCTCTGCCCGGTTGGGACCGAGCCGACCACGTGGGGCGCGATCAAGGCTAGGCATGTTGACTGAGTTGAGATCACATACCGTCTCGGCTGAGCATTATGTCCATGGCGTCTTGTATGGAGTTGTTTCGCCGTGTGGCCAACAAGTGGCTCGAGCGGACATCGCTCGGCGGCATGGCTCTTGCGAGGTGTGGCTGGCAACAGCCCCGCCGCCTCCGCTCGCCGCTCAGCCACACCGTTGGCTGCACTGGAGTGATATCCGATGAAACGTGACATGGACTTGGTCCGGAAAATTCTTTTTGAGCTAGAGGCGTGCCCGAAGCCACATGGGCTGCAGGCGTGTGTCAAGATCGATGGGTATTCTGATGACGTAGTCTCGTACCATGTGAAACTCCTGTCCGAGGCGGGTCTCGTCGAGGCGCAGGACATGGTGGGCGGGGGCCTATTTGCCGACGAGTTCTGCTGGCTCGCTGGAGGTCTCACGTGGGAGGGGCACGAGTTTCTTGATGCCGCGAGGGACGACACGCGATGGAGCAAGGCCAAGAAGTTGGTTCAAGAGAAGGGCGGCAGTTTGATGTTCGAGGCGCTCAAGGCCGTCCTCGTTCAGACCCTCAAAGGCCAGGTATTGAGCGGCCCGTGACTCTTGGCTCGCCATCCGCGGAGCATGCAACAACGGCCCGTCTTCGGCCCAGCGATCAGCGGGGGTAGTTCGTGCTTCTCATCGCACGTCACACAAGGAGTGCCAGTCGAAACCCCGGGGATACGGGGTCCCCAGGCATTCCTGCCTATGGCTCCGGCGGTGCCAAAGAC
>JBAQHK010000314.1:0-2602 GCA_049288275.1 bacterium | reverse complement strand
GCCCAGAAGCCGTCCAGGAGTTCCACCGTGGTGCCCACGGCCAGCGGCCCTATCGGTCCCTGGCCGAAGGTGTCACTGATCTTGAAGGACGTGGAGCTGCTCGTTCCGCCACCGCCGCTTATCACGTCGGTTGGGATGGCCACACCAGCAGATGAGGCTCCCGCCGCCGGCCCGCCTGACGCCCGACCCGCAGCGGTTGCAGCAGCTCCGGGCTGCCCCGCTGCCAAGGCCAGCGCAGGCCCGGCCGCCAATAACACCCACAGAAACGCAGTCCGCTGGAGAGATCCCAAGACTCGCACAGGGTTACTCATTCTGCCCCCCTCTTTGAGAATATGGCTATCTTAGCACCTGCCGCCGTCCTGTCCACATCTACTTTGGCACCGCCCTGCTACCAGGAGCTCAGGGCAGCCCGCTTCCAGCCGCCGGCGGTCTTGACGTATATGTAGTTGCTGCTCCAGGCGATGTCCCCTACGTTGCCACGGCTGTCCGCAGAGTTGGTCGGGGCGAACGAGGTGCGCATCCTTACCTGGTTGTATCCGTTGGTTCCATCGACATCCAGAGCCGCGGTTGGGTCACTGGGAGCATTGGCCCCGATACCCACGTTGCCATCGTGGGCCACCCACACGCGGTCAAAGCCCGCTGTGGCTAGAAAGATCGCTCCGTTCGCCCTGTTGTTGGAGATTTGCATGCAGTTCGCACCACCGGCCACGGCATCGCCGTATGCGGTGATACCGGCATTAGTACCGTTCTCATCCGCGAACCATATGCCTTCCGATGCCCCCCCAAGTGCATCTGCGTTCTCGATCTTGATCCCAGTGTAACCGTTGAAATTGCGAACAACATGCAGATCCGACTCCGGCGCGGTGGTGCCCACCCCCACCCTGCCGTTGCTCAGGATCGTCATCTTGGTGTCGTTGTTCGCACCGAGGCGCATCTTGTCGTCGCTGTGATCGTAAAGGACCCAGCCATCGACGTTGTCGGCCGCATCACCGAAGTACAGCCCCTGTGTGTACGCGCTCGGAGAAAGGAAGCTCAGGGCGGCCGTCTCGTTGTCCTCAATCACGACGTCGGCAAGCGTACTCGCTGTGACCTCGCCGGCCGACCCCGCGATCACGTGGAGGGACGCCTCGGGGACGCCGGTTCCGACACCGACCCTGCCATCGCTGCCCACCACCAGGTCCGCGGCGGTATTCGTGGACAGCAGTATGGCGCCCGACGACCGCTCGTTGAATATCTGCAGGTCGTTTGCCTGGGTGGCGCCGTCGTCGTAGAGGAAGATCCCCGCGTTTGTGCCGGTCTCGTCGGTAAACTCGATGCTTTCGGCTGAACCTGAACCTGTGTTGTTGTTCTCGATTCGGATTCCCACGGCCGCGTTGGCGTCCTGCTTGATGTGAAGATTCCGCGCGGGCGTCGAGGTGCCGAGGCCCACCTCTCCCGCTCCGTCAACGTATACGGCATCAGTGGGATTACCGTCGGCGGCATCAAGCGAGTAGCCGTCGCCTGCGCCCCCCTCGGCGTCGGCACCGTCGGCGAATCCCGGCGGCACGTTCTTGAGGTTGGACCAGTCCACGGGGTTCGTCGGTTGGTTGATTGTACCGGGATTGCTGAGTTCCGGCCTGAGAGGATACGTGTCGTCATGTACATGGCCCACCGGCGAGTAAGAGGCTGCGGGGGCGTGGCCCAGGCTGTCCGCGTTGCCGGCAAAAGCCGCCTCGCCTGCGACCAGAGCCGAGGCCACGCTGACTATCTCCCGCCTTGGCGCCAGCGCCAGGCCGTCAATGTAGACCTCGAGCCATCTGGGCTCTGTGAACGAGCAGTCTATCGGCGTCACCGAACCCAGGATTGTGGAGAAGACGCCGTTCGAATCGGCCGTCACGGTCTTCGACTCCGACCATATGACCACGCCCTCAGTCGCGTCGTTGTAGACAACGAACATCGCGGTGTGATCTCCCTGCGCCGGATTGCCGGAGGGATCCGTGAGCCGTCCTTGATAGGATATCTTCCGGGGAACGCCCGCGGTGGCCCCAAGGGCCATAGCCACAAGCAGGCCCACCAGAACAGTACTTACGAGTCTCGTGCAAGCCCTAACCACACGGCTGGACAGCATTTGCCCCCTCCTTCCGGCTGCCTTTGAATGCCCTTTCAGTGCGCCGCGAATGGACCTCCTCGCTGCGGCCATGGTAGCACAGCCTGCATCTAATATCAGGTGGAACAGTGGATGTCGGCGGGTTACACTGGGATTGGCGAATGCGGGTCGTACCGAACCAACGCTCGAGAGAGGAGACACACGAGATGATAGGTGAGAAGACGGCGCAGGCCATGCGGACCGCTGTGGAAATGGAGAAGTCCGGCCATCGCTTCTTCACGGAGGCCGCAAGCAAAGTCAAGAACGAGGCCGGCCGCAAGGTCTTCAGCCGTCTCGCCTCGGAGGAGATGGTCCATCTTCAGGTCTTTGAGAAGATCTTCACCGCCCTTGCGCAGGGCTCCGACTGGAAGCAGGCCGTGGGCCAGGCCGAGCCCGCCAGGCGCGTGCCCTACTTCGACGACGCCCGGAAGCAGCTCCGGGCCGAGGAAATGTCCGTCGATCTGGACTACTTGAGAA
>JBAQHK010000313.1:0-12568 GCA_049288275.1 bacterium | reverse complement strand
GATGTGTATAAGAGACAGGCGCTGGTATTCACGTAGGAGCACACCACGGCGCCCGGGTGCTCGCGCCGCGCCTGGACCACGTCCTCGGCGCTCACCATGTCCGCCATGGGGCAGCCGGCGTCTTGTCTGGGCAACAGGACCTTGGCCTGGGGGTTGAGGATCTTCGCGGTCTCCGCCATGAAGCGTACACCGCAGAATACTATGAGGGGCTTGCGGGCCTCGACCGCCTTGCGCGCCAGCTCCAGGGAATCCCCAACGGAATCACCGATCTCCTGCACCTCGGGGACCTGGTAGTTGTGTACCAGGATCAGGGCATCTTTCGCCCTCTTGAGCCGCAGTATCTCGTCCCTGGCGCTTTCGTCGGTCATGGTTGGGCGCCGTCAGTCATTGCGCGGGAAGGCCGACATCGCGCGCAGCTTCTCCACGATCGGCGGAAGCGCCGCGATCACCTTGTCGATCTCCTCCTCGGTGGTGCCCCTGCCCAAGCTCAGCCGTAGGCTGCCGTGGGCTATTTCGGCGGGAAGGCCCATCGCCAGGAGCACGTGGGAGGGCTCGAGCGAGCCGGAGGTGCACGCCGAGCCGGACGATGCCGCGATCCCGTGCCTCATGTCCAGATTGAGAAGCATCGCCTCGCCCTCGACGTACTTGATGCAGACGCTCGTGGTGCTGAAGAGCCGCTTGTCGCGATGCCCGTTGAAGAGGATGTCGGAGATCCGCTCTTTGAGGCCGACCTCCAGGCGGTCCCTGAGCCGCCTGACCCTGGCCTCCTCCTGCTCCATTTCCGCCCAGGCGATTTCCACGGCCTTGGCCAGGCCCACGATGCCGGCAACGTTCTCGGTGCCGCCCCGCTTGCCCCACTCCTGGTGGCCCCCGTGAACGCAGGGATCGAACTTGGTCCCCTTCTTCATGTAGAGTATTCCAACGCCCTTGGGGCCGTAGATCTTGTGGGCGGACATGCTCAGGAGGTCCATTCCCATCTTCCTGACATCGATGGGCAACTTGCCCACGGTCTGGACCGCATCGGTATGGAAGACGATCCCGCGCTCGTGGGCCAGAGCGGCGACCTCAGCTATCGGCTGGATCGTTCCCACTTCGTTGTTGGCGTGCATCAAGGACACGATGATGGTGTCCGGCCTCATGGCCTTCCTCACGTCGTCGGGATCGACCACACCGTCCGAGCCCACGCCCACATATGTGGCATCGAAGCCGCGCTTGGCGAGCCACTCCACCACTTTTAGGACCGCCGGGTGCTCGATGGTCGAGGTGATCACGTGTCCCTTGCCCCGATTGAGCGCCACGCCCTTGATCGAGGTGTTGTCGGACTCGGTGCCGCCGCTGGTGAAGACGATCTCCTTGGGCTCGGCGTTCAAGAGCCGGGCCACGGTCTCGCGCGCGTCCTCGACCGCCTTCCTCACGTCCTGGCCCGACCGGTAGATCGACGACGGATTGCCCCACAGTTCGGTCAGATAAGGCTGCATCGCCTCGAAGACCCGCGGATCCACGGGGGTTGTCGCATTGTGATCAAGGTATATCATCGCGATTCCTCCCTCAGAGCGTTGGCCCAACCGCCGTCAGTATACCAACTGGTTCCGCCGCTGTCAAACTGCGGCCTGCCGGCACGGCGATCGGCCCTTCCTCGGCGCACGCCGGCCGGGCTACCGGCCGGAGAGCTATCGGATGCGCAGCACCTTGGCGCCCCGGACCCTGCCGCGCTTGAGCTCGGCGAGGGCCCGGTTGGCGTCGGCGAGCTCGAACTCCTCGACCTCCGGCCGCAGGGGAATCTCGGCCGCCAGGTCCAAGAACTCCCTCACGTCGCGGCGGGTCACGTTGGCGACGCTCCTTACCTCCTTCTCAAGCCAGAGGTGCGTCGGGTAATCCAGCCCCGCGAGCGAGGCCTTGTCGGCGTCTTCCTTGCGGATGGCGTTGACCACCAGGCGGCCGCCGGGCTCCAGGTTGACCAGCGCCTCGACCACCGGCCGCCAAGCCGGAGTGGTGTCTATGATTGCCGCCAGCCTCTCCGGGGCGCGCTCGCAGGTGTCCCCGGCCCAGACCGCCCCAAGCCCGAGGGCAAACTCCCGCTCGGCGGCGCCTCTTGCGAACACGTGAACCCGCGACTTGGAGTATCTGTGCCGCGCCATCATCAGCACCAGATGGGCGGAGGCGCCAAAACCCGTCAGGCCCAGGCTTGCGCCGTCCCTGAGGCCGGCGAGCCTCAGGGACCGATAGCCGATTGCGCCGGCGCAAAGCAGCGGCGCCGCCTGGACATCGGAGAATGCCTGCGGGATGGCGTGGGCGAAGTCCTCGTGCACGGCGAGTAGCTCGGCGTAGCCGCCGTCCGCGTCCCTGCCGGTCGCCCTGAAGTCCGGGCAGAGATTCTCGCGGCCTTCGAGGCAGAAGCGGCACCGGCCGCAGGCCGAGAAGATCCACGCGACCCCGACCCGGTCCCCGACCTTGAAGCGCGCGGCCCCCGCCCCAAGGCGTTCCACCCTCCCGACCGCCTGGTGGCCGAGAACCACCGGCAGGCGCGGCGGCGGCGTCCTGCCCTCAATCTCGTCAAGCTCGGTGTGGCACACGCCGCAGGCTGAGACCCGCACCAGTATTTCGCGCGGTCCGGGAATGGGGTCAGGCAGATCCTCGAGCGCCAGGGGCTCGGGGTTGGCGCTGAGGTTGCCGAGCCGCCTCAGGACCATGGCTTTCATGCACGCCTCAGTTCAGCACGACCAACTTCGCGGAAAGCGCCCGGCCGCAAGCCTCAAGTCTCACGAAGTAGACTCCGGGTGACACTCTGCCGCCGGTTGCATCGAGCCCGTCCCAGGACGCGCTGTGAGGCCCGGCTGCCAGATCGCCGGCTTCGAGATCCGCAACCTTTCGCCCGTCTGTTGCATAGATGGCCAGGCCGGCCCGCGCCGCGCCCCGGAGAGCGAACCGTATGGTCACGTCCTGGCCCGACGGATTGGGATGCACCGGGCCGAGCGACACGGGGCCGAGCGCCGGCGTCATCCCGGTCGGAGGAACCTCCGCACCCGGCAGAGATATGCTCAGCGAGTCTATCAGGCTGTCGGTCCACGTTACGGCTCTCAGGCTAAGGCTGCCACCGTCGATCGCGATCTCGCAATGGCTGTAAGCGCCGGTGCCTGTGACAACGTAGGGGTAGCCAAGATCGGGGGTATGAAGCGGCGCGCCCCCGCCGCCCGCGGTCACGTGCTCCACGCCGTTGACCGAGGCCCGCGCGTAGTAGTGATTGTGGCCGGCGAAGAGCATGGCCACGTCGTAGGCCTCGCACAGCGGCTGAATGTACGTCTGAACGGCGGTGTTGTTGGCGTGCCCCCCACCGGCCGACCAGCCCGGCTCGTGCAGATACACGAACCTCCAGGGCTTGTCGGTGCCCGCCAGGTCTGCCTCAAGCCAGGCCAGCTGATCGGTGCCCGCGGTGTAAGGCGTGTACTGGTCCACCACCGCGAAGTGGGCTGGACCGTAATCGAAAGACCAGTATCGGCCGGCGACAAAAGGATAGGGAAAGTACTTCACGAACCCGGCGCCAGTCTTCTCATGGTTTCCGATGGCCACCTGATAGGGAAAGCTCGCGAGCACGGTCTTGATGTTGGGGTAGGATGGATTGAAGAACTGGCTGTCCCAATCAGTCTCGAGGTCCCCGTTGTAGACCAGGTCCCCGACCGAAAGCACCATGGTCTGGAGTTCCGGGTCGGCAGCTATCCTGGCCAAGATCCGGGCAGCCACCTTGTCGTGATCCACGGGATATGAGCGGGTATCGCCGTAGGCAACGAACTTGACCGCGATTGCGTCCTCGGGAGGCGCCGCTCGAAACGAACCCGGGTAGTCTGCGCCACCGACGGTCACCCGGTAATAGCAAAGCGCCCCGGGCGCCAGGCCCGCAATCGTGTAGGCATGCTGGTGATCCAGGCCGTACTCCACGGTCTGGGCGCTGCCTGCGGAATACGAGATATCGGGTCCCCACTGGATAGTGCAGTTCTCGGTCGAAGTGACTTGCCAGAGCACGCGCATCTCGGCCGGCACGCCGGCGTAGACGAGATACGGAGCCTTGCGCATCGCGGCGTCCGCCCCGTCCGGGGCTCCGCTCCAGGCAAGCGCCAAGCCCAACAGGCAAGCCGCGACGACGGCCCGCCTATCCATGGCGTTTCTGAGAAACCTGTAGGAGCACAAGGCCTACCCCCATGGCTAAGAGCCCGAGACCTATCTTAATATCTACCCTTTGATCCCCTCGGACAAGCCCCAGCACGGTACCGGCCAGCGGGGCGAACGCGAAGGCCATGGCCAGTGTTATGCCGAGATTCTCGGACTTGGCCAGCGCCGAATAGAAGCTCCACATGCCGAGGGCGCCCGCCACCAGCCCGCCGCCCACGACAATCATGATCCATGACCTGGCGTCCGACTGGGCACCCACGCCCTTCCAGGCTGGAAGTGAGATCAGGCCCAGGATCACCAGAGCCACCAGCGTCCGGATGGTGATGCCCAAGATCGAGGGGATTCTCATCTGCTGAAGGCCCATCTTCTCGAAGTAGCCTCCCACCCCCCACGCAACACCCGCCACGATCGCATACAACATGTAGGAGCGCATCTACCGGTACCTCCTCGCCGCTGCTACTTCTTGAGAATCCCCTTCTCCACCGCATCATCAATCAGGCTGCGCGCGTACTCCCAGAGCGCCGGCGACCCGTCCCTGATCGGCAGCGCACGCTCAATCACCTGGTCGCTCGACACTTTGTGCTTGCGCCACGTCCTGCCGCCAGTGTGGTAGTTCAAGAGCAGCGCCTCAAGCCGGTCCAGGGCGTTGGCGAAGCGGGACTCCGGGCTCCGGCCAGCCTCAAACTCGTCCCACAGCGCCCTCACCTCGGACGCCTGATCGGGCGGAAGCAGGTTGAAGATCCTCTCGGCGGCCCTGGTCTCGCGCTCAAGCTTGTCTCGGGCGCCCTCGATGTCGTAGCAGTAGGTGTCGCCGGCATCTATCTCCACAAGATCGTGAAGGAGCATCATCTTCACCGCCCGTGCGAGGTCGAGCCCGGCATCGGCGGCGTGCTCCGCAAGCACCAGCGCCATTAGCGAAGCGTGCCAGGAGTGCTCCGCGGAGTTCTCGTTGCGGTCGCCCTGGATTGTGATGGTCCTTCTCAACACCTGTTTGAGCTTGTCGATCTCCACCAGGAATTCCATCTGCCGCGCGAGTCTGTCCGATTCCACGTCAACCTCTCCGTGCGCGCTGCCGGCGGCTGGACGCTGTGCCCGGCCGCGGCGGACAGAGGCCGGGACGCCATAGGTAGCGCTCGAGATCGATGCTGCCGTCCCGCCTGAATCCCACGCCATCCCGGCGCAAGAGCCTCCGCTGCTCCTCGCAGCCGTAGCCCGGCTTGAGCGAGATGCGCCCTTTGCTGTTTATGACGCGGTACCACGGCAGGCGGTGCTTGCGCGCCGAGGAATGCAGCAGCCATGCGACCCGGCGAGCCGCGAGATGATTGCCTGCGCATCCCGCGATCTGTCTGTAGGTTGCCACCCTGCCCCGGGGAATCTGCCGGATCACCGCGATCGCCTTTTCCGAGAAAGCCGACATGCTCTTGGGTGTCATCAATCGCGCTCCGCGCCGTCTTTCCTGCTGGCCGTCCGTCTATTGGCCGTCCGTCGCAACTGCTTGCAGGTTCTCAAGTTGCCGCTCCAGGGTCTGTATCCTGGCTTCCTGGGCCTTCAGGGCCTCTACCAGCACCGGGATGATCTCATTGTAGGCGACCGCCCTGTCGCCGTCGGGTCCGATCTGGACAGCTTCCGGCAGCACCTTCTCCACTTCCTGCGCAATCAGCCCGTAGTGCCTGCCCTCGGGAAGACCCCTGTCCGGGAACTCGGCCCGGCGCCACTCGAAGGAAACGCCCTTGAGCGCAATCGCCTTGGAGAGCGCTCCGGCGATCGGCTCGATCCTGTCCTTGAGCCGCGCGTCGGAACTGCTCCAGCCTCCCGTGGAGTAGGCCGTCCCCTGCACATAGAGCTTGTATCCTCCGGGATCCGATGTCCCGATGGCGACGTTGCCGGGAGTTCTCCATCCCACGCTTGCGTAGCCCTTCCCCGCAAGGTTAAGCCTGTAGGTTGTGTCAGGACCTGTCCCCATCCCCACGTTGCCGAGCGTATCGACCGACACAAGCGTGTTGTTCTTCATTCCCGGCCCGTGGTATCGCAGCTCGAACCTCTTCTCCAAGTCGCTGTCGTTTCGCAAGTCCCAGTATGCCGTGCCGTTCTCGGCAAGATAGAGTATCGGATCCAGATTCGCCTCCGCATCAATGGACACCGCAGTGTGACCGCCACTCGTGTTCCTGAAGTGCCCCACCACTTCGGTGTAACCGTTCACCCCGCCCCAAGTGGTGCCGTCTTCCGTGACATCGAGGGGGTTGAAAGGGACCGAGTTAAACCCGACGTGCCCAGATTCGGAGATATACAGCCGGTGAACAAACCCGATTGACATGGCATTCGTCGTCCCGCTCCAATGAATACCGCATCGTTTGGTGCCCGAGTCGTAGAAGTCAATGTCTCCGTAAGGGTGCGCCGGAGCCGTGGAATTGAGTATTAAGCCGGGTGTCGAGCCTGTGATGGTAACCGTGCCAAGCGTGTCCAGGCCGCCGATGCTGATCTTGCCGCTGGCGTTGATGCGCATCGCCGCCGCTGAGTTCACGCCCAGATCCAGAGCCTTGTTCTCTCTGTTCATTAGGATACCGGTCCCGTCGGTCGTCACAGCAAGATGCAGTCCGTCTCCGGAACCTGATCCTGTGGCCGTATTGGTAATCTGGACAGTGCTCATCCCACCGCTGTCGTGAATATGCAGAGGGTTCTGAGGCGTTTCCGTTCCTATCCCAATCTTGCCCGAGAAGTAGTTGCGCGCGCCGGAGACGTGGCAGCCGAAGCCGATGGGGCTCACCGTTGATCCTTTGATGGCGATGTTCTCTCCAGAGGTATGCTGTGCAATCCCCTCGACGGCTCTTCCTCTGGCGCCATCTGCAATCCCCAATACGCCGCTGGACTTGCTGACCGAACCCGCGGCGATCCCCACTACCCCGGCGCCGGTCTGCACGGTGTCCGCGCAGTTAGTCGTCCCAACGATGCCCCGGCTGGAGTGCGCGCTCGCCGACGTGGCTTCCCCGCGGATCGCCTCCGCATACAGCAGATCAGAATTCTCCCTGACGTAGAGCCTGGGTTGCGCGGTTGCGGCCCAACCGATGCCGACTTTGCCCGAAAAGTAGCTGCGTGCCCCCTGGAAGTAACCCGCCCAACCGCTGGGACTCGCGCACTCTCCGACCACCCCGTAGGTCTCTCCGCTGGGATGATCCGCCCTTCCAACGACGCCCGCCCCATTATCCCCGGACGCTATACCCACCACACCCGAGGACCGCCCCGTCTCCGACGATGCGAAGCCCATCACCCCCGCTCCGGCGTTCGTGGTGGCCGTGCTCCAGGTTTCACCTACCACGCCGGCCATCTGGCCGCCCGAGCCAGTCGATGAGGAGACGCCACGGATCGCATACGTGTAACCGGCGGCGGAGGAATCCTCGACGTGCAGCCGGGATTGGGGATTGGTCGTGCCTATGCCCACGTCGCCCTCGTCGTCAACGTAGAGAGCGTCTGTGGGGCTGCCGTCGGCGGCATCCAGCGAGTGGCCGTCCCCGACGCCACCGGTGCTGTCGCTGCCGTCGGCAAAGCCCGCAGGCACACCCTTGAGCTTCGTCCAATCAACAGGGTTGCCCGGCGCATTGATGGTGCCGGACGTTGTCAATTCGCTCTCCATGAAGTAGCGGCCGTCGTGGTTGTGAGCGGAGTCGGCAACTGCTGCCGCGTCAAAGCCATTGAGACTGTCCGCGACGTCGGCTGCCGCTGAGCGCAGCGCAAAGGGGACACTCACCAGCCTCCGCCTGGGCGCGAGCACCTCGCCGTCCACGCTGACCTCAAGCCACACCTCGGCGCTCTCCAGCTCCGGGAGCGGTTGCTCCCCCCCGAGTATGGCGCTCACAACCCCCTGCTCATCGGCCTCCAGCGTGTGGGTCTCGCTCCACAGCTCGGTCCCTCCCACGACAACGCCGTAGAGCCTGAAGACCACTTCATGGCTGCCCGAGAGGGGCTCCCCTGTGTCGACGTCCGCCAGCCGACCCTGGTAGTTAATGAGGTGAGGGACGTCACCAAGGGCTGCGCCAGCGCACACCAGTCCCGCGAAGGTCACCACCAGCACCGAAAAGGCAAGCCTTGATCTCAAGGCCACGATGCACCCCCTTGCTTCGAAGACACCACGGCTCAGACCGGATCAGTGACGGTCCTGTATTGTAGCAGGGCCAAGTGTAGCGCCTCCGGGCGGGGGAATCAACGCGCGTCTCCGACTCCGACGGGACAACAGAGCACGGGGATAAGGGCCGGGGGGAAGACGCGACACGGTCCTGCGCGGCAGGCTTCGCTAGCGATACATGGCTTTGATGGCGCCCCAGGTGACGGGTTCCACCGAAGACGGCCCGCAGCCCACGCCGTAGGCGCCCACCCGGCCGTAGCCGGGCACGTTGACGCACGGCGAGCGGCAGTCCAGCCTGTAGTTGTCGTGGATGGGATCGCAAAAGAGCGGATCGGCGCTGAAGCAGTCGTACTGCCACCCACCAAGATCCGTGATGTCGCAGCACTCGACGTTCCACACCGAGACCCCGGAAATGTCGTAGGTCCTGTTGTACCAGAAGATGCAGTTTCTCACCAGCACGGCCGGGTTGCCGGGCCCCTGCTCGACGCCGATCTCATTATCCGTGAAGGTGTTGTTGAAGACGTCGCCCCATATCATGGTTGACGAGCCGGCTTGCACATTCAAGGCCGATCCCGAGCACCGGACGAACAGGTTATCGGAGACCCAGGCGTCGATCCAGCCGCTGTTGTAGGCTCCGTCATTGCTCAACAGCACTCCGTCGTCGCCGTTGGGCCGGCCGCAGTCCCGGAACACGTTTCCTGCTATTGTGACGTAAATGTCCGCGTATCCTGCGCGCGCGACGTCGAGCATCGCGTGGCCGGCCGTGCCGCCCGTGATATTCTCGAAGCGATTGCCCTCGATGAGAGCGGTTACCGTCGAGGTACCGTCAGCGTGGAGCACCACCGCGCCGAAGGCGATCATGCCGCTGATGTCCCTGAAGGTATTCCCTTTGACGGTGACGGTTCTTGACAGTGCTCCTGAGCTCCTCATATCAACCACCGCCAGGTACCAGGAAGCCTCAAAGCCTGTGAAGATGTTGTCCTCGATCACGATGTCGCCGCTGTGATAGAGGAGAAGCGAGGTCCCGAGAAACACGTTGTTCCTGAAGAGAACCCGCGAGGCCGACCCGTCATCAATGCCGTATTCCATGCGGCAGTGACGATCGTCGAGGGTCACACCCTCCACAGAGAACTCATCGCCGTCATAGAACAGGAACATCGCCCAATCGCCGCTCTCGTAACCCTCAGTGGTCACAATACACGCAGAGGGGTCCCGGCTCTCGGAGAGAATGGCTGCCGACCCGTGAAACTCCACGTAGGCGTTGCCCGGACCTGAGAAGACGCCGTCAGCAAGCATGATGGTATCGCCGGCAGCAGCCAGGTCGGCCGCGGCCTGGATGGTGGGAGCGTCCCCGGTGCCGCCAGGCGTAACGTACCATGTCTGGGCCAGACCGACGGAACAGCAGACCAAGGCAGCAGCAACAACGGCAGCGGCAGGAACCACGTACGCGGGGACCTTCATGATCTCGCACCCCTCTGGGCACGATCATAGCACAAGGGTGCCGATAAGCAAGCCTGAGACAGCCCGCTGCTAGCCCATCTTGGCGTAGGTTATCACCGACAGGATCGCGCCCTGGGGATCCTTGAAGGTGCAGAACCTGCCGACATTCGGTATGTCCATCGGTGGTACGATCAGCTCGGCGCCGAGCTGCTTGGCCTTCGCGGCCACCGCGTCCACATCAGTGACCGTGACGTACGGGGCCCAATGAGCCGGGACGAAGGCCGGTACTTCCTTCGGCATGACCATGATGCCGCCCACGCTCTGGCCACCCGCCTTGAGCACCGTGTAGGGCTGGCCTTCCCCCATCGGCATATCGTCCATCTCCCAGCCCAAGAGCTCCTTGTAGAACTTCTTCGATCCAGCGACATCCCTTGTCAGCAGCTCCGTCCAGCTGAAATCTCCGTGAGTCTCAAACCTGTTGCCCATCTCCTTCTCCTCTCCGGTATTACGCCTGTGTGGCAGGCCGTGGTCGGCCGCGTTCTTATAGGTAGCGCCTGACGCGCCTGCAATAGGCCTCATACTCCTCGCCGAACGCCGTCCGCAGGTACTCCTCCTCCGCCAGGACTATCCTGTGATGCACGGCGGCCACGAATGCCGCGACGATGAGCACCAGCGGGTTCATAGTGCCAATCACCCCGGCAAGGAGTGTAGCGTAGACGCCCACGTACATCGGGTGGCGGCACACCCGGAACAACCCGTCCGCCTTGAATGCGGTGGTCTCTCTCGGCGATCCGAGCCTGAACGATGCCCCCAGCCCGAAACGCCCGATGAAGAGCAAAGCGAACCCCGCGACCCACAGGCCCAGAGCGATCCATCTCAGCCACTGGGGCGCTGTCAGGACGGAGAAGCCTATTCCCCAGACCTGCAACAGCATCGCAGCCCATACAAGGACAATCAGGTACTTGCTGCCGAAGAACAGAGCCCTGTTGATCGGCGGGTCGCCATCCTGGTCGATATTGCGGCGGTGGAACAGCGCGTCTCCGCCAAACAGCACGATCAGGAAGACAACCGGAGGAACCGTTGCAACAAGGCGCTCGAGCATAGCTACCTCCCTCAAGACGAAGACGTGAGCAGTATACCACACGGCCCGCTCTTGGCAACGCCCCCAGCTTGTTGCATCCTCGGCCGTGGGTCCAGCATCTCAAGGACATGAATGGGGGAAAGACAATGAGAGCGACTGCGCTTGTTGCATTGGCGATAGTGACTATGGCGGTCGGTGCCGCGGCGCATGCCGACAAGACCCCGGCAGAGGTCAAGGCCATGCTCGATGCCGGCGGCGATCTCATCGTGGTGGACGTACGGGAGGAAAGTGAGTACTGCGATTCCACCCGCCAGCCTCCCGGCCACATCGTTGGCGCGATCAACATGCCGTGGAACTCCGGATACCTTCAGGCCCACTACCTCGAACTCGATCCGGATCGGGTGACCATAGTTGTTTGCCGAAGCGGCGGGAGAAGCCACTCTGCGGCCACCTTCCTCGACGGCAAAGGCTTCACGCGGGTATTTGACATGCTGGGCGGTATGAACGCCTGGTTGTGGGACACCGGGAACTGCTGGTCCGCGGGCGTGCCGGGCGCGGGAGCGGGCGTTCCCTTGTCCCTGGCTCTCGGCGAGCCGGCCCCCAATCCCTTTGGGTCGGCAGCCGAGATCGTCTTTGCCATCCCTGCCGGGCGCGGCCCCGCGCAGGTGACCCTGGCGATCTACGACAGCCGAGGCCGCCTGCTCAGCAAGCTTGTGGACGGGCGGCGGGGCCCAGGCACCCACCGCTCGGCCTGGGACGGCACCGATTCATCGGGCCGGCCGGTTGCAGCCGGCACCTACTTCCTCCGGCTTACCTCAGACCGCGAGAGCCGGACCCGCAAGTTGATTGTCGCGCGCTAACGCCGCGCTATCGCGCCAGCACGGTCTTCTTGACGGTGCTTCGCCCACCGACATCCAGCCTCGCAAAGTAGATACCGGCCGAGGGCGCCAAAGCAATCGGGGCGGCCACCGGGCCGCCCCGCTCATACCGGCTAGTTTGTAGCCTGGCCTGCTCTCTACAGCTTGGTCATCTTGTGCATCACGGCAGTCTGGCCGTCCACCTGGACCCTGAGGAAGTATACCCCAGCGGCCACGGGCGCGCCGGCCTTATCAGCCCCGTCCCAGGTCACATCGTGGCGGCCTTCCGACATGGGGCGGCTCGCCATGGTGACCACACTGCGGCCTTGCACGTCGTAGATCTCCATAGAGACGTTCCCGGCGGCAGGCAGCGCGAGACTTATGGTCACGCTGGTCTCGAGCGGATTGGGATGGCTGGTCACCAGCACCTGCGACGGCAACGGATTCGCTGTCCCGCCAGGCAGCTCGTCGTCGAACTTCTGCTGAAGCCTATCATCACTCACCAGCCCGCCGCAGTCGTCGTAGAGCTGATTCATGTAGGCCAAGGCGCTCTGCAGCCGGAACAGGCTGTTGCCGTATGGAAGCAGGGCGTCGGCGTTGCCGCCGAGGGCCTGGTCAGCAACCGCAAGCAGCTGGTCCACAGTAAGACCTGCGAACTTGAGGACCTCCGGAGGCACCACTGCCGTCCCGAAGCACTTGGAGAACTCCGTGAAGTAGCCCTGGCACGAGAACTCCCGGTTGAGGCGCAGCGCCACCATCTCTCCGTAGATCGACCCCAGCCTGTTGCTGGCCGGATCCACGTAGTCCTGCCCGAGCGCCATGGGAATCCCGTAGCCGCAAGCGAAGGCCCGGACCGCGTCCGCGCTGGTCCATGTGGCCTTGTGCCGGCCGGGGGCGTTGACGCCCACC
>JBAQHK010000312.1:0-16156 GCA_049288275.1 bacterium | reverse complement strand
GTAAGACCTCTGCGACCGTGCCTGTCTATTCCCACTGCTTTGTGGGGATTATGATATCACGTTTGGCCTGAGTTTTCAACGTATTTCGGAGCCGCAGGCACCTGCACCCTTGAGATTCCAGTGAGTCACCCCTACCATGGGAGCAGATGTACGCGCCGCCACAGGGCCCGCCAGGACGACCCTGGTAATCAACTGCAGACTACCGGCACTCGAGATTCCGCTTGACAGATATGCATACATCATGCATCATTATGCATATGAGAACTACGCTGAACATCAACGACGCCCTGTTGCGCCGCGCCGCCAGACTGACCGGAATCAAGCAGAAGACCTCGCTTGTACGTAGGGGGCTCGAGGCCTTGATTTCGCAAGAGAGTGCCCGCAGGCTGGCAGATCTGGGCGGGAGCGAGAAGCGCCTTGCAGCGCCTCGCAGGCGCCGCCCGGACAACGGGGCATGATACTGGTCGACACGTCGGTCTGGGTGGATCACCTGCGCCGTGGAAACCGACGGCTTCAATCCCTTCTTCAAGAGAACCAGGTTCTAGGCCACCCGTTCGTGGTCGGTGAGCTCGCTTGCGGCAGGCTCAGGAACCGAGGTGAGATCTTGGATCTCCTGAGACTGCTGCCCCAGGCCGAGATCGCCGAGCACGACGAGGTCTTGGATTTCGTGGAGAGCCGCCGACTGTTCGGTCAGGGCCTGGGTTGGACCGACGCCCACCTGCTCGCCTCCGCCATCCTCAGCCGGAGTGGTCTTTGGACCCTGGACCGAGCGCTGGCCGAGGCTGCAGCCAAGATTACCGGTATCCACCCCGATCGAAACCCCTGAGCCGGCAGGCTACCTACACCTTCCGCGCCACCAAGAGGCCGCTCCCCACGGGCACGATCTGGCAGTCCACGCGCTTGTCGGCGAAGGCGCGCTTGAGGGCCGGCGCCACGGCGTCACGATGGCTTATGACGTTGTCGGCCACCAAAAGACCGCCCCGCACCAGGTTGGGGACCACGGCCTCGTAGGCCCTGACGTAGAGCGACTTCTCCAGGTCCATGAAGCAGAAGGCCACCTCGTCGTAGCGGCTGAGGTGCTTCAGGGCATCCCCCTCCACCAGCCCAACCATGTCCTCTATGCCGGCGGCCTCGAAGGTCGCTCGGGCAAGCTCGGCCTTGGCCGGGGAGACCTCGAAGGTGATGATCGTGCGGCCGGCCTCGCGGGCGGCGAGCGCAAGCCACATGGTGGAGTAGCCTCCGCTTGTGCCCAGCTCCAGCCACTTGCCTTTGGGGGCTCCTGCCGCCAGGAGCGCCAGGAACTTGCCGGTGGCCGGCGGAACCTGACGAAGCCTGTCGAAGTGGTCGAGGGTGTCGAGGTGCCTGTGGCGCGCGTCCAAGCGCTCCAGGTAGGCCATGCGCTTCCTTGTCCGGTCCGGCATGTTGTGGAACATCATATCTCCTGTCGGCAGAACTACTCGATCTTCTTGAACATGTCGCCCTTGGCGCCGCACACCGGGCAGACGCCGGGTGCTTGCTTCTCGGCCGTGTAGCCGCAGACCGGGCAGACGAAGTAAGGGAACTCCTCCTTGGACTTGCTGAGATTGTCCAGCATCTCCTGGTAGAGCTTGCCGTGGACCTTCTCGACCTCCAGGGCAAACCGGAAGGACCGCTCGGCATCCTTGGCGCCCTCGGCCTTGGCCGCCTCGACCATCTCCGGGTACATGCTCTTGAACTCGTGGGTCTCCCCCGCCACCGCTTCCTTGAGGTTCTCGGCGGTCGAGCCCACGCCCTTCAAGGCCCTGAGGTGATTGTGCGCGTGGACGGTTTCGGCCTCGGCCGCCGCCAGGAAGAGCCGCGCTGCCTGCGGGAAACCCTCTCGCTTGGCCTTCTCGGCGAAGGCAAGGTACTTGCGATTGGCCTGGGACTCGCCCGCGAAGGCTTCCTTGAGATACTGCTCTGACTTGGACATCCTTCAATCCTCCTCGTGATCGGTGTCTACCCTCTACTCCACGTCTGCATCCCTGTCTTGCTGCTCATTGTATTATGATGTCCGCAGCCGACAAAGGTGGCACTCGAAGGCGGCAGCGCCGGCAAATCGACTCCCCGCTCAGACCCCGCTGAACTGGACTCCCTCGAAGAGCATGCTCGGCGTCCTCTGGGACGAGTAACGATAGGGGTCGTTGCCCACCTCAGCCAGGCGACTGAAGAGGTCGCGGGTGTTGCCCGAGATGTTCATCTCGTGGACCGGCGTGGTGCGCCGGCCGCCCTCAACGAGAAACCCCGCGATACCGACCGAGAAATCGCCGGTCGTGGAGTTGGAATTGCCGCCTATGAAGCCCTGAACCAGGATGCCGCGCTTGACGTCCCTGACCATCTCCTCGAGCGGCCTCTCCCCGCCTGAGAACACCAGGTTCGAGGGCCAGGCGGTTGTGGGCTCCATGCCAAGCTTGCGCCCGTAGTAGACATCAACGTAGTAGTTGCGAAGCGTGCCTTCCTCGAAAACCGGCATCACCCGCGCGACCAGTCCTTCGCCGTCAAAGATCCGCGAGCCCAGGCCCTTGGGCACGGTGGGGTCATCGATCACGGTCAGTTTGTCCGATCCCACGCGCTTGTGCATCATGCCGTCGAGGAAAGAGGTCTTCTGCTGGAGGGCTCGCCCGCCAAGGGGCTCTTGGAGCATCCTCACGAGGCGGCGGCCGGCGCGGTTCTCGACCAAGAGGTCGTACTCGCCCGAGGCGATCTTCTTCTGCCCAATCTTGGCGACCGCCCGCTCGACCGCTTCCTCGCCAAGATAAAGCGGGACTGCGAGATCACCGTAGAACCTGGTTGTCGCGCCAGACCAGTCGTCCAACCTCCCGCCGGCGCCGTCCCTGATCGTGACGTCCGCACTCACGTCAAACCGCGTCGCCCGGAGCCCTCCGACAAACCCGTTGCTGTGAACCCGCACCATCTCGATGCGGCTGTCGGAGTAGGACCCCGTGGCCGATATGATCCTGTCGCCTGCGCCGCCGGCGTCCCGGATGGCGATCTCGATCGCCTGGGCCATCTTGACGCGGTCGCGGCTCTCGACCTTCTCGTAGTCGGGATCGAAGATCCTGAGACCGCCTCCCGGCTCCGCAGGGTAGTACCGTGGGTCCGGCAGGCCGCGATACTCGTCCTGCGCCAGGTAGCGCGCGCTCGCCACCGCCTCCTCTATGAACTTGGCGAGCTCGTCGCGCCTGAGGTCGTTGGTGGAGTTGGCGGAGTAGCGCTTGTCCACGTAGACCTCGAGCTCCAGGCCGTTCTGCTGAGCATCGCTGAGCTTATCCAGCTTGCCGTCGCGGTGCTCGATCTCCACAATGCGCTCGGAGCGCAGCACCACCGAGGCCTCACCGGCGCCCCGATCCAGAGCCTGCTGCATCGCCCATTCGGCCAGATCCAGTCTCTCTTTTTCGTTCATGACGTCACCCCGCCCACCGTGATCTTGGAGACCTTGACCGTGGGAAGACCCTGCGAGACCGGCACGCCCTGGCCGTTCTTGCCGCAGGTCCAGCCGCCCTCGGCGAGCTTCAAGTCGTTACCCACCATCACGATGTCCCTGAGGACCTGGGGGCCGTTGCCGATCACGTTGATGTCTTTGACCGGCCGCGTCAGGCGCCCGCCCTCAATCAGCTGCCCGCTCTTGACGTAGAAGGAGAAGTCTCCGGGGCCGATGTGGACCTCGCCGTTGGTGAAGCTGTCGGCGTAGAGGCCGCGTGAGACGCTCGCTATGATCTCCTCAGGCGAGTGCGGCCCGGCCAGCATGAAGGTGTTCCTCATCCTGGGTATGGGCATATTGCGGAAGGACTCCCTGCGGCCGTTGCCCGTCGGCGCGACCTTGTAGTACCGGGCGCTGATGCGGTCGTGCAGGTAGCTGGCGAGCACGCCGTCGGCCACCAGGTAGGTGCGCCCGGTGTCGTTTGCCTCATCGTCTATGTTGAGCGATCCCCGGACGTTGGGAAGAGTGCCGTCGTCCACGATGTTGACGAAAGGCTCGGCCACGGGCTTGCCCATCTTATCGGCGAAGATCGAGGTGCCGGTGCGATTGAAATCAGCCTCCATGCCGTGCCCTATGGCCTCGTGCAGGAGGATGCCGGCGCTCCCGGGGGCCAGCACCACTTCCATCTCGCCGGCCTCGGGCTTGACGGCGTCGAAGAGCGCCACCGTGCGCGTGACCGCTTCCCGCGCCAGCAGGTCCAGGTTGGCCGGCGTCAGGAACTCGATCCCCTGCCTGCCCGAGAGATCGAAACCGTTCTGCTCCCGAACCTTGTCCTGCTCGGCGGTGCAGGAGACCGAGATCCGAGTCAGGGGGCGGTAGTCGTGCGCCACCCGACCCTCGGAGGTGGCAATCAGGATGTAGGAGGTCGAATTGGAGAAGTTCACCCGGCACTTGACCACGCGGGGGTCAAGCGCAAAGACCTTGTCGTTCAGGGCCTCGAGGTAGGGGATCTTCTCGTCCACCGTGACGTCCTCCCAGGAGGTCTCGATGGGGTAGTAGTCGGGCGTGGGGTGCTGCGCGAGCCCGGCCGGCGAAACCGAGCGGGCACCATCCGCGATGTTGGCCGCGGTTCTGGCCGCCAGCTTCATGGCCTCGGGGCTGGTGTCCTCGGTGAAGGAGTAGCCGGTCTGGTCGCCCTTCAAGACCCGGATGCCCACGCCGTAGTCCACTCCGCCGGAGGCGCGGTTCACCGCCTTGTCCTCCAGCGAGATGTCGCTCCGGATGGTGTGTTCGAAGAAGAGGTCGCAGTAGTCCCCGCCCCGCGAGAGAGCCTCGTCCATCACCCGGCTGATGGTCTCGGGATCCACACAGAAATGCAGGTAGTAGTCGGCAAGCAGGAGGTCTCTTCCGCCCAGGGAAGCCAGGACCCGGTCTGCGGCCGGGCCGAGGAAGGCCGGAATCACCGCGGCCGCCACAAGGCCTTTGGATGATGTCTTGAGGAAAGCGCGTCTTGAGAATTGGGAATTCACCGTAACTCCTTTGTTTATGGTTTACAGTACGGAGCGCAGCGGTCTAAGTCAACCAGCAATGTGGGCCCCTTGAGAGGTCCCGTTGCCTGACTCGCGAAACCGTTTGTGGAACAACTGCATCTATGGAGCAAAGGACTGTATGCGAGGGCTCGGCCGGGAGTCCTACCAGCACAACCAGCCACGGGAGGCGCAATGGGCCTTGGCACGCATAGAGGAGGTCAAGTCGTGAAGTCCTGGTTAATCCCAGCATTAGCAATGGCTTGGGCTGTTGCGGTGCCGCTGGCTGCGACCGCGGCTTCGCCGGAGCCGAGCTCCGGTGTTGCGGTAGTCGACGGCAGCTACTCGGAGTGGAACCTCACCACCGATTTCTTCGCTGATATGTACCGCGCTGGTGATACCACTAAGGTCGTGGAGTCCAAGCTCTACCTGCGTTACGACTGCGTCAACAATACGCTATATGCGCTTGTCTTAGAGGTGCCGGGTGTCATAGGCTACATAGATCTGACGGCAGTTACCTCATGGATCGCGGTCGACGGCATCAGCCGCAAGGTAGTCAATGAGGTTTCGGGAAACGACGGGATCCCGCCTGACTTCGCCTGGATTGACCGAGGCTACGACGGCAATCTTCAGCATGTCCGTGGCTATGAGGCATCCTTCACGTTAGTGCCGGGCTCGTACGAGATCATAGCGCATACTGACGTCTGGGATACGAAAAGCCAGACCTCGGCGACCTCGGGGTTCCCGAAGCGTGGGCTCGTGATTCTCACTCAGCCCAGCGCGGTCGAACCGAGCACGTTCGGCTTGATAAAGGCGCTGTACCGCTAGCAAGAACTGGCACTCGATCGGGGCCTTGGCCGAAGCTATACGGCCGAGGCCCTTTTCTTCGGCCGCGCAGCGCCGTGGAGGACGTGCTGCCTTCGCGGTCGGACCGCCGTAGGCGATTGACCGCGTCCCGCAAACGGCTTATCATTCTCCATAGAGACGAACAAACCCGCTGGCAAGGAGGAGGAGATGACATCAGGTTTGCGCAGGACCGTCGGACTTGCTGTGATCACGCTGATTGCGGTTGCGGCAGTCGCACTGGCGGAGGACCTCAAGCCCATTCAGCTGCCCGCCCCCCGGATGGAAGGCGGCATGCCCTTGATGCAGGCCCTCAAGGCGAGGCAGACCGTCCGGGACTTCCTGCCGGACAAGCTCTCGCCGCAGGTGATGTCCGACATGCTGTGGGCGGCCTTCGGCATCAATCGGCCCGAATCCGGCAAGCGCACCGCGCCCTCGGCCGTCAACTGGCAGGAGATTGACATCTACGTCGCCCTCGAAGAGGGCTGCTATCTATACGACGCCAAGGCCAACCAACTTCTGCCGGTCCTGGCCAAGGACATCCGGGGAGACACCGGGCCTCAGCCCTTCGTGGCGGGCGCGCCGGTAAACCTGATCTTTGTCGCCGATTACACCCGGATGGGCCAAGCCGACGACGCGGCCAAGGCGACCTACTCGGCTTGCGACACCGGCTTCATAAGCCAGAACGTTTACCTGTTCTGCGCCTCGGAGGGCCTGGGGACCGTGGTGCGGGGTTACGTGGACAAGGAGGCCCTGGGCAAGACCATGAACCTCCGGCCCGAGCAGAAGGTGGTGCTCGCCCAGACCGTGGGATACCCCAAGAAGATCGAGGAGAAGAAGGCCGAGTCGAAGAAGGCCGAGTAGAGAGGCCTACCGGATTGCCGAGTGACTAGCGCCTGCCGGGCCGCTGCACAGCGGCCGCCCGCGGCTTATTGGTCTGCCCCAACGGTCCCGGGCAGAGGGATCGCCGTCGGCGTCACATAGACGCGGTACTCCCAGGGCTTGAGCTTGAGGACCGTGCCCTTGTCAAGCCGGACCCCCTTGCGAGTTACCAGTTCACCGTAGTCGCCGGCCACAGATTTGCTCCGGAGCTCGACCTCCTGAGTGCGCAGCGACAGGTTCATGGCGACTACCACGCGGCACTCATCCCGTTGCCTCATGAAGGCGAAGACCGCGCCGTCGTTCGAAGTGGGCACCCGGACCATCGCCCCTCCCGCCTCGCCGTTCCACAGCGCCTTGTTGACTCGTTTCCATTGGAGGAGATCGGTGTAGAGCCGGCTGAGACCGTGCGGCCGCCACGAGATGGAGTCCTTGTCGAAGAAGGCCAGGCGTTCCCCCAAGCCCGCTTCCTCCCCGCTGTAGATCAGGGGAATGCCCCGCGCGGTCAGGGTCAGCACCGCGAAGGCTTCTATGCCCTCGCCGAAGAACTGGCCCGCGGTGCCGTTCCAGGAATTCTCGTCGTGGTTGGAGGTGAAGTACATGCGGTAGGCGCCCCCGGGATAAACCACCGCGTCACGGTCGAAGTAGTTCCACAGCTCCACGGCCGAACCCGAGCCCTCGGCGATCTTGCGCATCAACTTGAAGAGCTGCCAGCCGTAGGTGGCGTCGAAGGCGCGCTCGTGGAGGGCCGGCTGCTCGCCCTCGGCAAGCATGAAGACCGGCCTGATCTGGTCGAGCTCGGCGCGAGCCTCGGCCCAGAACTCAACCGGCACCATCTCGGCCACGTCGCAACGGAAGCCGTCAATGCCGGTCTCTCTCACCCAGAACTTCATGGCGTCAATCATGTAGCTCCAGAGATCGGGGTTGTCGTAGTTCAAGTCGACGACGTCGCTCCAGTCGGGAACCGGGGGTTTGAGATTGCCGCCGCCGTCCCGTGTGAACCACTCCGGATGCTCGACGGTGAGCGGGTTGTCCCAGGCCGTGTGGTTGGCAACCCAGTCTATGATCACGTACATGCCCGCGTCGTGGATCTTGGCCACCAGCGACTTGAAGTCCTCCATGGTGCCGAACTCGGGGTTGACGGCAAGGTAGTCCCTCACGGAGTAGTAGCTTCCCAGGGTGCCCTTGCGGTTCAGCTCGCCTATCGGGTGGACGGGCATCAGCCACAGGATGCCCACGCCCATCTGCTTGAGGCGCCCCAGATGCTGCTCGAACTCCTTGAAGGTTCCCCCAGGCGAATACTGACGGATGTTGACCTCGTAGAGGGCCAGGTTGCGCGCCCACTCGGGATGAACCACCTCGCTGGGAGGCGCGGCGCTGCCCGCGGCGCTCCCAGCCGCAAGTGCCTCCTGCCTGGGCCCGCACGCGAGCGGGTATGCGAGCGAGCACGCCAGGACGAGGGCCACGAACAGATTTCTGATATGCGTCGCTGCCACAGGTTCCTCCCTTGGGTTTACTGCGCCTCCATCTGCGGCACTTGCCCAGCCTGGTGCGCCGTCTGCTTCGGCGTCAGCCTGTAGAGCACGCCGGCGGGCACAAGGTCAAAGTGCGCCCCGAGGCCTTCAAGATCATAATACCTGTCGGTGCGAGCCAGCAAGACCGGCCTGGCGCCTGCCTGCTTCAGGGCAAAGGCGGTCTGTTCCGGCGCCGGCACGTCCACCACGTCCACGTCGGGACGCACTCCCTCGACGGTCTTGAGGAAGAGCATCGGCTGACAGACGGTGTAGTCCGCTATGATCGCCGCCCCTTCCGGCGCCTGTGCCAGGGCTTGCCCTGCGAACCAGCGCGCGCCCTGGTAGCCGGTCTTGGGGGGAAAGAGGAAGTACTTGAGCGCGGGCCGTCCCGGGATCTCCCTGATGCCCAGCCGCTCGGCGGTCACGCCCAGGCGAGGCAACACGCCGGGAAGCAGAGCGTAGATCCCGACCGGCGCCAGGATCACACTCGCAGCGAGCACGCCCAGGGCCCGGCGATGGCTCACTTTGAAGAGCCGCGCCTGCCCGGCGGCGAAGCGCCGCGCGCCCAGGCCCACGAGATAGGCGCACGAGAAGTAGGTCAGCAGATAGAAGACATACTTGTCGGGCATCCCCAGCTTGAGCACTGCCCCGATGTTGAGCAAGGCCGTTAGGCCGATGAAGCCTGCGAGGCCCGGATTGCGCCGCGCCTCGGCAACGCCGTTCATCAGGGGGAGCAGCGCGGGACCGGGAAACTGCATCGCGAGATATAGCAGGAACACGCCCACGGCGGCGGCAAGGCCGCGAGCCGACGGAAGGTACAGCAACGGATTGGACGGCGCGGCCGCGCTGTCAGGGATCAGGAGCCTGTAGGCGACAGCAACGGCGGCCAGCGCAGCCACGAACACCGCCGGACCGACAAGCCACCTCGCGGCGCCCCCGCCCCCGCCCGCGCCGCGCGAGCGCGCCGCAACGAGCAGGACAAGCCCGGGCACCGCGATCCACATCATGAAGTGCGTGGCCGCGGCAAGCCCCGCGGCGACGCCACCCAGAACCAGGAGCCATCGGGCCGGTCGAGGTCGCAAGAGGGCGCACAGAGCGGCCGCCAGCAGGGCGAGCGCCATGGAGTAGACCTCGGTTCGGACCGCGTGGGTCCAGAAGGTATGTGAGACCGCGAGCGACCCGGCGCCTGCCGTGGCGGCCAGGGCCGATCCGGTAAGACTCCTCAGGGATGCGAACGCCAGGGCCACTGCCGCAGCCGCCCAGAGCGACGTGAAGAGGTTGACCCGAAGCGGGACGTCCCCTATCGGCAGGTGCGAGAAGGGATGGGCCGCCAGGACCCACAGCGGGTGGTCTCCCATGTAGGTGACCCCGAGGTCCTTGAGATAGGCCTGCCGCTGGAACTTGGCGTCGTCGCCCCACAGCAGCGTGGGAGCAAGCGTCGCAATGTAGAGCGCCTGGGCGACAACCCACACCGCGACGATCTGCCACACGGCGGCGCGGCGCACCAGACTCATGCCGGCCTCAGGCGGCAAGCACCTTCGCCACTCTCTCGAGCGCCCAATCCATCTCCTGGCGGGAGATCACCAGCGGCGGCGCGAACCTGATCACCTGATGGTGGGTCTCCTTGGCAAGCACACCGAGCTCCATCAGCTTCTCGCAGAAGGGGCGCGCAGTGCCCGAGGCCTCCTTGATCTCCACTCCTATCAGGAGGCCGCGGCCTCTGATTTCCTTGACGTGCGGGCTCTTTGCGCCGGCGAGCCCTTCCATGAAGTAGCGGCCCGCCTCGAAGGACTTGGCCGGCAGGTCCTCGTCGATTATCACCCGCAGCGAGGCGGTGCCCACGGCGCATCCCAGGGGATTGCCTCCGAAGGTGCTGCCGTGGTCGCCGGGCTTGAAGACGTCCATTATCTCTTTACGGCACAGGATCGCCGAGACGGGATAGACGCCTCCGCCCAGGGCCTTCCCGACGATAAGGATGTCGGGCCTGACGCCTTCGTAGTCCGAGCAGAACATCCTGCCCGTCCTGCCCAGGCCGGTCTGGATCTCGTCGGCCATGAGCAAGACGTTCCGGGCCTTGAGGATCTCCGCCGCCTTTCTGAGATAGCCCTCGCCGGGAATCAGGATGCCCGCCTCTCCCTGTATGGGCTCCACCAGGAAGCCCACGGTGTTGGGCGTCACGGCCTTGGCGAGCGCATCGAGATCGTTGTAGGGGATCATCTTGAAGCCCGGGCCGAAGGGGCCGAAGCCGTCGCGATACTGCTCCTCGGAGGAGAAGCCCACGATCGCCGTGGTCCTGCCGTGGAAGTTGTTACAGCAGACAATGATCTCCGCCATGTCCTTGGGCACGCCCTTTACGTAGTATCCCCACTTCCTGGCCGCCTTGATGGCGGTCTCCACGGCCTCGGCGCCGGTGTTCATCAGGAGGACACTTTCCTGTCCCGTGGTCTTGCACAGCAGCTCGCAGAAGGGCCCGAACTGATCGTTGTGGAAGGCCCGTGAGGTCAGGGTCAGGCTCTCCAGTTGAGCTCGGGCCGCCTCGAGGATCCTTGGGTGGCGGTGGCCCTGGTTCAGGGCCGAGTAGGAACTCAGCATGTCCATGTACTTGCGGCCTTCGACGTCCCACATCCACACTCCCTCACCCCTGGCGAGAACGACCGGCAGTGGGTGGTAGTTGTGAGCGGCGTAGGTGTCCGCCAGTCTCATCGAATCGGCCGAAGATACTTCACGGGTCTTCACACTCGTCCTCCCTCAGTTTCGTTTCTTTTCGACATCCTTCAGCGTGTCCTTGTACTGCTTGACATCGGGCGCCAGGGCAACCGCCTGGCGCAACTCCGCCGCTGCAGAGTCCGGCATGTCCTTGAGGTCATAGACAATGCCCAGCCTGTAGTGAGCGGCGGCGGCATCCGGCCCGTTGGACGCGGGGCCTTCCCTAAGATAACGTCTGAAGGCGGCCTCGGCATCGTCTAGATTGGTCTTGGCGTTGGTATACACCCGGCCCAGGTTGAAGAGCGCCACCAGGTCCGCGGGCCTGTTTTCGGTGATCTGCTTGAAGACCGCGCCGGCCTGGTCCAGCTTCTGGTTGCGCTCGTAGAAATAGCCGAGCCCGTAGAGAGCGGTCGCCGTGGAGGATGTGTCCAGCCCGACTGCCCTGTTGTAGAGCGACTCCGCCTTGGCGATCTGCTGCTCCCGCTCCCAGTAGCCGGCCCACGCGTAGGAGCCGTAGAGGGGACTCATACCCTCCAGCGCGGTCGCCTGATCCCTGGCCTTGTCTTTGCTCCCGCCCACCATGCCGGGGGCGATAAGATAATACATGCACAGCTCGAACCGCGCCTCCGCGTTGGCGGGGTCCAAGGCAATCGTCTTCTCGTACTCGCTCTTTCCCTTCCTCGCCGACATGAAGGCTCCGACCATGCCTGACTTCATGGTCTTGCCGAGGGACGCGCGGGCGAGCCACAGGTGGTACTCGGGCACCGAGTCGGCGAGCTTCACGGCCTTCTCGGCGCACTTGGCCGCGTTGTCGTAGTCCTGCTCGCGCATGTAGACCCTGGCGAGCACGGCGGCCGCGTCGTGGTCGCGCGGGCTCTGGCTGAGAGCGTTCACCAGCAGCGTCTTGGCAGCCGCGGCGTCGCCACCGGCCAGGAGCTCGCGAGCCTGGTCGCCGGCCTCACTTGCGCGGGAAGCCCCCGCCCCGAGAAGGAGAGCCGCAAGCCCTGCCGCAAGCGCTGCCCGGACCACGGTTGCCCTCGTCTTGTCAATGCCCATTGTTCACCGGCCCACTAAGGGGTTCGAGCAGCGCTCGCCAGGGTGGGAACGCTTCCGTCTCGCAGGAAGGCCCGCACCAGGTTCAGGAAGAACGCGTTCTCCTCGAGGAAGGGGAAGTGCCCGCTCCCGTTGAAGACCACCGCGTCGGCCTGCTTCATTCCGTCCGCATAGGCTATCTGATCTCGCACCGCGCTAGATATGTCGTGCCTGCCCACTATCACGAGCGCCGGCTGAGGTACCTCCCCCAGCACCGTGAAGAGGTCGAGGGTCTTGATGTCCGGCCCCAGGCGCAGGTTGACATCCGGCGCCAGCACCACCGTGTCGAATCTGATCTCTTCCGCCGCCTCCTTCCTGAAGAAGAGCGACGGCAGGGTCTCGCGCATTATGGTCTCTCGCCTCTCCAGCATCGAGGCCGTCGGATCCTCCAGGGCGGCCTCGATTCGCTCCCGGGCCTCCGGCGGCAGCTTCTCAATCACGTTCTCAAACTCGGGATCGGGCTCAAAGGGGGACATCGGCGCGATCAGGATGATGGACTCGACATGCCTGGGATAGGCGCGAGCGTATTCAAGGGCGATCACCGCGCCCCAGCCGTGGGCCGCAAGGGACATCTTGCGCAACCGCAGGTAGCTTCTCAGGTGCTCCAGGTCGCGGACGTTGTCCTCCACGCTCAGGGGCACCGTCGGCGCGACCGGTTCGGATCGCCCGCAGCCGCGCTGATCATAGTAGATCACTCTCATCTGGGGGCTCAGGCCGTCGAACCCCTTGTACAACATGGATTTCTCGTAGCCGGGGCCGTCATGGATCACCACCAGAGGCTTGCCTTTGCCTATGATGCGGTAGGAGAGCTTCACGGTATCGGTGGGCGCCATGCCCATCCGCACGTCGGGCGGCGAGCACGACAGCGCCAGCGACAGCCCGCAAAGCGCTGCAGCCGACAGGAAAACCAGTGTCCTTGCTTTCATAGGGGTCATCGCGCTACTTCACTCGGGCAAGTCTCTCACGCCGAGGGGTCCTGTGTCAACCCGATGTCAACCCGATGTCAACCGCCGCGCTCGCAGGTCGCGCCCCGGCCGGCAGCGCTAGCCGCTGTCGCGGTCCCATCTCAGGCCGGTGAGCTTGACCCAGGGCCTCTCCTCCTCGCGGCCCAGGGCCGCGACGCGGGCGGCCACCTCGGGGTCCAGGGCGCCGCTCTCCACAAGCTTGGCGAGGCTAATGGTGTTCAGGGAACTGACTCTGTCCCACAAACCCAGTTCCCTGACCAGGACCTCCAGCCGATCCCGGCCGGGGTCCTCCCTGTTGGGGAAGCCGAGGCCGCGGTAGAATCTCACCAGCGCCTTGTGATCGCTGCCCTTGACCACCTCCACGCCGTGCTCGCGCGCGTAATGGATCAGGGCTTCCTTGACCTGCTGGATGTCGCGCTCGATCTCGCGTTTCCTGCGATCCAGATCGGCGAAGGTGTTGACCAGTTTGACTCCCGGCTCCTCGAGGAATCTGTTGGGCGGAAGGCCGGCTGTCTCAACCAAGTGCTTCTTGGCGGGACAGAAGGCAGGATATGCGCACCAGTCGCACAGGGCGCTTTCCTTGGGGCGGAAATCCTGGTCGGCCTCGATGGCGGCAATGGCGGCCATCACTTCCTGCTTCAGGGTCTTCAGTTCGGCCGCAGTTCGCCGGGACCGGAGCTCCTTGTCGAACGCCAGATAGTGCCAGACCAGGTCTACGTTCTTGACGTCGGGCCACATGTTCTCGATGGCAAGGTGGTAGATCGCCAGCTGCCGGTCCTTGTCGGCGTCCCCCTGGGTCGCAAGCCTGCCCGAGGTCTTGTAGTCGTGGATCTCGTAGGTTCCGTCCGCGGCCACCGCGAGTCTGTCTATCACTCCGCGTACCAGGTAGTGCTTGGCCTCATCCAGCGGGAAGGAGACCAGCTGCTCGAGAGCTATGGTCTTGGACGAGTCGAAGGGGAAGTACCGCTTGTAGTAGTCGGCAAGACACTTGCGCCCGACGTCCCGGTAGTTGTCGGCGGTGTAGTCCGCCCTGACTATGGTCACTTCCTCGTGCCAGTTCTCGTCCCACAGCTTGTCGAAGTGAGCAAGGACCTCCTCGCAGGTCGGCAGGCACATCATGCGTACGTCCTTGTAGAGCTTCTCCAGGGCCTCGTGCACGCGCCCGCCGAGAAAGGCCTCGACCGACTCGACTTCTCCGACCTCGACCTTGTCTACGTACTGAAGCTTGTAGAGCCTCGGGCAGTTCCCGTAGGTCTCCAGCCTTGAATGCGAATAGGTGGGCATACCGAACTCCCTCGCTGCCGCGGTTTCCGCACCACGCGGCTCTCAGGCCTTTATACGCCATGGATGGGGGGCGTGTCAAGCAGCCCGGAGACGGCAGTCGGGCACTGCAGTCGGGTACTGAGGAGCAGCACTCAGGGGCTATCGAAGGACTAGCGCTTTATGATCTTGTGGGTCGCGCCCGAGTATGGCCCCGCCACCCGCACGAAGTAGACCCCCGGAGGCGCATCGCCGCCGTCGCGCGCAGCGCCGTCCCAGGTGAGCGTGCCCGCGCCCGCGGCAGGGACTATCGGATAGACATTGACCAGCCTGCCGGTCACATCGAATATCCCGACCGTCACGCGCTGCCCGGCAGCCTGGTCGCCGAGCCTGAAGCTCAGCACCGTACCCTGCGAGAAGGGGTTGGGGCAGGCAGTGAGGAGAACAGGCTCGTTCTCCTCCGGTACGCCGGGAACCCCGGCGCCGCCCAGGCTATAGACGTCGCCGTTTATGGTGTAGGAGCCGCCCTGTACGCTGATCACTACGTGCCCGTTCACCACCTCGCCTTTGCCGGACGGTATGGTGCCGCCGTTGCCAAGCTCGGTCTGATAGATGTAGCTGTTGTAAGAGACCAGCCTGTTGATCACGGTCTGGGTTGGATGACCATACGAGTTCGAACCCACCGAGATGATGGAGGCTTCCGGCATCAGCGTGGAGACCAGGTTGGCGTTGGAGTTGCTGGCGCTGCCGTGATGATCGACTCTGTAGATCTCGACGTCGCCCGCCTCCGCTGCAACCGATGTCTCTATGTCATGGTAGCTCGAGGAGTTGACACCGGAGAGATCGCCGGCCACGAAGAAGTCGAAATCGCAATACTCCACCAGCAGGGCGACGCACAGGTCGTTCTCGTCATACTTGGTGTCGAAGGGCGGAGAAAGCACACCGTTGCCGTTTACCCCGATACAGGTCACCTTCACTCCGCCGCCCAGGTCTATCACCTGGCCGTCGGCTATGGTGGCGCGCTTGGAGCCAATCGCATTGACATACTGGGTGTACGCCTGGGTAGTATACGACCAGGCTCGGTCGAGCGCCGCCACCCGGATGGAGTCCCGGCTAAGGATGTTGACCACTTCGTCCGTGCCGCCTATGTGGTCGACATGGTAATGGGATGCAACAACGTAGTCCAGCGCGTCGATGCCTCGCGACTGAAGATAGGGCAGCACCGTGCCAGACCCCTCGCCGGTCTCACCCGAGTCGAATAGCAGTGTCCCGCCGGTCGGCGAGATGATCAGCGTGCAATCACCCTGGCCGACGTCGAGGCATATGATCTCGAGCGCCGCCAGGCCTGCGCCGGCCCAAGCCATTGATAGCGCACAAAATAAGGTAAAAAGGAAAAAACGACGAAAGCGTGCCTGCGAGAGCATCATGGTTCCCGGACCGCCTTTCCGCGTCACCTAGGTTGGATGCCTAGATTATACCACGGGTGCGCCCGGGAATCAATGGATTCGCGGATCTTGCGGGAGCACATTGCCTTGGCGGCCGGCGGGATCCAGTTCTACAGGAATGATGATGGCAATCAGGCTCATGCCTGGCTGGAATTCGAGGCCCATCAGGGGACCTCTGACAGCGATGCCAGGGGCCAGGCGCGCTATCACGACGAGGACGGCAACAAGCTGACGATCGACATCACTTGCGTCGCGGTTTGGGGAGACTGCGCCACGTTCTCCGGGCAGGCCGTGCGCACCAACGTGGACGAGTGGGACCGCGTGTGGTTCCTGCTGTGGGTGCATGACGGCGGCTCGCCCGGCATCAACGGCGACGGGTTCGCCGCCGACCTCTTTGACCAGGATCCCGGCTGTTCGCCCGGCACGATGCCTCGCGACTGGATGCCGGTCATAGGCGGGAATCTGGTAGTGCATCCCTTAGGTACTC
>JBAQHK010000311.1:0-3500 GCA_049288275.1 bacterium | reverse complement strand
AGTGGGCTTGGCCCACTCATTGAGGAAACTATAACAGCTCGCGGCCTAATGCAAGCGAAAACTCTAGAAGTGGATCAGCACGGAGGCGTTGAGGGCGATGGTTCTCCAGGTCTGCTTCAGCTTCCGGTCGGTGTTCTGCTCGAACCTGGCGTCTGCCGATCCCGTGACGTTCTTGCTGAAGCTGTAGCTGGCCTTCGGGGCTATCGAGAAGATCCTTCGGGATGAGTCGACCCTGTTGCCGGCCGAGGGCGTGGTGTCCATGCGCGATTCGTAGGACAGATCCAGCTGGACCGAAAGGCTGCTCTTGAACTTCAGCGTCCTCCCGGCCAAGGGTATGTACATGCCCTCCGGAGCGCTGAAGGAATGCCTGACGGAGAAGTTGGCCGAGGTGCTCTTGCTGTTCTTCTCGCTTCCCGTGCCTTTGGTGTCCTCGGTCGTGTTGCTGGACCGCCGGATGTTGAAGGTGGTCCGCACGCCGTTGCTCCAGGTGGCGTCCCATCCCACAAGCGGCGTCCATTCCGAGCGCCGGGTGCGACCGGTCTCTTCGTCGGACTGGCCGCGGGTGGACCTGCTTCCCTTGTAGCCTGTGACTATGGATGAGCTCTTGACCTTGCCCCTGAACAGCGGCAGGTATACGTCGGACGATATGTTGCTGGTGACATCGGGCCAGACGGTCTCCCTCGTAACCGTGGTAAGACCCGCGTAGGTCCTCTCGGTCTTGTCCAGCCTGTACTTGGTTGTCAAGGCGACGGTTTCCACCGGCTTGAAATCGGTCGACACGTCCACACCGTCCGACCGGGTGATGTCGTCGGTCGGCTGGCCGGCGGAGGTCGACGCCTCGTATATGATCCCGTGATCCACCGAGGTGTCTATTCCCAGCTGATACTTCAACCCCGGTCGCTCAAGGAGCTTGTTGTACTTGGAGCTGCGGTCGAGGAAGTAGCCCACGTCTATGTCCGGCACGGCGGCAAGAATGCGCGTCAGAAGCGAGACCCCCAGCGAGTCGCCCCCGCCATCCGGGGCGGAGGCCAGCACCGAGGGCTGGACAAGCAGATCCACGGTCGACCGGCTGGACACCGACACCCTCCTGACGCTGGAGGGGTCTTCCGAAGAGCGCACCGATGGGTCGGAGTTCTCGTCGTAGTTGACGTTGTACCCCAGCGCGGGCCTCATCATCCTGGTGATCGCGGGCCTGAGGGTGAAGCTGGCCCTCTGGCTGCGCTTGAGCTCCCAACCCCTGCCTATGCTGGACAGAATCGGAACCTGCTTGTTCTGATCGAGATCGCGGGTCGTGCTAAGGAGATAGTCGGTTTCAAGCGCCGGCCCCATGATCGGCTTGAACGAGACCGAGAAGTCTCCCTTGATGTCCCGGGTGTAGCGATCCTGCTTCACGAAGTTCTGCCGCTTGTCGAACTGCTTGGAGTTCCTGGTCGACCCGGACACGCTGACATTGACCGCCTCGGGCAGATAGGACAATCCGTAGCCCCTGTACATCCTGAACGAGTGGGTCCACCACGGTTTGAAGGCGTAGGAGAGGTTGCCCGAGTAGCCGCTGGAGTTGTCCTCCAACTCCGGCGAGTTCCCGCGCTTGCGCGCGTAGGACACCCTTCCCGAGATGCCGTCCAGCGTGAGCCTAAGCAGCGCGTTGCCGGACTTCGCCCGCCGGGAAAACCCCAGGCTCCAGTTGTCGTCCACCGACGTACGCTCCTCCTGCCTTCTCTGGTCCTCTCTCAGGGCGACGTCCGACCGGCTGCTTAGGGTCGGCAGAGAGCTTGACTTGTGATAGCCGACCGAGAAGGGAAGCGATACCCCCATCCCGGGCAGGAACCTGTCGATCCCGGCGGTCGCCGACAGCGACAGATCGGTGTCGTCGGTTCCCTTTCTGGTGCTTCCCAGGGTTTGAAACTCGGTGTCGCTCTGCTTGAAGTCCGCCGCCAGGGTGATCACGTCGGAGAGCGCGGCCCCGATCGACACGCGCTTCGCGTACCCGGATTCCCTCCGGACATCGGTCAACCTCAGATCGTCGAACCACACCTCGATCGCCTCGTCGCTGGTGCGCGCCGAACCGCTGTTGACCACGCCAGCCCCGATCCGCGACACCCTGGTTATCGACGGATCGCCGTAGACCGCCGCCCAGCCCGCTTCCGTGGTGTCGCCTCTCAGAGCGACCTGCTTGCCGTAGATAACCGTGGACTCCGCCTCCGCGGACTTGAGATTGGTGATCTGGTCGAACTTGATCTTGATGTCCTGCCAGCCCGGCTGGACCTTGGTCCCGCACTCATAGAAGTTTATGCTGTCCGAGCCCAGCCGGACGAAGAGGTACAGGTCTTCCGAGGCCGCGCGCTGGTCCCCGTGAACGTAGAAGCTCAGCGTGTGATAGAGGGTGTAGTCGTTGTACGACGCCGGCAGCGTCTTGTAGACCGATCCCGAGTGGCCGGCGTCCAGGTTCCTCATGCTGAAGACCAGGGATTGCTCCCGCTTCTTGTAGCCCTGCGCGTCCGTGCCCGGGTCGTAGGGCGGGTCGTAGTCGAGGTCGTCGCGGGTGTTCTTCGCCGAGATCTCGAAGGTCTCCCGATCCAGGGAATCCGCGTGCTCAATGCGGGACATGTCCTGCTTCCTGCGGATTCCCTCCCCAAGCCAGCTGGCCCCGGAGATCTGCAGGTAGGCGATCTGGAAGACCGCAGGAGAATCGACGTCGGTGACAAGAAAACGGATGTACCTGATGGATTTCCAGCTGGGCGAGCCACCGACGGTGTCGGCGTCCGCGAGCGGGACCCTGTAGTGCTTCCAGTCTCCAGACTGGTCTATGATGTAGGTGGTGTCGGCAAGATCAAAGCTCAGCCGGAGGAAGGTTTCGTCCTTGTCCAGGTTGCCGCTGCTGTCCAGGTCCTCGGTCTGCGGCACCAGGCTGGGATCGCGCTCGGTGCCGTTTATCCCGGAGTAGTCACCCCGCTGGCGCTGGGCCTCGGTGAAGGAGTAGTAGTCCTCGTCGGCTCCGCTGTCGTCGCCCGGCAGGCCGTTGGCCACCCCGTCGAGCCCGGTGTTCTCCTCGTCGCTCAGTTTGCCGTCGCGATCCTTGTCCTCGGTGTCAAGGCTGTCGGCCCAGGGACGATAGAAGTCCTCGCTGATCGCACCCAGGTCCACCATCATCGTGCCGCCGCCTCCCGACTTCTGCCTCAGCCACAGCTCCATGAATCGGAGCTCGGAGTAGTCGCTCCCGTTCTTGGATACCAGCCGCTCCAGACCGGCCCACTGATTCGCGGGAACCGGATCGGGTCCGGCCCAATCGTATTTCGGCCCTTTGAAGTCGATCTCCAGCACCGGTATGAAGGCCTCGCCCGGACGCGCCTCGGCCTCCGGGAAGAGGTCCTCCTCCAAGACCTCCCGGTCCTTTACGTACCACCATATCCGCCGGTTGTCCTGCCAGCGAAGCTCAGGAGACGGACTGGCCGGAACCCAGGCCTCCCTGCTCAGGGAGAACGAGCGCAGGTCCCCGACCC
>JBAQHK010000310.1:0-11024 GCA_049288275.1 bacterium | reverse complement strand
GCGCACGGCGGCGCGCGCGACGGGTCGGCCATGTTCTTCACCGCTGTGGCCGTGGCCTCGGTGCTGGCGCTCGCGATTGCGGCGGCGGGCTGCGGGCTGGCCCAGGGCAACGCCGTGGCGAGAGCGGTCGAGAGCATCGCCAGGCAGCCCGAGGCCGCAAGCAGGATTCTCACGGTCTCGATGATCGGACTTGCCTTCATCGAGTCGCTGACCATCTACGTGCTGGTGGTCGCTCTGATCCTGATCTACGCCGATCCGTTCGTTCAGTTCTTCGTGAGGTGATCCGGCATCGGGCGCGAACAGATGACGGAGAAGCGATAGAGACATGATAGAGATACACGGCTGGTTGCTGCTGGCGCAGGTTCTCTCGTTCCTCGTGGCCGTCTTCATCCTGTGGCGGTTCTTCTGGGGACCGATCACCGAGATGATGGACAAGCGTCGACGAGACATCGCCAAGGACATCGACGATGCCCGGACCGGCAGGGAGGAAGTGGAGAAGATAAGACAGGAGTTCGAGGCCGAGCTGGCCGGGATTGACCGGCGTGCCCGTGAGACCATAGACGGCGCCGTGGCCGAGGGGCAGGCGGCCCGCGAGGAGATCCTGAGGGCGGCCCGCGACGAGGCCAAGGCGTTCCTGGCGAACGCCAAGGACGAGATAGCGACCGAGAGGCGGCTGGCGACGGCGGAGCTTCGCCGGGAGACCGTGGATCTTGCCGTGCTGATCGCCGAGAAGATCGTCAAGAAATCCGTGGATCAGGCCACGCGCGAGAGAATGCTCGACGAGTTCATCGACGGCCTGAGGCAAGGGTAACCGGCGGTGGCAGCCAACGCGTCGTATCACTTCGCGACGTCCCTGGTGCGGTCCGCCAGGAAGGCCGGCCAGATGGACAGGGTTCGCAAGGACCTGGTGAACTTTGCCGCGCTGGTGGCGGCCGAGAGACGTGTGGTCTTCTTCATGCTGCACCCTCTGGTCCCGGTCGCGCGCAAGCAGGAGCTGGTGAGCCTGGTCTGCGAGACCGACCTCGCCCGGCGGCTGGTGCGGGTCCTCCTGGACACCAAGAACCTCGGCCTGGCGGGGGAGATCGCGGCGCGATACGGCGATCTGGCCAGGAAGGAATCGGGAGTGATCGAGGCCACCGTGCGAACCGCGGCCCCTCTGGCAAGCGCCGAGGTGGAGCGGCTGCGCAAGGTGCTGGAGGAGTACACCGGCAGGCGGGTCGAGCTCAGTGCGGCGGCCGATCCTGGCATCCTGGCCGGGGTCTGGATGAGGATAGGTGACAGAGTGATTGACAACACGCTGAGGAACGAACTCAAGGCGGTAAGAGCGAGGCTGGTCTCATCATGAAAACCGATGAGATAATCGGGATGATCAAGAAGCAGTTGGAGGGATTCGAGTCAGCCGTCACCATCGAGGAGACCGGCTACGTGATCCAGGTGGGAGACGGCATCGCCAAGATCTACGGCATGGACAAGGTGATGAACGGGGAGCTCGTGGAGTTTCCTGACCACACCTTCGGCATGGTCTTTAACCTCGAGCGCGAGTCCGTTGGCGTGGTCATCTTGGGCGCCGACGGCGGCATCAAGGAAGGCGACGAGGTCAAGCGCACCAGGAAGATTCTCCAGGTTCCCTGCGGCCCGGAACTCCTGGGCCGGGTGGTCACGCCTCTGGGCGAGCCCCTGGACGGCAAGGGCCCGCTGGGCGCCGTCGAGTTCCGCCCGATAGAAGTGATTGCGCCGGGAGTGGTGGACCGGCAGCCGGTCAAAGTGCCCCTCCAGACTGGTATCAAGGCGATTGATGCCATGATTCCCATAGGGCGAGGGCAGCGGGAGCTCATAATCGGCGATCACCAGACGGGAAAGAGCGCGATCGTCGTGGACACCATCATGAACCAGAAGCACGAGGACGTGATCTGCGTCTACGTCGCCATCGGCCAGAAGCAGGCCGCGGTCGCCAAGACCATTGACAAGCTCCGCAGATACGGCGCCATGGATTACTCCATAGTGGTGTTGGCGACGGCAAACGATCCCGCGCCGCTCCAGTACATAGCGCCCTACGCCGGTTGCGCGATGGCCGAGGGGTTCATGTGGAAAGGCAAGGACGTGCTGGTGGTGTATGATGATCTCTCGAAGCACGCCGTGGCCTACCGCCAGCTGGCGCTGCTCCTGAGGCGGCCGCCGGGTCGCGAGGCCTATCCCGGGGACATCTTCTACCTTCATTCGAGGCTCCTGGAGCGGGCGGTCAAGCTCAGCGACGAGAAGGGCGCCGGATCGATAACGGCGCTTCCCATAATCGAGACCCTGGCCGGGGACATCTCGGCCTACGTGCCGACCAACGTGATATCGATCACCGACGGCCAGATCTACCTCGAGACCAGTCTCTTCTACTCGGGCGTCCGCCCGGCGATCAACACCGGGCTTTCGGTTTCGCGCGTGGGGGGCCTTGCCCAGCGAAGAGCGATGCGGCAGGTCGCGGGCATGTTGAGGCTGGACCTTGCGCAGTACCGGGCCTTGAGCACCTTCGCCCAGTTCGGCGCGGACCTCGATGCCGCAAGCAGGGCGCAGCTTCTGAGGGGAGAGAAACTCACCGAGGCCATGAAACAGGACGAGAGCAAACCGGTCCCGGTTGAGAACGAAGTGATGCTGGTCTACGCGGGGGTGGGAGGCAGCCTGGACGACATACCCACGGGGGAGATCAAGGACTTCGAGGCCTCCCTGTACGCCTACGCGGAGCGCAAGCACCCCGAGCTTAAGGAGAAGATGCGGACCGGCGAGATAGACGACAAGGCCCGCGCGGCCCTGGACCGGCTCATAGCCGAGGCGAAGCAAGCCTACTCAGATGCCAAACATTAGAGACACGCGCAAGCGCATCCGGACGGTAGAGAACATCAAGCGCATTACCAGCGCGCTGGAGAAGATCGCCGCGGCCCGGCTGTTCCGAGCCAAGAACGTGCTCTCCAATGCGCGGCCCTACCAGGCGGCCCTGGAGCGGGTGACGCAGGATCTCCTGAATTCCCAGCCCGAAGCGGCACATCCCTTGCTGGCGGGAAACCGGAGCGGCTGTGCGCTTGTCGTGGCGGTGACCTCCGACCGGGGGTTCTGTGGCGGCTACAACACCGCGGCGATAGAAGCGGCCGTTTCGGTGGCCGAGAAGCTGGGGAGGGAGAATGTCAAGTTCATCGTGTTCGGCAAGAAGGGCGCCGACTATCTCGACAGGCGCGGATACTTGACGCTTGCGCGATACATCAACCTGCCGGCGTCCTTGCCGGCGGCCCTTGTGGACGAAGTCGCCGAGCGGGCGGCCGACCTCCATCGCCGCGGCGAGACCGGTCAGACCCATCTTGTCATGACCGAGTTTGTGTCGATGGCCAAGCACGTTCCTCGGGTGAAGCGGGTTCTGCCTGTGGAGCGCGTCCCCGATCCCGGCCGGAACTACATGAATTACGCCTACGAGCCCGGCCCCGGGCGGACCCTCGAGGCGATCCTGCCCAGGCTCGTGGCCGCGACAATCTGGGCCGGGGTGCTGGAGTCCGCGGTGAGCGAACACGCCGAGCGCATGTTCATGATGCAACGCGCCACCAAGAACACCGACGATCTGATCGCCTGGCTGACGCTGGTGATGAACAAGGCCAGGCAGGCCATGATAACCAGGGAGTTGACCGACATAGTTGGAGCGGCCGAGACCATAGCGTAAGCCCAAGGACAGCGGGACCAGAGAAGAGAGAACACTATGACTAGAGGAAAAGTGGTCCAGGTGGTAGGAGCGGTGGTGGACGTGCAATTCCAGGTGGGCGAGCTCCCGCCCCTCTATCACGCGCTCAAGGTGGGGGACCTGGTGCTCGAGGTGATGGCCCACCTCGGCGACGACATCGTCCGGACGATCGCCTTGGGGCCCACCGAGGGCCTGGCGCGCAACGTCGAAGTGGAATACACCGGGGACTTCATACGGGTGCCGGTGGGGCCCGAGACCCTGGGCCGCATGATGAATGTCCTGGGAGAACCGATCGACCACCTGGGGCCGATAGGCGCCAAGCAGACCTATCCCATTCACAGGGACCCGCCTTCCTTGATCCAGCAAGACGTCGAGATAAAGGTCTTCGAGACCGGCATCAAGGTCATAGATCTCCTGGCGCCCTTCCCGCGCGGTGGCAAGATCGGGCTCTTCGGCGGGGCGGGAGTGGGCAAGACCGTGATCGTGATGGAACTGATACGCAACATTGCCTCCGAGCACGGAGGCATATCGGTCTTCGGTGGGGTGGG
The DNA here is from genome assembly GCA_049288275.1 of bacterium. Taxonomy (GTDB): domain Bacteria; phylum Arandabacterota; class Arandabacteria; order Arandabacterales; family Arandabacteraceae; genus JBAQHK01. The sequence goes on along the minus strand of JBAQHK010000310.1, from coordinate 6,767 downwards.
CGAGCGGACCCGCGAAGGCAACGATCTCTATCTCCAGATGAAAGAGTCCGGCGTCCTCAAGCAGACCGTGCTGGTCTACGGCCAGATGAACGAGCCACCGGGAGCCAGGCTCCGGGTGGGACTTACCGCCGTGACCATGGCGGAGTACTTCCGCGATCAGCATCAGGACGTGCTCTTCTTCCTGGACAACATCTTCAGATACGTCTTGGCCGGAAGCGAAGTCTCCACCCTCCTTGGGAGAGTGCCATCGGCTGTGGGCTACCAGCCCACGCTGGCGACCGACATCGGCGCCCTGGAAGAGCGGATCACCTCGACCAAGATGGGCTCGATAACATCGGTGCAGGCGATCTACGTGCCGGCGGACGATCTTACCGATCCCGGCGTCACCACGGTCTTCAGCCACCTGGATGCCTCGGTGGTGCTCTCGCGGCAGATCTCGGAGCTGGGCATTTACCCCGCGATGGATCCCCTGGAGTCCAGCTCCACGATTCTCCAGCCGTCGATAGTTGGCAAGGAGCACTACGAGGTGGCCCGCGGCGTCCAGAAAGTGCTCCAGCGTTACAAGGAACTGCAGGACATCATCGCGATCCTTGGGGTGGACGAGCTCTCGGACGAGGACAAACTGACGGTCTCGAGGGCCCGCAAGATCCAGCGCTTCTGCTCCCAGCCCTTCCGCGTTGCCGAGGTCTTCACCGGCAGGAAGGGGAAGTACGTTCCCCTGGCCGAGACCATCCGGGGCTTCAAGAAGATCATCGACGGAGAGCTGGACTACTGCCCCGAGCAGGCCTGCTTCATGTCCGGGCCGATCGATGACGTCCTGGAGAACGCCAAGCGGATGGGAGATATCCAGTGATCCTCGAGGTCTTGACCCAGAAGAAGGTGGTCCACTCCGGCGAAGTGGCCTCCGTGGTGCTGCCCGCCGACCTGGGCGAGATGGGGCTCCTGGCCGGCCATGCCGACTACATCGTGATGCTCAAGAAGGGCATCGTCCGCGCCTCGGGGCGTGATGGCGAACGCAGACTCTTGGTGGACGGAGGTTTCGCCGAGGTCTCTAACGACAGGATTACGGTGCTTGCCGACGCCGTTGCCGAGGCCCCGGAGGGATGATGGGCGGCCGCAGAATCGGCAATGTGTCCCACGATTTCGCATGACCCGCAGAGAGAAGACCATTCTGGCGGCAGTCTCGCTGTGTCACGGCCTGGTCCACTCCTACATGCTGGTCCTTCCCACCATCTATAATTCCCTGGGCAGCGCGCTCGGCCTCAAGTTCTCCGGTGTGGGCTTCATCGGCATGGCCTCCTACATGGCCTTCGGTTTCGGCGCTCTCCCGACGGGCTTCCTGGTGGATCGGCTGGGCGCTCGGCGGCTCCTGGTGGTGTGCGTCGCGGGCATGGCGCTTTCATCGCTGGTGGCCTTTCTCTCCCACAATACCGCCGGCGTTGTGATCGCGCTTGTCCTGATGGGTCTCTTCGGAAGCCTCTACCATCCTTCGGGGCTCGCGCTGATAAGCACGTCGATCAAGGACCTGGGCAAGGCCCTGGGAATCCACGGCACCGCCGGCACCATCGGGGAAGCCGGCGCTCCGATCCTCGCCGGCGTGATAACCGCCCGGCTCGGCTGGAACTACTCGTATCTCGCGCTCGGCGTGGTGGGCACGGCCGCGCTGGTCTTTCTCACCATGATCCTGCGACAGGTGCGAGCTGCTCCCGAGGGGCACGTCGAGGCCGATCACGCCGACTCCGCGGAAAGCGGCCTCGGGCGCGACCTGGTGGCGATCTACGCCATGGGCGCCCTCTACGGGCTTACCTACAGGGTCTTGATCACCTTCTTCCCGTCCTACCTTGCCGAGCGAGTCGCGTTCGTGGGCGCCGACGTCAAGCGCCTGGGGATGGTGACCTCGGCGGTGATGGCGGCCTCGCTGGTGGGGCCGATCCTGGGCGGGTACCTGGCCTCGAGCCGGCGGGCGATCGAGCGCAATCTCCTGGTGGTGTTCTCGCTCCTGGCGGTGCTGGCCCTGGGGTTCTATTTCCTGAAGGGGGCGGGCCTGATTCTGGTGGCTGCCCCCGCGGTGCTCCTGGTCTTCTCGTTTCAGCCTCTACAGAACGTGCTGGTGGCCAAGGCCTCGCACTCGAGTTTCCGCGGCCGGGCCTACGGCATAAACTCCACGGTATCCTTCGGCATCGGCTCTCTGGCGGCAGGCGCGGGCGGGGTCTTCGGCGAGCGCTTCGGCATCCGCTCGATCTTCCTGCTGATGTTCGCGCTGTGCCTGGCCCAGGTGGCGCTGGTGGCCGCGGTGAGGCGGCGCCGAGTGCGGCTGGCCCGGGCCACAGGCGACAGGCCGGCGAGGAAGTTCAAGGCAAGCGTGAAATAGCTCGCGCAAAGCTGTTACCTTTGGGCAGGCAGGCGGGGGCGGATCTATGAAGGTGTTGCGGCGGATCTTCGGTGCCCTGACATCGGCCAGGCTCGCGGTTGTGGTGATGGCCGTCCTGGCCGCGCTGTCGCTTGCCGGCGCCATGCTGCCTCAGGGTGGGGCGCGCGAGCAGTACGCCGGAGCCTACGGCCGCTTCTGGGGCGGCCTGGTGGTGCGCCTCGGCCTCGATCGGATCTTCGGCGCCGACTACTACGCCGCGCTCCTGGTGTTCTTGTGCGTCATGGTGCTTGCCTGTTCCCTGAAGGGCCTGCCCGGGCGGGTGAGGGCCGCCGGGAGCCGACCGGCCGAGTTCGATGAAGAGAAGCTTCGCGAGCTGCCGGTATCGGCGGCGGTGACTGTGGACCTCGAGCCCGGCGAGGCCTCTCTCCACGTGGCGGACGCCCTCAAGCGGCGGCTCTACTCGGTGCGCGCCGCGGCCGACGGGGCACGCCGGGCGGGTGTGGGCTCGAAGCTGGGCTTCGCCCGGTACGGCACGGTGGTCCTCCACCTGAGCTTCATCTTCCTCCTGGCTGGCGGCATCGCTCTGGCGCGCTTCGGGCACCACGACTATCGCCGCGTGGCCCTGGGCAAGGACTTCCCGCTTCAGGTGGGTGAAGCCCGCAACGTCGCCGTCCTGGTCGAGGACTTCGACATCGAGTTCGACGACCGGGGGCACGTCTCGGACTACGTGTGCGACCTTGCCCTCAAGCAAGGCGACAGCCTACTCCTCAAGTACACAGTGCGTCCCAATCATCCTCTGAAGTATGAGGGCCGGGAGATCTACCTCAGTTCTTTCGAGGAGGACGAGGCGACCCCGATGGGCTTTGTGCTGGCGGTGCATGACTCCACCGGCCGCGAGGTTGCCTCTCATCTCATGGCGGAGGAAGGCCGGCCCACCTATGTTGATGAGATAGGAGCCTACATGACGGTGCGCGGCGGGGATCTCGCGCGGGGTCTCGCCCGGATTGACCTTGTCTTCGACGGCGGCAAGCTGGAAAGCCACGTCGCCCGGGCACATCTCACCCGCGCCTCCGACGGACCCAGCGGCTATCAGTTCCTGCTGGCCAAGACCATTCCATCACTTGTTGTCACCCTGGAAGTCGTGAGAGAGCCGGGCCAGTGGCTGGTGGTGGTGGGCCTGGCGCTGCTCACCGTCGGGGCCTTTTCCGCGCTGTATCTATCGCATAGATTGATCTGGTACGTGGTCGTGCCCGAGCCGGGCGGCAAATCGCGGGTCACGCTGGGCGCGAGGGCGTCGCGCAACCGCGAAGGCCTGGGCCGCGAATTCGCCGCGATAAGGAGGACGCTTGAAGAACTTGCCTGACCTGTGGCTTGCCCTGGCGTCTGCGGCTTTCTATCTGATTGCCATCCTCTTGACCGGCCTGGGCGCCGTGGCGCGCAGCGAGCGCATGGGGCGCATGGCGGGAGCCCTCACCGTGGTGGGCCTTGTGTCCCACACCGGAGCGCTTGTAGCGCGAGGCGTTCTCTCCGGAGACTTTCCGCTGTCCGACCTTTTCGAGTACATCCTGTTCATGAGCTGGGCGCTGGTCGTGGCCTACCTCGGGGTCTTCAGGCGGCGGTTGCCGCAGGCGGTGGGCGCGGCGGTGCTGGCTTTGGTCTTTCTCCTGCTGGGCTCGTCGCTCTTGCTGCACGACGATCCGGCAGGAGCCAAGATGCCCGCCCTGAGGAGCTACTGGCTCTACATTCACGTCTCCCTTGCGGCTTTGGGCGAGACCTTCTTCGCGGTGGGCTTCGTTTCAAGCCTGCTCGTGCTCCTCCGGCGCCGCTCGGCCGATCCGGCCGGCCTGGCCGCTCTTGACGACCTCGCCTACCGGGCGGTGGCGATCGGTTTTCCGCTCTTCACCGCGGGGGCGCTGGTGGCCGGGGCGATATGGGCCAAGCAAGCGTGGGGAGCGTACTGGTCGTGGGACCCCAAAGAGGTGATGTCGCTTGTGGTGTGGCTGGTCTACGCGGCCTATCTCCACGCGCGGCTGGTGCGGGACATGCGGGGCAAGGTCGCGGCGGCCCTCTCGGTGGCGGGCTTCGTCCTGACCCTGTTCACCATCTTCAGCACCTTGATCTTCGGCGGTCTGCACTCCTATGGCTAGCCCCCGCGCTCTGGACCGGTTGCGCGCCGCGGCCCGGCGACGCCCCTGGCTCGCCGCCGTGGTGTGGGCCGCGGCGATCCTCGGCGTGTCCTCCATGCCCGTGCCACCGCTCGGGCCGCCCCTCTTTCCCGGTTGCGATAAGGTGCTCCATTTCATAGAATACTCGGTACTCGGGACCGCCCTGCGCTTTTGGTCGGAGAGGCGGGAAGCGGGCAGGGCGGGCTCGCGGCCGAGGGGGCGGGCCGGCGGCAGCGCGCCCCGGCTGAGTGGGCACCTGCTGGCGGGGATCGCCTTTGGCGCCGCGGACGAAATCCACCAGCGCCTGATCCCGGGCAGGACGATGAGCTTCTGGGACTTCACGGCCGACGCGTGCGGCGTCCTCTGCGGCTACTTCCTCGTGCTTCGCGCGGCGCGCTGCCGCCGGCCCGGCCGGAGCGCGGAAACTGATTGATCACACTCGGGGGTGAGAGAGTTGAGTGAAACCATGAAGGGGCTAAAGCGCACCCACACCTGCGGCGAGCTCGGAAGCCAGAGCGTGGGCGCGGACGTGGTGCTGGCGGGCTGGGTGCATCGCAGGCGGGATCACGGCGGAGTGGTCTTCGTTGACCTGAGAGATCGCTACGGCATCACCCAGGTGGTCTTCCGGCCCGACGACGCCGCGCTGCTTGAGAAGACCAGAGATCTCAAGCAGGAATACGTTGTGGCGGTGGAGGGCAGGGTGGACCCCAGGCCCGCCCAGATGGTGAACCCCGACCTGGCGACCGGCGCCGTCGAGGTGCGCGCGCGGTCCCTGAGGATCCTCAACGCATCGGTCACGCCTCCCTTCGTCATAGACGCCGAGGCAAACGCCAACGAGGACCTGCGGCTCAAGTACCGCTATCTCGACTTGAGGTGCCTGGTCTTGAAGGACAACATCGTCTTGAGAGACAGGGCTCTGCAGGCGGTGCGCGGCTACCTGAGCTCCCAGGGGCTCCTGGAGATCGAGACTCCGCTCCTGGTGAAGCGGACTCCCGAAGGCGCGCGGGACTTTCTGGTCCCCAGCCGACTGAATCCGGGGACCTTCTACGCTCTGCCGCAGTCGCCCCAGCTCTACAAGCAGCTCTTGATGATCTCGGGCTTCGACAAGTACTACCAGATCGCCAAGTGCCTGCGTGACGAGGACCTGAGGGCCGACCGCCAGCCGGAGCACACCCAGATAGACATCGAGATGAGTTTCATAGACGAAGAGGACATCTACAGGCTGATTGAGGGCCTGATGGTCGCGCTCCTGAAGGAGACCCGTGGCATCCAGCTTGCGACCCCATTCGCGCGGATCCCCTACGACCAGGCGATGCTGAGATTCGGCAGCGACAAGCCCGATCTGCGCTTCGGCCTGGAGATCAAGGAAATCGGCGAGGCCGTCCGGGCAAGTGGCTCGGACATGCTCAAGGGCGCCCTGGCCAAGGGCGGCGCATATGCCATCGCGCTGAGCCAGTCTCAGGGCCAGGCGGAGGCGATCTCCCGCAAGCAGGCCGACCACCTCGAGGCCGTCGCCAGGAAGGCCGGCGCTGCCGGCCTGGCGTGGGGCAAGCTTGCATCTGACGGCGGCTCGGCCGGCGGCGTCGCCGCCACCGGCATCCTGCGTCACTTCGACGAGGCCGCCCTTGCCAAACTCAAGGCGGCCGTCGGCGTTCAGGATCTCGGCGCGATTTTCATCGCCGCCGGTGAAACCGGCCCCGCCTTGAGGGCCCTGGGGCAGGTGAGGCTCGAGCTTGCCGCGCTCCTGAAGCTCGTCCCCACCGGCGAGTTCCGCTTTGCCTGGATCACCCAGTTCCCGCTCTTCGAGTGGAGCGAGGAGGAGGGCCGCTGGATGCCGGCCCATCACATCTTTACCATGCCCCTGGACGAGGAGATGCCGCTCCTGGCGACCGATCCCTACAAGACTCACGGGCGGCTGTACGATCTGGTCTTGAACGGGGTGGAGCTGGGCTCGGGCAGCATACGTAATCACGTCCGGCGCCTGCAAGAGCGAATGATGGAACTTGTTGGCATTGATAAGGATGAGGCCAAGCGCAGGTTCGGCTTCCTGCTGGATGCCCTGGAGTTCGGGGCGCCTCCTCACGGAGGCATCGCCCTGGGCTTGGACCGCACAGTGATGCTCCTGGCGGGTCGGCAGAACATCCGTGATGTCATCCCCTTCCCCAAGACCACCAGCGGAGCCTCGCTGGTGGATGACTGCCCCAGCGCCGTTGAGGAGTCAGACCTAAAGG
>JBAQHK010000309.1:0-19697 GCA_049288275.1 bacterium | reverse complement strand
GGGCGATCCAGGGCGCGGTGGAAGCGGTCAGGATAACCCGGCAGGCGGTCAACCTCGAGACCATAGGTGGCGGCAAGCCTGTCGGGCTGTGCGGTTCGGGGCTTCTGGGGGCGATAGCGGAGCTGGTACGCACGGGAGTGATCGATCCCACCGGCAGGATCAGGCCTCGCGATGAGATCAAGAGCGCCGCTCTTGCTGAGCGAGTGGTCGAAAGCGATGGGGGCCGTGAGTTCGTGCTGTCGCGAAGGCCGCGCATGACCCTGAGGCAGGGAGACATCCGCGAGGTCCAGCTGGGCAAGGCGGCCATATGCGCCGGCATCAAGGTGCTGGCGCGAGTGGCGGGCATCGGCATGGACGAGATCGACGAGGTGCTTGTGGCCGGCAGTTTCGGCAGCGCCCTCAGGTCCTCCACGGTAAGAACCGTCGGCCTGGTCCCGCGCGAGATCCGGGGCAAGATCAGGATAATAGGCAATTCCGCCATCGAGGGGGCCAAGATCTTCCTGGTCTCGAACCAGGCCAGGGCGGACGCCGAGGACATCGCCGCCGGGGCCGAGCACGTGGAGCTGTTCTCCCGGCCGGAGTTCAGGGAGGAGTTCTACACCGCTATGAGGTTCACCCGGCCGTAGCCGCGGTCTTCATCCTCCTGCTGGGTCTGTTGCAGACCCTGTTGTGGAGCCCAAGTTCGCCTGGTTCCATGCCAACAAGGTGCGGGATTCGGCGCACCGCTCTGAGGGATCCCACCCAGGCGCGGGGTCTAGACCGAGCCCGACGGCGCCGCTCCAAATCTCTCTCGTAGATTCATATCCCGCAGGCTGTCGCTCTAACCTCTTGCGGACCGGGGCCTTGGCGGGCTGGTCCCGCGGCCGCGCGCAAATTCGCGCGGCCCTCGAGGCACGCCCCGCCGCTGGCACATCGGTTGCAGTATAGACTGAGCGACAACCGAATAGAGCGCAAATGGAGTTCCCTGCTATGCTCGTGATTCGCCAGGTCGTGGGCTGATCTCCTAAGAAAATGATCTCGAGTTTCACGATTGCCTCGCGCACGGCATTGCGGTGGGGAACTCCATTTGTATTCTGCGCTCCGGGACATTCACGTTGACACCCTCCGAACCGATCTGGTAACCTCAGCTTAACCTGCACACTTGAGGTACCAGCACCGTGGAACATCTCGACATCGCCGGGCTCACCCAGGAAATCGCGCGGCGCGTGAGGGCGCGAATCGACGGCCTTGACGTGGGCGGCAAGCTCCTGGTTCCGGTCGGCGTCTCCGCGCGCCACGCTCATGTCACCCGCGAGGTCATGGAGAGCCTCTTCGGCAGGGGCCACGAACTCCAGGTGCTGCGACCCCTGAGCCAGGTGGGTGAGTTCGCTGCTGCGGAAACCGTGACGGCAGTGGGTCCCGGTGGCAGGGCCATCGAGAACCTGAGGATCCTGGGCCCGGTACGAACCTTCACCCAGGTGGAGCTGGCCAGAAGCGACGGCATACGCCTGGGGCTTGATCTTCCCGTGCGGACGACCGCTGATCTCGGTGGTAGCCCCGGAATCACCCTGGTCGGGCCCAGGGGCACGGTGATCTTGGCCGAGGGAGCGGTCAGGGCGACCCGCCACATCCACGCCTGCGAAGCCGACGCGCGCCGGCTGGGCGTTCGCGACGGCCAGGTGGTGCGGGCGAAGGTGGAGGGCGTGCGAGCGCTGACATTCGAGAACGTTGAGGTAAGGGTCGGCGAGAGATTTGTGCTTGACTTTCATATAGATACCGATGATGCTAACGCAGCCGGCGTGAACACCGGCGATCTGTCTGAGATCCTGGCTTAGGCGGGGGGTGATGGGCTTGCATGACGCTGTTGGCAAGATAGAGACCAGAGGTTTTGTGGCGGCCGTGGAAGCCGCCGACGCCATGGTCAAGGCCGCCAAGGTGGAACTCACCAGGTACGAGAAGATCGGCGGGGGCTACGTCACGGTCCTCGTGCGTGGGGATGTCGGGGCGGTGCAGGCGGCGGTTGAGGCCGGGGCGCGAGCGGCTCAGAAGGTGGGCGAGCTGGTGAGCGCTCACGTGATCCCGAGGCCGGACGAGGAACTTGAAGGCACGATGCTTGATTGAGCGGCAAGGTCAAGAAGGGGGTCTGGCAAATTGGCCGAGGTAGAGACGATCTACAGGGAAGCGCTGGGGCTGATTGAGACGCGGGGTTTCGTGGCCATGGTCGAGGCGTCCGATGCCATGGTGAAGGCAGCCAAAGTCACTCTTGTTGGCTACGAGAAGATCGGCGGCGGGTACATCACGGCGGTGGTGAGGGGAGACGTTGCCGCGGTCAAGGCCGCGACGGAGGCCGGCGGGGCAGCGGCCGGCAAAGTGGGTGAGCTGGTGAGCGTCCATGTGATCCCGAGGCCTCATCCCAATCTCGAGGAAGTGCTTCCGATAGGCAAACTTCATAAGTCCAAGTAGTGGCTGAGCCGATGCAGCGGGCAGCGCGGAGGATGAATTGATAGTCGGGGAGGTAGTCGGCACGGTCGTGGCCACTCGCAAAGAGGAGCGGCTGCGTGGACTGAAGCTCCAGATCGTCAAGGTGACGAACGTCGATCTCAAACCGACGGGTCAGTTCCTGGTGGTCGCGGACGCCGTCGGCGCCGGCAACGGTGAAATCGTGCTGTGTGCCCAGGGAAGCTCGGCTCGTCTTACCGACAAGACCAAGGAGACTCCCGTCGATGCAGTGATAATGGGTATCATCGATACCATCGAACTTCACGGCGAGAAGGTCTTCGAGAAGTATGCTTGATGAGCGGGGCATAAGCACTATCGTCGAAGAGGTGCTTAGGACGCTCCGCGCCCGCGGTCTCAGAGGCTCCGCTTCGATCCCCGTCACGTCGTCCGGCGCGGCTCCGCGCGAGCGCAGCAGCGCGGCAGGCATTCCATCTTCCGGCGGAAGCGGCGCCTTCGCGTCGGTGGACGCCGCGGCCGCTGCGGCGGCGAAGGCCCAGACCGAGCTGGTGGAGGTCTCCCTGGAGACCCGCAGGAAGATCGTCGAGCGCATGCGCGCTGTGGCGTCAGAACATGCGGCAGAGCTCGCGCGCGCGGCTCTTGAGGAGACCGGGCTCGGCAGGTACGAGGACAAGGTCGCCAAGAACCTGCTGGCCGCGACGCGGACCCCCGGTGTGGAAGATCTCGAGCCCGACGCGGTCTCGGGAGACCACGGCCTGACCATAGTGGAGAGGGCGCCTTACGGCCTGATAGGCTCGATAACCCCGTCGACCAATCCGTCGGAGACCGTGATCAACAACTCCATCGGCATGGTCGCCGGCGGCAACTCGGTGGTCTTCAATCCCCATCCCAGCGCGAAGTTGACCACCCTGAGGACCATAGAGCTGCTGAACTCGGCGATCCAGGCCGAAGGGGGGCCGCCCAACGTCCTGGCCTCCATGGAGCGGCCCGACATAGAATCCGCGCAGCGCCTGATGCGGCATCCTGCGGTGCGGCTGCTGGTGGTGACCGGTGGCGGGGCCGTGGTGAGGGAGGCGATGAAGTCGGGCAAGAAGGTGATCGCTGCGGGTCCCGGGAACCCCCCCGTTGTGGTGGATGAGACCGCGGATCTGGAGGCGGCCGGCCGCGACATAGTGAGCGGCGCCTCACTGGACAACAACATCGTCTGCATATGCGAGAAGGAAGTGCTGGCGGTGGCCGCGACCGTCGATCGCCTGAAGCGCGCCATGGCGGGTTGCGGCGCGGTTGAGATAGGGGGCGCGGATCTCGAGAAGTTGGAGAGGCTGGTGATCCAGGAGAGCCGAGGACCGGGCAAGCACGCCGTGACCAGGAGGGACTGGGTTGGCAAGGACGCCTCGAGGCTGCTGGCGGCCATAGGGGTCAAGAGCGAACCCGACGCGAAGCTCGTGATATGCGAGACGCCGGCCTCGCACAGTTTCGTGTGGACCGAGCTGCTGATGCCGGTGCTTCCGATCGTGCGCGTGGCAGACGTGGACCAGGGCATCGAGCTTGCCAAGCAGGTGGAGCAGGGATTCGGGCACTCGGCGATGATGCACTCGACCAACATCAACAAGCTGTCTCACATGGCGAGGTTCATAGGCACCACCATATTCGTCAAGAACGGGCCGTGTTACGCCGGTTTGGGGTTCGGGGGTGAAGGATTCACAAGCTTCACCATCGCCAGCCCCACCGGCGAGGGTTTGACCTCGGCCCGCACTTTCACGCGCATGAGGCGGTGCGTGCTGGTGGATCATTTCCGGATAGTCTGAGGTCTCCGTTGGCTAAGGACGCACCCTATTCCAGAAGCGAGATAGTCGCCAGGATCCGTGACGCCGGCGTGGTGGGCGCCGGGGGCGCGGGCTTTCCCACCCACGTCAAGGCCGAGGCCAGGGCCGATGTGGTCATAGCCAACGGTTGCGAGTGCGAGCCCCTGGTGAGGTCGGACAGGCACGTGCTCGCCGAGGCTGCGGATGAGGTACTGGGAGGGCTGGCGGCGATGATGATCGCGACCGGGGCTCCCACGGGATACGTGGCGGTGAGAGAGAGCGAGGCCGATCTCGCGGATAGCCTTGGGAGGGCGGCCGCGAGGGTCCGGGGTGTGAGGATTGTAGGAGTCAAGGACAACTACCCGGCCGGAGACGAGCACCTGCTGGTCTACGAAGTGACTGGCCGCGTGATCCCCCAGGGAGGGATCCCTCCCGCGGTGGGGGTGGTGGTCTCAAACGTCAACACCCTGGCCAACGTCAGCCGGGCGTTGCGGGGAACCCCGGTGACCTCGAGGGTGGTCTCGGTCTGCGGCGACTTGGAGCGGCCCGGCATCGCCGAAGTACCGGTGGGCACCACGGTGGCCGACGTGCTGCGCCTGACGGGCAACGCCGGCGGCCTGGAAGGCAAGAGCGTGCTGCTCTCGGGCGTGATGATGGGAGAGCTTTGTGAAGACACTGCGAGGCCCGTGGACAAGCGGATCGGAGCGGTCGTGGTGCTGCCCAATGAGAACCAGGTGATCGTTCGCAAGTCGATGCCGCTCGAGACCATCGTCAAGCGCGCGGCCTCGGTCTGCTGCCAGTGCACTTTCTGCACCGAGCTGTGCCCGCGGCATCTGGTGGGCCACGGGATCACTCCGCACAAGATCATGCGGTCGGTGGGGTGGACCCGGGTCTTCACCCCCGACATTGCCGGGGCCGCCTTCTGCTCCGGATGCGGTCTGTGCGGCGTCTACGTCTGCCCGATGCTGCTCTCGCCGGACAGGATATGCTTCGCGGTGAAGGCGGAGATGGCCCGGCGCGGTCTCAAGGTGGACCAGCGGCCGGCGCCGGCTGAGGCGGTGCGGCCCCACAGGCTTGTGCCGCACGGGAGAATCGTTGAGAAGACCGGGATTGCGGCGTATGATAGGAAGTTGGAGTTTTCCGGCGCGCTGGAGCCCGACAGGGTGGCGATCCCGCTGGCGCAGCATGCCGGAGCGCCGGCGCGGGCAATCGTGCGGGTCGGGGAGGCGGTCACCAGGGGCCGGCGGATCGGCGAGGTGCCGCGGGGAGAGGTAGGAGCCGACGTCCACGCAAGCATCGACGGCGTGGTGACCGGCATCAACCATTGCGTGGTGATCGAGAAGAGATGACCGACAGGAGCGACAGGATCGAAGCCATAGGCCTGGTGGAACTCAACAGCATCGCCCAGGGGATAACCACGGCCGATGAGATGGTCAAGATCGCGCCGGTTACCCTGATGCTGGCCATGACCATCTGCCCGGGCAAGTACATCAGCCTTGTCGGCGGCGACGTGTCCTCGGTGCGCTCGTCGGTGGGGCGCGGCGTTGAGATCGGCGCCCAGTTCGTGGTAGACAGTCTCTTCATTCCCAACATCCACGAGCAGGTGTTTCCTGCCATAATGGGCACCGGAGCGGCGAAGACCATAAGATCGCTGGGCGTGATCGAGACCTTCTCGGTCGCCTCGGCGATTGTGGCCGGTGACGGCGCCGCCAAGGCCGCAGAGGTGGAGCTCCTGGAGCTGAGGCTGGCTCAGGGCCTGGCGGGCAAGTCCTTCGTCACGATGACCGGTGACGTGAGCGACGTGGCTGCCGGCGTCCGAGGCGGGGTGGAGCTGATAAGGGAAAGCGGGATGCTTGTGAGGGACGTGGTGATACCTCGGCCCCACGAGGATCTCAAGCGGAAGATGGGATAGGGCATGCACATAGCCAGGGTCATAGGAACGGTGGTCGCCACCCGCAAGGTGGAGTCCCTCAAGGGGCAGAAGCTCCTGGTGATCCAGCCCCTGAGCCCCGAGGGCGAGGAGTCGGGGCGACCGCTGGTCGCAATTGATATCGTCAGAGCGGGCCCCGGAGACGTGGTGTTCTTCGTGCGGGGTAGGGAGGCGGCCCACGCCATAGATGAGAAGTTCAATCCGGCCGATGCCGCGATCATGGGCATTGTGGACAGGGTCGACCTGTGAGTGACCGGGTGGCGGAGGGGGAATGTACATAGGCAAAGTGGTTGGGGACGTGGTCTCGTCGGTGAAGCATGATTCGCTGGTGGGCTACAAGCTCCTGGTGGTCCAGCCTGTGGCGCCGGCGGGTGCGCCGGAAGGCGAGCCGGTGCTGGCGGTGGACATGGTGGACGCCGGAGTGGGAGACGTGGTGCTGATCGTCGATCAGGGCACGGCTGCCCGGACGGTGCTGCGCATGGAACACCCGACCATAAGGACTTTCATCCTCGGTATAGTGGACAGAATCCAGCTGGGAGAGGACGCCGAGTGATGAGACCGGCGATGACCCTGGAGGATGCCGCCGAGGGGATACTGCACGTGGGTCGGCGCATGTACCAACGGGGCTTCGTGGCCGCGAACGACGGCAACATCAGCGTGAGGCTCGCGGCGGACAGGTTGCTTGTGACGCCGACAGGGGTGAGCAAGGGCTTCATGACCAAGACCGATCTGGTGGTGACCGACGGGAAGGGCGCGAAGCTCAGCGGCCGGAGGGAGGTCACCTCCGAGATCCGGATGCACACCAGAGCTTACGAGCTGCGCGCCGACATAGGCGCGGTGGTTCATGCCCATCCCCCTTACGCGACTGCCTTCGCCGTGGCCGGCATACCTCTCGCGGAGTGCGTGCTCCCGGAGGTGGTCCTGACCATAGGTTCGGTGCCGCTTGCGGAGTACGGGACTCCTTCGACGGACGAGGTGGCGGAGTCGGTGGCGAGGGTTGTGATCGGCTCGGACGCGTTCTTGCTGAGGAACCACGGCGTGATGTGCGTCGGTCCGGACGTCTTGACCGCCTACCACAGGGTGGAGACCGTGGAGCATCTTGCCGAGATATCGTTCATAGCCAGGCACCTGGGCAGGCTGAGCCCGCTGGCGCACGAGCAGGTGATGAAGCTGCTGGCTGTGAGGGAGAGACTTGGAGTCAAGGGGCCCTATCCCGGATGCAGTGAATGCGGAGCGTGCGCGCCCGCCGAGGAGAGTGATCGGGCCGAGATTGTGAAGGTAATTGCCGAGGAAGTGGTGAGAATCCTGAGGGAAGGCAAACATGCGATGGAGTGAGTTCTTTGTACCGACGATCAAGGAGACCCCGTCGGAGGCGGAGATCGTAAGCCACAAGCTTATGCTGCGCGCCGGCATGATCAGGAAGCTGTCGGCGGGCGTTTACAGCATGCTGCCCCTCGGGCTCAGGGTGGCCAAGAAGGTGGAGAACATCGTCCGCGAGGAGATGAACCGGGCCGGAGGCCTGGAGATTCTGATGCCGGTGCTGAGCCCTGCCGAGCTGTGGCAGGAGAGCGGTCGCTGGGACGTCTACGGCAAGGAGCTGATGAGAGTCAAGGACAGGCACGATCGCTTCTTCGCACTGGGCCCCACTCACGAGGAAGTGGTGACCGACATCGTGAGAAGAGAGGTCAGGTCGTACAGGCAATTGCCGCTCACGCTCTATCAGATTCAGACCAAGTTCCGCGACGAGGTCAGGCCGCGATTCGGGGTGGTGAGATCGCGGGAGTTCATCATGAAGGACGCCTACAGCTTCCACCGCGACCACCAATGCCTGGCCAGGACCTACGACAGGATGTATGAGGCCTACACCCGCATCTTCAAGCGCTGCGGCTTGAAGTTCGGGCCGGTCGAGGCGGACTCGGGCGCGATAGGCGGGGACGTGACCCACGAGTTCATGGTCTTCGCCGAGAACGGCGAGTCCCAGGTGTTTGCCTGCGAATGCGGCTACGCGGCCACCGTTGATCGTGCGGAGGGCGAAGCCCCCGTCCACCCGAGCGGTGCGGCTCCGGCGGCGCTGGAGAAGGTCGCCACGCCCGGCATGCGGACGGTCGAAGAGGTGACCGCCTTCCTGGGCAAGCAGCCGTGGGAGTTGCTCAAGACCATCATCTACAGCGCCGGCGGCAAGTACGTGGCCGTGTTGGTGCGGGGTGATCGCGAGATAAACGAGGCCAAGCTGGCCAAGGTTCTGGGTGGGGTGGCGCCGGTCATGGCCACTCCGGAGGAGATCGCCAAGGTGACCGGCGGGCCGTTGGGCTTCTCCGGGCCGGTTGGACTTGAGGGTGTCAGAGTGATAGCGGACCTCACGGTTTCTGGAATGGTCAACATGGTCGCAGGCGCGAACCAGGCCGACGCCCACCTGGTAAACGTGAACATCACCCGCGATTTCACCCCGGGCGAGACCCACGATGTGGCGGTCGCGCTGGAGGGAGACAAGTGCCGCCGCTGCGGCCGGCCGCTTTCCACCTGGCGGGGAATCGAGGTGGGGCAGATCTTCAAGCTGGGAACCAAGTACTCGGACGCCCTCAAGGCGTACTTCCTGGACGAGCACGGTGAGGAGATGCCTTTCGTGATGGGCTGCTACGGAATCGGGGTGACCCGGACGGTGGCTGCCGCGATCGAACAGCACAACGACAAGGACGGCATCGCCTGGCCGGTGACCATCGCGCCCTTCGAGGTTCTTGTGCTTCCGACCAACGTGTCCGACGCTGACCTTGCCTCGTCGGCCGAGCGGATCTACGGAGGGTTGAAGGAGGCCGGCCTGGAGGTTCTGCTTGACGACAGGGACGAGCGGCCGGGCACCAAGTTCAAGGACGCAGACCTGGTCGGGGTTCCCTTCAGAATCACCGTCGGCGAGAGGGCCGCGAAGGAGGGAATGGTCGAGATCAGGGTGCGCAAGACCGGAGAGACCGTCAAGGTCGCCCGGGAATCCGCCGTCGAGGCCACCCTCCGGATGGTCGGCGACGAGAAGCGAAAGATCAACAGCTAAGCCGACTTGGGTCTGGCGCTCCGCGCGAGCCTGGACTTGAGCCTGGCGGCCGTCTTCCAGTGAATCGCCTGCTTCTTTGCCGCGCGGTCGATGATAGAGGCGGCGCCGGGCATGATCTTGGCCACCTCATCGGCGCCGGAGGTCTGGCGCACCTTCTTGGCCGCGGTCTTCACGGCCGCCTTGAGCGACCTGTTACGAGCTCTCTTCACGGCGTCCTGCCGCATACGCTTGATTGCTGACTTGTGACCGGGCAATTTCAGATCCTCCTTGCAAGTTGGACGCGCTGTTTCGCCAAAGCGTTCGTTGTGGCTCGTTCAATATAACAAGGACCCCGGGGGCTGTCAACACATTCGGCCCTCTCAGGTCCGGCGCTTGTCGCCCTGGGCGCCGCGGTCTCGGCTTGTCTCGGCGTAGGCCCTTATGTAGGTGTAGGCTCTCAGATAGTCGATCACCGGGAAGAGAAGGTCGCCGAGCCACTGCCGCCGGTAAAGCCAGCGGGCGAGGCCGTAAACCGGCGGGGTCATGCCGATCCTGAAGGCCACCTTCTGGGCAAGCACGGCGGGACGGTCCCGGAACCACCTTATGGGCTGGGTGACGTGGACCCTTATCACGCGCGCTATCTCGGGATGTTGGGCGACAAGCAGCGGCACGGTGTACCTGCCGTACTCCTCCATCTTGGCGATAACGTCGTCGATGTCGGGCGGGTGATGATGGTAGGAGATCGCCCGCTCGGCGAAGACGAAGCGCGCGCCGCCGTAGTAGAGCTTCATTCCCAAGTCCATGTCCTCGCCGTAACGGGCGATGGCCTCGTCGAACATGCCTATCTTGCCGAACATCGCGCGCGACATCGAGAGGTTCCCAGTCCTGACGCACTTGGGTGGGATCTCGGCCTTGTTCCTCAGTCTGCGAACGCCCTGCTGCTCCACGTACCGGGCCAGCGGGTCCCGCCTGTGCTCGGGCGCGGTCAGCACGTCTCCTATCGCCACAACATCGTCGCCGGTGTGGGCCGCGACGTGCGCCTCCACGAACTCCTCGACCACGGTCATGTCGTCATCGACGAAGATCAGCGTCCCGCCCACGGACCTGCGGACGCCCTCGTTGCGGGCGAAGGCGCGCCCCCGGCTGTGGGGAAGCCGTATGACCTTGAGGGTGATGTCGCTGAACTCCACCTCCAGAGCGCCCAGGTCGCCCCCGGATCCGTCGTCCACCACCACCACCTCGAAGCGCCGGGACGTTCGCTGACGCGACAGCGAATCCAGCAGAGCGCGCAGCATTTCAGGCCGCTTGTGCGTCGGAATTACTACGGTGACGGTGTTGGTGCCGGCTACGCTCACTTCAACCTCCAGAGCGTGGCAGTATAGCAGCGGCGGCGACCGGTGTCAACCAACGCAGTTGATGGGCGGTCGGCGTTCTGTTAGACTACTTCGCCGAGGTACGATCATGCGCGGTGGCGCCAAGGAGAAGATAGCAAAGTCGGCCGGCCGCATAAGCGGCGCGACCTTCCTCAGTCGCCTCCTGGGAATAGCCCGGGACAGCGTCTTCGCGGCCTTCTTCGGCACCACCTATCTTGCCGACGCCTTCAACATCGCCTTCATGATCCCCAACTTCCTGAGGAGGATATTCGGCGAGGGGATGCTCAACGCCTCCTACGTGCCGGTCTACACCGACTACCTTCACAAGCAGGGCAAGCAGAGAGCGGTCGACCTTGCCTCCAAGACCTTCTCGGTGATGGTTGTGATTCTTGCCGGCGTGACGATCGCGGGGATACTCTGCTCGCAGTGGATAGTCAAGGCCTACGCCCTGGGCTGGCACAACGACCCGCAGGCGTTCGCGCTCACCTTGAAGCTGACCAGGATCCTCTTTCCATACATCTTTCTCATAGGCCTGGAGGTGCTGGCCGCCGGGACCCTCAACAGCCTTGGCTACTTCGCGGTGCCCGCCTTCGCGCCGGCTATGCTCAACATCGCGCTTGTCGCGACCGCCTTCACCTTCATGCAGCTTGCGCGAGGCTCAGGCGAGGGGATGATAACCCTCTTCTCGGTGGGCGCCCTGATCGGCGGGGCGTTTCAGTTCCTGATTCAGGTGCCCCTGCTCCTCAGGACCGGCCACAGGCCGAAGTTCAACCCTGACTTCAGGGACCCGGGGGTGAGGTGGATCGGCAAGCTGATGGTGCCCAGCCTTTTCGGTTTCGCGGTGGCCCAGGTCAACATGCTGGTCGACAGCCTGCTCGCGACCTTCCTGCCGGAAGGCAGCGTGACCGCGCTCAGGTTGGGAAACAGGATAGCGATCCAGCCGCTTGGGATCTTCGCAATAGCCATCACCACGGCGACCCTGCCGGCCCTCTCGGCGCACGCCGCGCGAGACGATCGGACCAAGCTCGTGGATGACTTCGCGTTCTCCATGAGGTTGATACTGGCCTTCCTGATTCCCTCGACCGTGGGCATGATAGTGCTGGCCAAGCCGATCGTGAGGGTGCTGTTCGAACGCGGCGAGTTCACCGCGCTGCGCTCGACCCCGATCACCGTGCAGGCCCTGGTGTGGTATTCGGTCGGACTGGTTGCCTACGGCGGAGTGAAGTCGGCGGTTCAGGCCTTCTACTCCATGAAAGACACCATGACCCCCACCAAGGTTGCCGTGGTCACTGTCTTCTTGAACATCGGGCTCAACCTGGCGCTGATGGGGCCGCTCGGGGTCGCCGGTCTGGCGGTTGCCACTTCGGTCTCCTCGATCGTGGGTTTCGCCGCCCTCAACGCCATCCTTGCGCGGAGGCTGGGCGACATCCACGGCCGCGAGATCTGGGCCGCGGCCGTGAAGATCCTGGTGGCTTCGGCGGCGATGGGCCTGGTGATGTACCTGCTGGCTCACCGGCTCGAAACGTTTGCTGTTGGTTTCCGTGGGGTGGCGCTCCAGCTGGGGGTGGCCGGGCTGGCCGGGCTGGTGGCCTTCCTCGCGGTTGCCTATGCCGTGAGGGCCGGAGAGGTTATGTTCATCCTGGGGATGATCTCACGACGGCTGGGTGGCCATGATCGAACCGACACTGGAAGCCAAGGCAGATAGCCTCCCGGATTGTCCGGGCGTCTACACCTTCAAGGACTCGCGGGGCAAGATTATCTACGTCGGCAAGGCCAAGTCGCTGCGGTCGCGGGTGAAGTCCTACTTCCGCGGCGATGCCCTGGCCCCGAGGACCGTGGCCCTGGTTGCCAAGGCCAGGGGGCTGGACTTCATAGTGACGTCCTCCGAGGTCGAGGCCCTGATTCTGGAGTGCAACCTGATAAAGCACTTCAGGCCCCGCTACAACGTCAACCTCAAGGACGACAAGAAGTACCCCTACATAAAGGTGACGGCGGGGGCGCCCTTTCCGGGGATCTCGGCCACGCGCAACTTGAGCGACAGGACCGCCCGGTACTTCGGCCCCTACACCGACGCCAGGGCGATGCGCCGCAGCCTCAAGGTGCTGACCGAGGTCTTCCCGATTCGCGCCTGCAAGCGCGACCTTCCTCTGGCGCGACCGGACCGCGGCTGCCTCAACTACCACATAGGCAAGTGCGTGGGCCCGTGCCGCGGCGACGTCGCCAGCGAGGCCTACAAGAAGATCGTGCGCCAGGTGTGTGACTTCCTTTCGGGCAAGGTCGCCGGGGTAACCCGTCAGCTCAAGGCCAGCATGGAGGCCGAGGCCGCCGGCCGCAGGTTTGAAGAGGCGGCGTGCCTCAGGGACAGGATCCGGGCTCTGGAGAAGATGGCCCAGAGGCAAACCGCGGTCTCGACCGACCGGCGGGATCGGGACGTGGTCGCGGTTCGACGGGGCGACCGGGAGGCCGTCGGGGTGGCGCTCAGGGTGCGCGAAGGCAAGATTGTCGGCAAGGAAGTCTATCGGCTGGGCTTCGAAGGCGAGCCATCAGACCGGGAAATCGTCTCCTCGTTTCTGGAGTTGTATCTGGACTTGGCCACCGATCTTCCGGCCGAGGTGGTGCTGGAGGAGCGGCTGGACGGGGCAGGCGTGATTGAGGAGTGGCTCCGCGCCAAGACCGGCAAGCGGATAAGGGTGATGAGTCCCAAGCGTGGCAGGGCCAGGGCCCTTGTCAGGATGGCCGTGGCCAACGCCCAGCTCGCGCTGGCCCAGACCGCCGCCAGTCGGCCGGGCCCGCGGGTGGCCAATTCGGTGAAGGAGCTGACCAAGTGGCTCAATCTCGCGGAGACCCCGGAGACCATCGAGGCCTTCGACATATCCACCACTCAGGGCTCACAGCCTGTGGGTTCGCGGGTGTGCTTCAAGAACGCGCGGCCCGCCAAGCGGCTCTACCGTCACTACGCGATCAAGGGCGTCTCGGGGCAGGATGACTTCGGGATGATGCGCGAGGTCCTGAAGCGCAGCTGGGGCCACGTGGTTGCGGGTGAAGAGGCCAGGCCCAACCTGGTGCTGATTGACGGGGGCAGGGGGCAGGTCTCGAGCGCGATCGAAGGCATGCTGGAGGCCGGCGAGCGCAGCGAGTCGCTGCCGGCTGTGGTGGGCATCGCCAAGAGGCTGGACGAGCTGTGGCTGCCGGGCCGGCCGCAACCGGTCCAGATACCCCATTCGTCCTCGGCGCTTCGCCTGTTGCAGCGCATCCGGGACGAGGCCCACAGGTTTGCCGTCACTTATCACAGGAAGGTCAGGACGCGGGAGGGCACAAGATCGATCCTGGAGACCGTACCGGGTATCGGCCCCGCGCTCACTCGCCGCCTGCTTGCTCAGTTCGGATCGCTGGAGGGCCTCAGGAAAGCCGGTGTTTCAGACCTGGCGAGAGTGAAGGGGATCACGGCCAAGAAGGCCGAGGCCGTGGTGGTCGCCCTCAGCCAAAACCAGTAGTTGAAATAGCACGGCCCTTGGGCCGACAATGGGAGGCATGAAGATGTGGAGAAGGCCGGAATGCTGACCATAGCCTACAGAAGCGCGGACACTCCGCTCGGGACCGTGTGGCTCGGAGCCACGCCCAAGGGGATCTTCCATCTCAGTGTCACGGGCGTGGACGTCGGTGCTCTCGAGGGGCTCTTCGCCGGCCGGCGGGACATCGGATTCAGGCAGGGGGGCGCGCTGGTGGACAAGGCCGCGCGGGAACTCGCTCGCTATTTCGACGGCAGGGAGCGCAAGTTCTCGGTGCCGGTGGACCTCACAGGCTGGTCGCCGTTTGCGCGGCGGGTGTGGCGCGCGGCGGCGCGTATCCCGTTCGGCCAGACCCGAAGCTACGCCTGGGTGGCGGAGCGCGTGGGTGGAGCCAACTTCGCCCGCGCCGTGGGCGGGGCGCTGGGAGCGAATCCCCTGCCGATTGTGATCCCGTGTCACCGGGTGGTGGGCGCCGACGGCGCGCTTGGCGGCTACACCGGGGGGCTGTGGGTCAAGCGCTGGCTGCTGGAGTTCGAATCGGGAAGCCAGAGGCTGCCCCTGGTCGAGGGCTGAGGGTTTGCTAGAGAGCGGGTCGCGGGGCGTCGGGAGCGAGGAATGCGCAGAGATCTCGAAGTAAGACTGGTGCCGGTTGGGCCGCTTGAGGGCAACTGCTACCTGGTCAAGTGCGGCGAGGCGGGCGAGGGCGTGGTTGTTGACCCGGGGGAGGAGCCGGAGCGGCTGGCGGAGGAGATCGAGGCGATGGGACTCAGACCGGAGACGATCCTCTTGACGCACGGGCACGTGGACCACACCAATGCCGCGGCTGCGCTCAGGGAGCGCTTCGGCGCGAAGGTGGCGTGCCACCCGGCGGATTGTCCTATGGTGGAGGGCGCCGAGGGCGCGAGATCGCTCTTCGGTTTCGAGCGTCGGCCGTGCGCGGTGGACCGGAGGGTGGAGGAAGGCGATGCGCTTACGGTCGGCGGGAAGGAGTTCAAGGTGCTCCACACGCCGGGCCACACCGGGGGAAGCGTGTGCTACCTGATAGGCCAGGTCCTCTTTACCGGTGACACCCTGTTCCAGGGCTCTATCGGCCGCACCGACCTGCCGGGCGGATCGGACCGGGATATGGCCCGCACGCTCTTGGGCCGCATCGCCAAGCTTGACGACGCGCTGGCGGTCTATCCGGGACACGGACCCGCGACCACGATTGCGGACGAGAAGCGGCTCAACCCCTTCCTTCAAGCAGAATGGTAGACTTGCTCAGGGAATTCACCGGTTGGCTTGCCACCGAGCGGGGAGTGTCGGCCAACACTGTCACCGCCTACGAGGGCGACCTCAAGAAGTACATCGAGTTCCTTGCCGGAGCGGGCAAACCTAGCGCCGCGGCTGCCGTGAGCGCCGATGTCCACGCCTACCTGTCCTTCCTGAGTGAGTGCGGCATGTCCCCCGCCAGTGTGAGGAGGGAGACATCGTCGCTCCGCGCCTTTCACCGGTTTCTTGTGGCCGAGGGCTACGGCGCCAAGGACCCCACCGCGGACGTGGTGACCCCCAGGATCTGGCGCAGAGTACCAAAGGCCCTCACCCAGCCCGAGGTGGAACGCCTGCTCGGTCAGCCGGACGTGGCCAAGCCTCTGGGCCTGAGGGACAAGGCCATGCTGGAGTTCACCTACGCCACCGGCATGCGAGTGTCGGAGGTGGTAGGCTTTCGGGCGCACGACCTCAACACCGAAGGCGCCTATGCGAGGTGCTTCGGCAAAGGTTCGCGGGAGCGGATAGTGCCGGTGGGCTCGATAGCGCTCAGGTGGGTCGGCGCATATGTCGAGAGCGTGAGGCCTGCGATCTTGAAGGGCAGGTCCGAGGAGACCTTGTTCTTGAACTGGCGCGGAAAGCCCCTGACGCGAATGGGCTTCTGGAAGATCCTCAGGGCCTACGCGATCGCAGCGGGCCTGGGCTCCAGGGTCAGCCCTCACGTGCTGAGGCATTCCTTCGCGACTCACCTCTTGGAGGGTGGAGCCGATTTGAGGGACGTCCAGGAGCTCCTGGGCCACTCCGACATATCCACCACTCAGATGTACACCAAAGTATACATGGAGTATCTTCGCGAGGTGATAATCGAGTACCATCCGCGGGGAAGAGAGAGGAGATCGCCCAAACTATGAGACCGAAGCTGACCCCTGGCGCGGTGTCGCCTGAGTGGCTCGGGCGGTCGCTGCCCACCCCGGCCTGCAGCATGCTCAAGGCGGTGGGCGAGATAGCGGGCTCGCTCGGCTATCGAGCCTATCTCGTGGGCGGCATCGTCAGGGACCTCGCGGCGGGCTACCCCAACACCGACTTCGACGTGGTGGTGGAAGGCAAGGCCGAAGACGTCGCTCGCCGGTTTGCCGCGCGCCTCGGCACTAGAGCAAGGAAGCACACCGAGTTCGGGACATGCAAGGTGGACACTCCCCGGCTGGGGACTGTGGATTTCGCCACGTCCCGGACCGAGATCTACCGCCGCCCCGGGGCGCTGCCGGAGGTCGCTGCGTCGGAGATCTCGAGCGACCTGTGGCGCATGGACTTCACCGTCAACGCCATGGCGATCCGGCTCAACCCCGGTGAGTTCGGTAGCCTCTTGGACCCCTGCGGAGGCCTGGCGGATCTGAGACGCAAGCGGCTGAGGGTGATGCACGATGCCAGCTTCCGGGACGACCCGACTCGGATTCTCAGGGGCGCGCGCTTCGCTGCCAGATACGGCCTGAGGTTTGACCGCCACACCGGCGCCCTGGCGCGCGACTGTCTGGCCGCGGGCGGTCTCGGGACGCTTTCGGGCAAGCGAATCTACGCCGAGCTCAGGCTGATCTCGCTGGAGGCCTCGGCGGCGACGGGTTTGAGGATGCTCGACCGGCTTGGGGTGGTCGCCGGGATCGTCCCCGGTGGGAACCGGGAGCGCAGGCTCGCGGCTTGGCGTGCCATGCCGCGGTCGCTGGGCCGGATCGAAACCGCGGCGGGAGAGGGCCACGCGCGGCCCTGGGTATCATACATGGCGTCCCTCTTTGTGGGTCTGTCAGCCAAGGAGGCCGCCACCGTCCTGGAGCGCCTCAATCCCCCGAGGGACGTGCGCGAGACATGTCGGTGGGCGGCGGTGAGTCTCGATCGAACCGCGGCGGCGTTGGAGCGCGGGGGGCCCGGCCCGGTGAGCGCGGCGCGGCTCTTGGGCGGCGTGCCGCCGGAAGGAATGGCGATGCTCCACGCCGTGGGGTCGCGGCGGGTTCGGCGGCTGGTCACCTCGTACCTCAGACGATGGCGGCACGTCACCCCCACCGTGAGCGGAGGCGCCGTCGCCGCGCTCGGGCTCGGGCCGGGCCCCCACGTGGGGAAGATCCTGGCCGAGATCGTGGGACTCAAGCTCGCCGGCAAGCTTCCGTCCGCGGAGGACGAACTGGCCTACGCCCGTCGGAGGGTTGCTCGCCTGGCGAAGCGGCGCGGCGGCAAGTCTTGAGGCAGGGACATCGGGGGCAGCAGGCCCGGGGGGAGATTGGTGTTGACACCCCGCCTCCGCGAGTGGTATATTGCCTCAAAATCCAGGGCTCACGCGAGTGAGCAAGGGGGCCAAATCCGATACAAGGTAACGTCCAGGGAGCAGTAGCAGGTCTCTTCGCGATTCTTCTGGGGCTGAGCATTCATGAGTATGCTCACGCGAGGGTAGCCAGGCAGCAAGGCGATCACACCGCCGAGCAATTCGGGCGGGTGACCCTCAATCCGCTTGCCCACATAGACATCATCGGCACCATCCTGGTTCCTCTGGTCCTGCTGGTGAGCTCGGGCGGTCGCATCGGTTTCGGTTGGGCCAAGCCGGTGCCGGTGAATCCTCTGGCCTTCCGCCATCCGCGGCGAGGGGTGCTGTGGGTATCGCTTGCCGGCCCACTGTCCAACATCCTTCTGGCCCTCGCGGCCGGGTTGGCTGTGCGAGTGGTGGGTGGCCCGGCTTTGGAGTCCGAGGGGTCCAATCCGCTGGCGCTGGTGCTGACCGCGATTGCGCTGATCAACCTCTTCCTGGCCTTCTTCAACCTGATTCCGATACCGCCCTTGGACGGGTCGGGGGTGATCTCGGCGATTCTGCCGGTGAGGCTGGCGGCGAAGTATGAATCCATCAGCCGCTTCGGGACCTTGATAGTGCTGGGTTTGATAATAGCGGGCAGTCTGATCGGTGTGGGTGTGATTGAAAGAGTGATCGTGCCGCCCGCTCTTCTGCTCTTCAGGCTCTTTACAGGATACACGGGGTGAGGTACTGAAATGGCGCGCAAGACCATCCTGAGCGGCATGAGGCCCACGGGGAGGCTCCACCTGGGCAATTACGTGGGCGTGCTCGCGAACTGGATCAAGCTCCAGGACGAATACAGGTGCTTCTTCGAGGTCGCGGACTGGCACGCCGTGACGACCGAGTACGAGCACACCGGCGAGATCGCCGCGGACAGCCTCGAGGTGGCGATCGACTGGCTTGCCTCGGGCATCGATCCGGCCAGGAGCGTGATCTTCATTCAGTCCGAGGTCAAGGAGCACGCCGAGCTGCACCTGCTCCTCTCGATGCTCGTAACCGTGGCCAGGCTGGAGAGGAACCCGACCCTCAAGGAACAGGCGCGAGACCTGGAGATGGGCGAGAACCTGACCTACGGTCACCTGGGCTACCCGGTGCTTCAGGCCGCGGACATACTGATGTACAAGGCTCACTCGGTGCCGGTGGGTGAGGACCAACTGCCGCACCTGGAGATAACCCGCGAGCTCGCGCGCCGCTTCAACGGGCTCTACGGCCAGGTTTTTCCGGAGCCCGAGCCGATCTTGACCGAGTTTGCCAGGCTGCCGGGGCTGGACGCCCGCCGGATGAGCAAGTCCTTGGGCAACGTAGTGCTGTTGTCCGATCCGGCGGAGGTGATCGCCAAGAAGGTGTCCAGTGCGATCACCGACCCCGAGAAGATCTACATGGGCGATGCCGGCCACCCGGACATCTGCACCATCTTCGCCTACCACAGAAGGTTCAACGGTCAGGCGGTGGAGGCGATACGCTCAGAGTGCGTCGCTGGGACGCGAGGCTGCGTCAAGTGCAAGAAGGAGATCGCCGCGGCCATAGCGGACTTCCTGCGGCCCATACGGGAGCGAAGGGCCGAGCTGGAAGCCGACCGGGCAGCCGTGCTGCGAGTACTCGACCGGGGTGCGGAGGCGGCTCGCGAGGTCGCCCGGGCGACCATGGCCGATGTCAGGCGAGCGATGGCCCTGGGGAAATAGGTGACCCTTGGAATACAAAGTCAGGCTTGAGAGGTTTGAAGGGCCGCTGGACCTCCTGCTCTTTCTCATCAAGAAGGAAGAGATAAACATCTATGACATACCGATCGCCCAGATAACCCAGCAATACCTGGATTACATCAGGGCGATGGAGTTCCTCAACCTCGAGCTGGCCGGTGAGTTCCTGGTGGTGGCCGCGACCCTGATGAGGATCAAGGCGCGAATGCTGCTTCCCAGGCAGGACGACGAGCTGGGCGAGGAGGACGATCCCAGGCGGGAACTGGTTCAGCAGCTTCTTGAGTACCAGAAGTACAAGCAGGCCGCGGGTGAGCTGGAGACCATGGAGTATCAGCGGCGCCTGCTCTT
>JBAQHK010000308.1:0-7406 GCA_049288275.1 bacterium | reverse complement strand
CCTGGCCTCGGTGTGCATGGCCAAGCTCTACATCTTTCACCTGTCGACCCGCGAGGGCTGCGAGCTTGTGGAGCAGTGGAACAAGAGGGGCTACCCGGTGTTTGCCGAGACCTGCCCGCAGTATCTGGTGCTGGACCAGTCCGCCCTGGGCAAGGTCGACGGGCATCTGCTGGCCTCGTGTCCTCCGCTGCGGAAGCGGGCGGACCGGGCCTACCTCTGGGAGGCCCTGGAGCGCAAAGCGATCGACGTGGTGGCGACGGATCACTGCAGCTTCACTCGGGCCGCCAAGAACACCTGGCGCGGCGACTTCAGGCGCATCCCCTACGGCCTGCCTGGGATCGAGACCGCGCTTCCGCTGGTCTTCACGCGGGGGCTCGGCAAGGAGATATCCCTGCGGACCCTTGTGGATGTTCTCGCCGCCAATCCGGCCAAGATCTTCGGGCTCTATCCGCGCAAGGGAGTGATCCGGGTGGGAAGCGACGCCGACCTGGTGGTCGTGGATCCCGGCCGCGAGTTCAAGGTGACCGCCCGCGCGCTTCACATGAGGTCCGACTACTCGCCCTACGAGGGTATGCGCCTCCGCGGCTTCCCCGTGGCGACCATTCTGCGCGGCGAGGTGATCCAGCAGGAAGGCCGCTTTCTGGGCAAGGCGGGCGGCGGCATGTTCTTGAAGCGAGGTTGAGGCCTGGGGCGCGCCAGGCAAGGAGGGTGGTTTGGAGAAGCTTAAAGCCCAGCGTGAAGTGACAGTCATAACAGGCGGCGACATATATATTTCCAAGATCAAGAAGAGCCCTGTTCGTGGAGGCTGGATGGCTATCCGCGACGGCAGGATCGCCAAAATCGGCGACGGTGACTGGCGCAAGGAGACCGAGGGCGAGCGGGTGACGGTGATCGGCGCCGAAGGCAAGATGGTCCTGCCCGGCTTCATAAACGCGCACACCCACCTCTACAGCACCCTGGCGCGCGGCATCAAGCTTGCCACCGCGGCGCCGCGAAACTTCCCCGAGATGCTGGACAACCTGTGGTGGAGGCTCGACCGCGCCCTGACCTACGAGGATTGCTACGTGAGTTCCCTGGTGGGAAGCCTCTTGAGTCTCAAGGCCGGGGTGACCACCATCTTCGACCATCACTCCAGCCCTCACGCCATCGACAAGAGCCTCGACGGGATCGCCCAGGGCATGATCGAAGCCGGCGCCCGCGGCGCCGTTTGCTACG
Organism: bacterium; assembly: GCA_049288275.1. Classification (GTDB taxonomy): domain Bacteria; phylum Arandabacterota; class Arandabacteria; order Arandabacterales; family Arandabacteraceae; genus JBAQHK01. The sequence continues at coordinate 6,191 of JBAQHK010000308.1, read as the reverse complement.
AGGTCTCCGACAGGGACGGCCAGGACCGGGCCTCGCTGGGGATCTACGAGAACGTCCGCTTCGCTCGGGGCCTCAAGGACAAGCCCAACGACAGGCTCCGGGCGATGATGGGACTGCACGCTTCGTTCACCATCTCGCAGCCCACGCTCTTGAGGGCCCGTGAGGCCGCGGCCGAGCTGGGGCTGGGATTCCACATGCACGTTGCCGAGGACACCGTCGACACCGAGGACAGCCAGAAGCGCTATCGGCGCAGGGTGACCACGCGCTTGAACGAGGCCGGCGTGCTTGCCGCCAAGACCCTCGCCGTCCACTGCGTGCACGTCAGCGATGCGGGCATCCAGGCGCTCGCCCGAACCGGCACCAGCGTCGTCCATTGCCCGCGATCCAACATGTCCAACGCCGTGGGCATTGCCCCGGTCGGCAAGATGTTCCGGCACGGGGTGAGAGTTGGCTTCGGAAGCGACGGCTTCGGCTTCTGGATCCTGGAGGACGCTCTGGCCGGGATGCTGGCCTGGAGGCTCGGCGAGCGCTCGCCGGCGGTGGCAACGGTGGAGACCGAACTGATGCTCTTGAAGAACAATCCCATAATCGCCTCGGGCATCTTCGAAGACAAGATCGGCGAGATCGCCGAGGGCACCCTGGCCGACATTGTGATCATGGAGTACGACTCCCCGACTCCCGTGGATCGGGGCAACCTGTGGATGCACCTCTTGATGGGAGATCTCAAGGTGGACACGGTGCTGGTGGGAGGTCGCGTGGTGCTGGAGGGCGGACGATCAACCCTGCTGGACGAGGGGCTGGTCTTTGAGAAGGCCCGGGCCCTGGCCGAGGCGCTGTGGAAGAGGCTGTAGGATCTGTAAGGACGGAGCGGCTGTGGCAAAGATGATCGCATTGGCCTGCGTCAAGTGCGGCAGGCGCTACGACGCCGGCGCCGCGATCACTTGTCCGTCGTGCGGGCTCGAAGGCATTCTGGACGTCGAGTACGACTACGACCGGACGCGCGAGGCCTTCAAGCGCCAGCCGCTGCGCCAGCGCAAGGAGCGTTCGATCTGGAGGTACTCCGATCTCCTGCCCACTTCGGGGCTCGGGAAGCGGATGCGCCGCGTGGGGTGGACGCCGCTTTACGCGTTTCCGGCGCTTGCCGAGGCCGTGGGCCACAGGGATCTCTTCATCAAGGACGACACCGTGAATCCCAGCGCGTCCTTGAAGGACCGCGCCAGCGCGGTCGCGGTATCGATGGCGGTTGAGAAGGGCGCCGAGGGCATATGCTGCGCCTCGACCGGCAACGCGGCCTCGTCGCTGGCGGTGCTCTCCGCCTCGGTCGGGCTCAAGTCCTACATCTTCGTCCCCGCGACAATCCCCAAACCCAAGCTCTATCAGCTGGCGGCATGCGCCGAGCGGGTCTTCAAGGTCGCCGGCACCTACGAGGACGCCTTCGATCTTGCGACCCGGGCGATAGACCGATGGGGTTGGGAGAATCGCAACTGCGCGATCAACCCCTATCTGGTTGAAGGCAAGAAGACCTGCTCGCTTGAGATCTACGAGCAGCTGGGCTGGCGGGTGCCCGACTGGGTGGTGGTCTCGGTCGGCGACGGCTGCATCGTGAGCGCGCAGTGGAAAGCCTTCAAGGAGCTCAAGGCGGTGGGCGAGACCACCTCGCTTCCGCGGGTGCTGGCGGTCCAAGCCGAGGGCGCCAGGCCGATAGTCGATGCTTTCGAGTCCGGCGGCGACCTCCGGCCGGTGCGGGCCTCCACCTTGGCGGACTCGATCAGGGTTGGAGCCCCCAGAAACTGGAGGAAGGCCGTGAGGGCGCTCCGGGAATCCGGCGGGAGCGCCGTGGCGGTGACCGACGGCGAGATTGTGGATGCGGCGCTGGTGCTGGCAAGGACCACGGGGGTCTTCGCCGAACCCGCGGCAGCCGCGGCCCTGGCGGGGCTTCGCAAGGCCGTGGCGGCCGGGACGGTGTCCGCCGGCGAGACCGCGGTGGTCTTGATCACCGGCAGCGGGCTCAAGGATCCCGAGAGCGTGGCCGCGGGGGTCAGAGTCTGCGAGGTCGGAGACGATCTGGACGAGGTCGAGCGTTGTCTGTAGGGAATTGGAAGTCAGGGAATCGGATTGGAGGGACAAATGAAGGTGGCTCGGAATCTCTTCGAGACCGTAGGTAACACCCCGCTCTTGAGGCTCTCGCGGGTCGCAAGCGATGTCAAGGCGGACATCCTTGGCAAGCTGGAGTTCTTCAGCCCCAGCGGCAGCCTCAAGGACAGGATCCTCTACTGGATGATTGAAAAGGCGGAGGAGCGCGGGCAGCTCAAGCCCGGCATGACCATAATCGAGGGCACGACCGGCAACACCGGGATCGCGACCGCGATGGCCTCCGCCGTCAAGGGCTACAAGTGCATCATAGTGATGCCGGGAGGCATGAGCGAGGAACGCAAGAAGATCATCCGGTCCTACGGGGCTCGCCTTGTGGAGACTCCCGGAGGCGAAAGCGACGTGGACCTCACCCTGGCCAAGGTCAACGAGATTCTGGCCGAGAACAAGGGCAAGATGTGGGAGGTCAAGCAGTTCTCCAATCCGGACAACGCCGAGGCGCACTATCTGACGACCGGTCCGGAGATCTGGGACCAGACCGAGGGGCGCGTTGACGCCTTCGTCGCCACTCAGGGAACCGGAGGGACGATCTCCGGGGCCGGCAAGTTCCTCAAGGAGAAGAACCCCCGCGTCAAGCTCTACGCGGTCGAGCCCAGGGAGTGCCCGGTGCTGAGTGAGGGCAAGTGGGGATCTCACAAGATCGAAGGCATCGGCGACGGCTTCATCCCCGATCTTCTAGACGTGGACATTCTCGACGGACTTGTTACAATCGCCTCAGACGACGCCGTGGAGATGGCCCAGAGGCTGGCGCGCGAGGAAGGCCTCTTCTGCGGGATCTCCTCGGGCTGCAACGTGCTTGCCTCGAAGAGGGTCGCCGAGGCCCATCCGGAATACCGGACCGTGGTCACCATGATAAACGACTCCGGCCAGAGGTACTTCTCGACCGAGCTGTGCGGGGAAGCGGCGGGCGATTGGCTGGAAGCCAGCCGCGTGAGAACGGTCGAGGTGGACACTTCGAGAATCAAGGGCAAGACCTACGAGAAGATTGCCGGATGACGGGGTGAGCGTGGATGGCTAGCGTGACAGACATGGTGACCGTAAGCCTTCGAGTCAACGGCGAGGCGGTGCGCGCCGAGGTGGCGCCCGACCGGAGCCTGCTGGCTTTCCTGCGTGAGGACCTGGGACTGCTGGGCACCCACGAGGGATGCGGTCGGGGCGACTGCGGCGCTTGCACGGTGCTCCTGGGCGGCAAGCCTGTGCTCTCCTGCATCATGTTCGCGTTTCAGGCGGACGGAGCCGAGGTGGTGACCATAGAGGGCATCTCCGACGGTGAGCGGCTGGACGTCGTCCAGCGGTGCTTCGTCGACAAGGGAGCGATTCAGTGCGGCTTCTGCACGCCCGCGATGATCCTGGTGGCCACGTCGCTGCTCAGTGAGAACCCCAGGCCAACGAGGGACGAGATCCGCGAGGCCATATCCGGGGTGCTGTGCAGGTGCACCGGCTACAAGCGAATAGTGGATGCGATCGAGGCGGCATCGACCACAGGAACCGCCGGCGAGAAGGGGGTGTAGCGGAACTTGGAAACCCTGAAGGAAGGAAACGTGATCTTGTTGCGATTCTCCGACGGCGAGGACCTGGTCGAGGGCGCCAAGCAGGCCCTGAAGAAGGCGGGCGTGACGTCGGGTGTGGTCTTGGGCGGCGTGGGGATGCTCGCCTCGCCCGGCCTGGCCTTCTACAAGGGAGGCGGCGTTTACGAGCCGATTCCCGTCGGAGGCGAGGTGGAGCTGGTTGCCCTCAACGGCAACGTGGCGATGCTCGAAGGGGATGTCTTCCTGCACTTGCACGCCACCCTGGCCGGAGCGGACGGGCGGGCGGTGGCCGGCCACTTCACCGGCGGCAAGGTTCACATGACCGCCGAAGTCGCGATCATGCGTTTGGAAAAGAAGATGGTGAGGGTCTTCGACGAGAAGACCGGTCTCAAGACTCTGAGGTTTGAGTAGCGAAGTTCAACCAGCAGCCTCAAGCGGAGGTGAGGGTAATGGTCAAGTACGCCAAGCGAATGTCAAGGCTGGGTACCGAGAGCGCCTTCGAGGTACTGGCCAGGGCCAAGGGCCTGGAGGCGCAGGGCAAGAAGATCATCCATCTGGAGATCGGCGAGCCCGACTTCGACACGCCCGAGAACATCAGGGAGGCGGCCGTCAAGGCCATACGGGCCGGCTACACGCACTACGGGCCCGCCCAGGGCATGCCGGAGTTGCGGAAGACGGTGGCCGAAGTGGTGAGCAAGGAGAAGCACATCCCGATCTCACCCGACGAAGTGGTTATAACCCCGGGCGGCAAGCCCGTGATGTTCTTCGCGATCCTCGCCCTGGCGGACGACGGCGACGAAGTGATCTATCCCAATCCCGGCTTCCCGATCTACGAATCGGTGATCGAGTTCGTGGGCGCCAAGGCGGTGCCCATAAAGCTGGAGATGTCCAAGGAGTTCTCATTCGACGTCGATGAGCTGGGCCGTCTGATAACGCCCAGGACCAAGATGATGATAATCAACTCCCCGCAGAATCCCACCGGGGGAGTGCTCTCGGCGGACGATCTCAGGGAGATCGCGAAGCTCGCGGTCAAGCACGACATCTGGGTCCTGGCCGACGAGATCTACGGGAAGATCCTCTACGAGGGCGAGCACGTGAGCATCGCCACCTTCCCGGGGATGAAGGAACGGACCATCATCCTCGACGGCTTCACCAAGACCTACGCGATGACCGGCTGGCGGGTGGGCTACGGCATAATGCCTGCGGACCTGGCCAAGGGCATCACTCAATTGCAGATCAACTCCAACTCCTGCACCTGCACCTTCAACCAGATCGCAGGGATCGAGGGCCTGACCGGCGACCAGACCGCGGCCCAGAAGATGCACGACGAGTTCAAGCGCCGCCGGGACGTGATCGTCGACGGGCTCAACCGGATCCCAGGATTCAAGTGCCTGAAGCCCAAGGGCGCCTTCTACGTATTTCCCAACATTGAGGGCACAGGCTACGCGTCGCGCGACTTGAACGACCTCTTGATGAACGAGGCCGGGGTTGCGGCACTTCCGGGCACGGCCTTCGGCAAATTCGGCGAGGGTTATCTCAGGTTCTCCTACGCCAACTCGGTGGAGAACATCAAGGCCGCCCTGGGGCAGATCACCCAGGCGCTGGCGCGGGCCAAGACGTGAGGGTCGAACTCAAGACATCGCTCGCCGAGGCGCTCGGCGTCACACCGGCGAGCCTGGTCGGCATCGTCGGCGCGGGCGGCAAGACGTCCCTGATGTACGGCCTGGGACGCGAGATCGCCGCCCGAGGCCTTCCGGTGGTCCTCACCACAACTACCAAGATCATCTATCCCAGCGCGGATGACACCGCTCGCGAGGGGGCTCGCGTGGTGGTCTGCGAGGAAGGCCCGGACGCAGCCGGCCTGGTCAGGGCCGCGCTCGGCGAGAGCCGATTGGTGATTGCCGGGCGGGCCAGAGTGGACCCCAAGCTCCACGGTTTCTCACCGGCCTTCCTCGACGGGCTCTGGCGCGAGCTTGCGCCCGCCACCGTGGTGGCTGAGTGCGACGGAGCGCGCGGCAAGTCGCTCAAGGTTCCCAGGCAGGACGAACCCCAGGTGCCGGCATCGGCGGGCCTGTACGTGATCGTGGTGGGCGCGGATTGCCTCGGCAAGTCGGTTACCTCCGAAGAGGTTTTCAATCCGGAGGCGGTGGAGGCCCTGTGCGGCGTCGGCCCGGCGGCCGCGGTCGACAGGCAGGTGGTGGTGAAGTGCGTGGTCTCCCCGGACTCCTATCTGGGCAGGAAGCCGCCGGGCGCCAGGTGTGTCGTCTTCATAAACAAGATAGGCGTGGGGGGCTTTGGCGAGGCCGACGGGGACCGCGACAAGGGCCGCGTGACCTCGGCTCTTGAGACCGGATTGGATCTCAAGTGCTCCGGCGAGATTGAGCGAGTGGTCTCGGGCTCGCTGGGCCAGGGCCGCGATCGAGGCTTCCTGGTACTCACGTGACGGGCGAGGGAGCGAGACCCGGCGGGTGGCGCCGACGTGCGAAGGCGAGGCGGGTGGCGCCGACGGGG
>JBAQHK010000307.1:0-3443 GCA_049288275.1 bacterium | reverse complement strand
CAGTACTCTGAGCGAAGGGCTTCGGCCCGACGACGGCCCCGAACGCAAGGCGGGTGGTCGGCGACAGGACCCGCCCGCCGGGTCGCCTCCGAAAGCGAAAGGGCGGGGCCTCGAGGCCCCGCCCGTCCAATCCACTTTGGAGGTGTAGCTACCTCAGAACCATGATCTTCGTCGAACGCTCGCCCGCTTCGGTCGCCACTGTGGCGAAATAGACGCCGGGGGACACCGGCGCGCCGTTCGCGGCGTCGCCCTGCCAGACCACCTGGTGGGCGCCGGCGGGAAGCGAGCCGCTGAAGAGGGTCCGTACCTCACGGCCCCGAACGTCGTAGACGCGGGCAGTGATCTCACTCTGCGAACTCAAGGCAAACGCTATCCTGGTGCCGGCCACCAACGGATTGGGACTCGCGCTGACGGCAAAGGGCGGCGCCGGGACCGCCGGAACCGAAGCCACGGTGTCAAGCTCGGCAAGCTCGGCGGCGGTGGCGATGCCCATCCGCACGACGTCGGTGCAGAAGGACATCGTGATGTTGCCGAGGGTGTCGTTCACGGTGTGGTAGTAGGGATAAGGCACGTTCTCGTCCTCAATGGCCAGCAGAGCGTCGTAGCCGGCCTGCCAGAACATGTAGTGATCGCTGCCGGAGACCGTCGGGTCGATCATCTTGAGGGTGGCCAGTCCCGGCACGTAGGCGTCGGCGCAATCAATGGTGAGGTCCACCAACCACTCCGACGAGGCGTTGCCTATGACGTCTATGTCCTCGGGAGCTACGTTGACATAGCCGATCATGTCGAAGTTCAAGACGCCGGCTATCACGTCTCCGTCGCTGCTGGCTTGTCCGGCGTACTCACCGCTCCCGTAGAGACCCTGCTCCTCACCGGACCAGGCGCAGAACTTGATCGTCTTCCTGAAGGGCGTGGAAGCCATGACCCGAGCGGCTTCTATGGCCGCCGCCGTCCCGCTGGCGTTGTCGTCGGCGCCCGGAGCGCGATTGTACGGATCGGGCGAGGTCGAGTCCAGGTGACCGCAGATCACCACGTAGTCGGTCGAGACCGTGCCGGGCTTGGTCGCCACCACGTTGTCGAGGAACTTGACGTTGGCCGAGGGCAGATTGCCGCGCTGGTTGACCCAGGTTGCGCCGCCGTCGTCGGTGCGAAGGATGGTGCCGCCGTAGCCCACGGCGCAGCCGGTCTCGCTGTCGACGAAGTCCACCCACCGCAGGCCGAAGAGGCTGCCCGCATCCTGAACCTCCCAGGTCGCGCCGCTGTTGGTCGTATGGATTATGGTGCCGCTCAGGCCCACCGCCCATCCTTCAAGGCTGTCCACGAAGCAAACGCTCCTGAAGGAAGGATCGGCGTCGGCTGGGGCAGTCTGCGGAGTCCAGTTCTGGCCGCCGTCCACCGTCTTCAAGATTGTGGCGCCGTTGCCCACGGTCCAGCCAACGTTGTCGTCGACGAAGTAGACATCGATGAGGTTCTCGCCGGTTCCCACAGTCTGAGAAGACCAGGAAGTCCCGTTCCAGAAGATCATCACGCCTGCGCCGCTTGCCCAACCCCGGGAGTTTGACCTGAAGTGGCAACCGTAAAGATCAACGCTGACCCCGCTTGCCACGGTGGTCCAGTTGGTGCCGCCGTTCACGGTCCTGCGGACCGTGCCGCCGTATCCCACGACCCAGGCGTTCTGGCTATCCAGGGCGACCACCTCTCGCAGGGTGCTGCTGGCGCCGGATGCCTGCGTCGTCCAGGTCGTGCCGCCGTTCGTCGTCTTGCGTATGGTGCCGGCGGTGCCGGTCAGCCAGCCGGTGAGCGAATCAACGAAAGAGGCCCCGTGGAAGATCTGATTGGCCGCCCCCGGGGACTGCCTGACCCAGGTCGCGCCGGCGTCGGTGGTCTTGAAGACCTTCTGATCGCTTCCCACTGCCCAGCCCATGCTATCGTTCACGAAGTAGTCCGCGTAGAAATCGAAGACCGACACGGTGTAGGTCTGGTACTCGACCGGAATGCCGTAGCCCTGAAAGCGCTCGTAGACGTATGCCGCGGCGTCCGGGAAACTCGTGCTGTAGGAGTACCTGGTGAGCAACGTGTCCAGAGTTCCGCCTATCACCACCGGCTCGCGCCCGCTCATCTGCGAGATGTACTTGGACACGGTGTCGGAAGAGACCGCGGCCACGATGTCCTCGATCTCAGGCTTGGGGGTGATCGCCGCGCCCGAAGCCAGGCGCATCATCCCCTGGCTGCGCTCGGGGAAGATCGTCGGAAGCAGCCTCACCTTGGTGAAGGGAAGATCCCTGAGCTGCTCGATGTCGTGCTTGGCGATCGTGGTAACGTACTGGCCGCGGCCCACCTCGAAGAGCCCTCCCGCGTAAGTGATCTCGCCGGCGAGGGTCCGGGGCTTCAGGAGATAGACGTCTTCGCCAGGACGTAGCACCGCGACAGGAACGAATGCCGCACCGGCGTCCTTGAGCCTTGCCACCGCAAGCTCATCGCCTTCGACAAGGCAGTTGACTCCCAGGTCGGCAAGATAACGGATGCCGGCCTCGCGCATGACTTGCCCGGACACGGGCTTTGACACCAAGCCTACCAACGACGTTTCGTCAGCAACAGCGATTCCCGAGATCAGAAGAGCGGTCAGGACACAAAAAACGGCAAACCGAGCCATCACTACCTCCCCTTGCTTGCCTGCCTACACCTGCCTATGTTTGCCCTAGCTTCCAGATAGTTAATTATATCCGATATAGCGCACCCCGTCAAGCCTACAGAATCAAGGCCGAGCGCGGCCTCGGCGCGGTGTCGGCACGAGATCAGCGGCTGAAGCCGATGGCACTCAAGGGCGCGGTCGATGTTGACCTGGGGCACCTCGACAGGCTAACATTGTCAATAACGTCAAGGGAGAGGAACCTATGCGCCATCCGAGCGGCGGCAAAGTGTTGGTCTTGGGGCTGTTCTTCTTGTCGGGCGCGACAGGCTTGGTCTACGAGGTCGCGTGGACAAGGATGTTCACCACGGTGTTCGGCAACACCGTCCAGGCTGCAAGCACGGTGCTGGCGGCCTACATGGGCGGCATGGCCCTGGGAAGCCTCGCCATAGGGCGGCGCGGCGACAGGCTGGCGAGGCCCCTGGCGGCCTACGGCCTGCTGGAGTTGGGAATCGGGGTCTGCGCCCTGGTCATGCCGCTGGCGATAGGCGGGCTGACCGGGCTCTACTCCAGCGTGTTCCAGGCCTTCGGTCAGAGGCCGCTGCCGGTGACCATAATCCGCTTTCTGCTGTCCTTCGGCATGCTGCTTGTGCCCACGATCTTGATGGGGGCCACGTTGCCTATCCTGAGCAGGTTCGCGGGTCGGGAGATGGCCAGGCTGGGAAGCGGCGTCGGAGCGCTCTACGCGGTCAACACCTTCGGGGCCGTCCTTGGGTCCTTCCTCACCGGGTTCGTGCTCCTTGAGGCCATCGGC
>JBAQHK010000306.1:0-1789 GCA_049288275.1 bacterium | reverse complement strand
CGCTCGGGCGGGCGGGCAGCTGCCTGCCGCCCGTCGGGGTCCCGCAGCCGGCGTCCGGTCGCCCGCAGGGCGGCCCGCCGCCGCGTGCGCCGCTCAGGGAGGGCTGTGTGATGGCGGTCTTAACTTACGAGTTCGAGACCAGCGGCAAAGGTTACTGCGACATAAAGGACGTGACCGGCCAGGTGGCCGATCTGGTGAGACAGTCCGGCGTCAAGGAGGGGGTGGTGACGGTGTTCGTGGCCGGCTCGACCGCGGGTGTCACAACCGTGGAGTACGAGCCCGGCCTGGTGGCCGATCTCAAAGCGGCCGTCGAGCGGCTTGTGCCGCGGGACACGCACTACGCCCACGACAGCCGGTGGGGCGACGGCAACGGCTTCTCTCACGTCAGGGCGGCACTCCTGAAGCCCTCGCTGTCGGTCCCGGTTTCGGGTGGTGCGCTGCTCACCGGAACGTGGCAGCAGATTGTGGTGATCGACTTTGACAACCGGCCTAGAAGGCGTCGTGTGGTGGTTCAGGTCATGGGAGAATAGGCAATGCTCAAGCCGCCGGTGGTGCCCATTGAGTGGCTCGGGGACAGAGTGCGAGTCATCGATCAGCGCGAGCTTCCCGGCCGCGAGACCCATCTCGACATCACCCGAGCCAGCGAGATGGCAGATGCCATCAGGACCCTGGCCGTTCGCGGGGCGCCGCTGATCGGTGTGGCGGCGGCGATGGGTGCGGCGGTCGAGGCGCTGGCCGCACGAGACCTGGCCTGGGACCGCTATGCAGCGAGGGTCCGGGACGCGATCGCGCTCCTCGGCTCTACCAGGCCCACCGCGAGCAACCTCTTCTGGGCCCTGAAGCGGATGTCGGGAGTGCTGGATGCCGGCGCGGCCGGCCCCGCGGCGGGTGATGCTCGCGCTTCCGCGGAGGCGCTGGCGGCCGAGGCCTTGAGGATCTTCGAGGAGGACCTGGCGACCGGCAGGCGCATGGGAGAGATCGGCTCGGAGCTCATCGCGGACGGCATGACCCTCTTGACCCACTGCAACGCGGGGGGTCTGGCGACCGCCGGCTACGGCACCGCTCTTGCGCCCATGTATGTAGCCAAGCAACGCGGGATTCGTTTCAAGGTATTCGCCGACGAGACCCGGCCTCTCCTGCAAGGGGCGCGGCTCACGGCCTGGGAACTCCAGCGCGCCGGCGTTGATGTCACCGTTGTCTGCGATTCCGCGGCGCATTCGCTCCTCGCCAGAGGCAAGGTGGATCTGGTCTTCGTGGGCTCCGACCGGATAACCCTGAGCGGGGATTTCGCCAACAAGATCGGGACCTACGGAGTAGCTCTCTCCGCCAAGGCGGCGGGAGTCCCCTTCTACGTCGTGGCTCCGGTCTCAACCATAGACTTCGGCCTCGAGCGGGGAGACCAGATACCCATCGAAGAACGTGACCCCCGGGAGGTGACCGACCTGGCCGGCGTGAGGCTCGCGCCCCAAGGTGTCGCGGCCCTGAACCCGGCCTTCGACGTAACGCCGCACCACCTGGTCACGGGCATCATCACCGAGCGGGGGCTCGCCACGGCGCCATTCAAGCCCGCCCTCGCGGCCCAGCGGCCCTGATCGGTTCGAGCTCCGGCGCTCAGATCCCCGTTCTTGTCTGACCTGTCACCCTTTTGGCCTGGTGATCTCCTTGAATGGGGGGTAGTCCCACAGGGATTCGAAGTCAAAATCCGTATGGAGACTGGTGTAGTCGTTTCCCTCCAAGAAGCTCTGCTTGAGGAGCGTGATCACTTGGTCCTTGTCTCCAAGTATGGCCG
>JBAQHK010000305.1:0-16436 GCA_049288275.1 bacterium | reverse complement strand
GTCTCAGCCTGGGCGCCACCTACAAGCGAATCCGGACCAAGTTGGCCGACTACAAGGCGGAGGGCACTGGATTCGACATCGGTGCCGCCTTCCGCCGCATGATGGTCTCGGGCGAGCAGGCCGAAGTCGGCGTCGGAGCCGCGGCCGGCATCCGCAACCTCGGAAGCCTCGGGCCTTACCGCGAGGGGGGCCGGAGCTCCGACCTGCCTCGCCGGGCCTACCTGTCGGCGGCTCCCGCGCTGCATGTAGGGCATCTGTGGGATTGGATTGCGGAGGCCACGGTATCCGCCGAGCTGGCGTACGACGACCCGGAAGAAGAGTGGATACGAATGGCGGGGATCGAGCTGACCGTGCTGAGCGGGCTTTCGGCCAGATACGGAACATACCACAAGGACGGCAGCGACCGCCGCAACTCAAGCGGCTGGGGACTCGCCGCAAGATATCAAGACATCGTCGGGCTGTCCCTTGACTACTCCACGACCGAATTCGAGCTGCTGGGGGACGTGGAGCGCTACATGCTGAGGCTGGCCGTCATCAACTGCCACCGGGGCATCGATGTGAAGCAGGTGATCGATGCGATTCGGCAGGGATGAGTTTGTCAGCGCTCTGCGGGCGCCATATAGGCCTTGACACTCATCTTCCGCGCGCCGTACCCTAGCTCATGAAGGGACCCCCGGCGGGGTCCGCTGCGAGCGTACGGCGTCACTCGGTGCACGAGGCGTGCGATGTGGAAGGAGGTGGAGTATGAACAAGCAGGAGCTAGTATCGGCTGTGGCCGAGAAAGCCAAGCTCACTCCAGCTCAGGCAAGGAAGGCAGTAGACGCCATCTTCAGTCCGGATCCGGCTAAGGGCCTGATCGCGTCCACGTTGCGTTCAGGCGGGAAGGTTTCGATCGCAAGGTTCGGCACCTTCGAGGCAAGGCAGCGCAAGGCCAGGACCGGCCGCAATCCCAAGACAGGCGAAGCGATCGAGATAGGGGCCCGTAAGCACCCGGCGTTCCACGCCGGCAAGACGCTCAAGCAGAAAGTCAACAAATAGGGCCCGGATAGGTCGGATAGCTTATATTTCCAATGGAACCAGCCACCCGCAGGGGTGTTTTATTACCCAGGGTGACTTGCTATATTCAGGCGAGATGGCCAGGTGAAACCAGGGAGGGCCATGGTCAGGCGAGGCATGATGGCTAGACCGCAGGAGCGGATGCCGGCCCGAGCGCTTGCGCAGGCTCTTGGCCCTGGCGTCGCGCGGGCTCATGCCGTCGCGTCGGTAGGCGCGGTTGCATTAGCCCTCGCCCTGGCGCTGTCTCTTGCGTTGTCTCTGGCGTTAGCGCCCCAGGCGGGCGCCGCAGTCCTGGCGGAGGAGACCGATATCGATCTCGGCTTTATCTACAGGGACGAGCCCCAGCAGATGACCTTCCCCATTCGCAATGTCTCCGGCGATACGCTTCACATATTCTCGATCGAGCCCTCGTGTGACTGCACCACGGCGCAAGTGGTGCCTGAGGCCCTGCCGCCCCAGGCCCAGGGCAACTTGCTGGTCTTCTTCGATCCCATGGGTTACGAGGGCCGCGGCAAGGTCAAGGAGAGCGTGAGGCTTCACACTTCGGACCGGCAAACCCCCGAGGTGCTCTTCACCTTTGCCATAGAAGTCGGTGTGGGCCCGGAGCCAGAGCCACGCTCGCTGACCTTCGGCCAGGTGGCAAAGGGCGATTCAGACACCCTAAGAGTGACGATCCGGCCCGGCAAGTCCGGCCCGCTCAAGATAGTTGGCGCGCGCGGCGACAGCGACAAGATCGCGGTAAAGCAGTTGGCCAGGACGCCCGAGGGCTTGGAGCAGGTGGCCGTGGCGGTGACCAACAAGGCCGGTGGCGGCCAGCTTGCGGGCTTCGTCACACTCGAGACCGCAGACACCCTGAAGCCAGAGATTCGCATCCCGGTCACGGCGAGCCTCCTGGGCAACATATCGGTGATGCCCGACGTGATTGCCTTCGGACCGACGCTGCCCGGCAAGGCCCTGACTCAGACCGTCCGGGTCTTCTCCACCACCGGACTCAAGTTCGGCGTGGCGTCGGTGACATCCTCCCTGGAGCAGATTGCTTTCGAGGTGAAGCCGGCCGCCGATGGGAGCCACGAGATCACAATCAAGGTCAAGGACGGAGCGGCCCCCGGCAGAGTGACAGGTGAGATCAAGGTCGCAGTGGATCGTCCGGACGAGCCGCCGCTCACGGTCAAGGTCACCGGCCACGTGCGGAGCGTCAAGTGAGCGAGGCCAGGACGGGAACGCCGACAGGGGTTGATAGCGGCGGGCGACTGGCGCCAAGTGAGGGCCGCCCAGTGAGACGGATCCTGCGCGGCGCCGCCGGCGAGGCGCTGGTGCTGCTTATCCTCGGAGTTGTGGTCGCGCTTGCCGTGAACCACGGGAGGAGCGAAGGCCTGCCCCTCATCGCCGAGTCCGACGCCTTCCGAATCCGCACCAAGGCCGAGTTCGTAAGCACCGTTGACGCCTGGAAGCTCTACGAGGAGGGCAACGCCTTCTTCATTGATGCGCGGGACCCCGGGGCCTTCGCCTCCGAGCGCATCGAGGGCGCGCTCAATGCGTCGCCCACCCAGGCCGGAGTGGACAGCCTGGCCTGGATTGCGCCCGCCGATCCCTACGTCATAGCCTACGCCGCCACCTCCAGCCGCCGTCAGGCCGGAGTTCTGGCCGACAAACTGATAGACGCCGGATTCAAGCGGGTCTATGTGCTCCTGGACGGGATAGAGGGCTGGAAGCGGGCGGGCCATCCGATCGAGGGGACGACCGCAGGCGCGATGGAAGCCACGACGGAGCGGCGCTGATGCTCAAGCAGATCATATCCAACAAGTACTTCGTGCTGGGCGTAAGGCTTGTGATCGGCGGAGTCTTCATCTGGGCTTCGGTCTACAAGATCGCCGAGCCAGGCGAGTTCGCCAAGAGCATCTACAATTACCGAATGATGCCTGATGCGGCGATCAATCTCATGGCGATCGTGATGCCCTGGCTGGAGCTCGTCTGCGGCGTGCTGCTCATAATCGGCCCCGGCCTGAGGGGCAGCGCGCTCTTGATCGGCCTGATGCTGCTGGTCTTCATAGTAGCCATCAGCACCGCGATCGCGAGAGGCTTGGACATCGACTGCGGCTGCTTCAGGGTGGGGGATGGGGGTCGCATCGTGGGCCTCAAGACCCTGGTTGAAGACGTGCTGATGCTCGTCGGGGTGGGGATAATCCTCGCGTTCGGGGGGCCTTCTTTCTCCCTGAGGAAGATCAATCCGGGGTTCAAGTGAGCGTGCGTTGAGGCGGTCCGGGCGGCCGCGGAGTCGAGGCGCAGGAAGGCCGAGGAGCGCCGGCGACGGTCGGATTGACAGCGGGAACAGGTTTTGTTAGAGTACGGGCTAGTGAGACACGCCGCGCGGGCTCGCAGAGGGAGCGCGACAACAACGAGGACAACGAGAACGGCGAGGACAGCGATGAAGACAGCATACTCGGGCCTTCTGCTTTCGGTTGGCTTGCTGCTGTTGCTGGTGGCGGGGACTGGGCTTGCCCAGGACGCTCCGGATGGAAAGCCGGTGCCTCAGGGCAAGCACGTCATGTTCGTCTTCACCACCGACAACAACGGCGAGCTCAACCCCTGTGGCTGACACGCGGGGGACAAGGGTGGCCTGGCCCGGCGGGCCGGGTTCGTTGATTCGCTGCGCGAGGTCTACAGTGAATTAATGGTCGTGGACCTGGGCGACTTCTTCGGCAACCGCATGCCGGCGCAGGAGAAGAAGCGCACCACCACGATCGTCGATGCCATGCGGATGATCAAGTACGACGTGGTCACCATCGGCGAGCGCGAGCTGAATTACGGGATGGATTACCTCAAGGAGTCCATCGGTCGAGGCAAGTACGACGTGGTTTGCGCCAACCTGAGGAGCAAGACCGACAGCAGCCTGGTCTTCCAGCCCTACGTCATCAAGAAGGCGGGCGACGTGAGGGTCGGCTTCCTGGGCCTGCTTGATGATGATCCCAGGAAGGTCGGAGTGTTCGAGCAGCTTGAGAATGTCTATGCGTCCAGCTACATGGAGGCCGCCGAGCAGTACCTTCCCGAGGTCAGGTCCAAGGCCGACATAGTGGTGGCGCTGGCCCACATAGGGCTGGGAGCCTCGCGCACGCTTGCCGAGAAGCTGCCCGGATTCGACGTGGTGCTTGTCGGTCACGGTCCCGACCGGACCCCGCTGCCGGAGAAGATCGGGGAGACCATCGTGGTAAAGTCCGAGGCCAAGAGCAGCTCGATCGGCACCCTGCTCCTGGGGCTTGATTCGGCCAACCGAATCGGCGGCTTTGAGGGTCTGACCGAGACCCTGAGCAAGAAGGGCCGCCTCAATCCCGACGTTGACAAGCTGGTCAAGGACTGCGAACAGATGGAGCAACAGCGTGACAAGCTCCTGGCCAGGCGGAAGTTGGAGCTGCCCAACATCCCGAGACGGCCCGAGGTGGTTGCCGCCGAGGGCTATCTGGGTTGGGAGACCTGCAAGGTCTGCCACGGCACGATATACGACAAGTGGTCAACCGATCCCCATTCCCACGCCTTTGCCACGCTGGCCGAGGACGACAAGTGGAACGATCCGGCATGCCTGCCGTGCCACACCACGGGCTACGAATTCGCCACCGCCAAGGGGGAATCGATAGACGTAAGGCCTGAGATGTGGAACGTGCAGTGCGAGGCCTGCCACGGCATGGGCACCAAGCACCAGCGGGGCGCAATGGCCGCCGCGGTGCCGGAGGACGCGTGCCGCAAGTGCCACACCGTGGAGTGGAGCCCCAACTTCGACTATCAGGCGGCCTTGAAGAAGATCGATCACGGCAAGGACGCGATGCTGAAACGCGAAATCGCCGAGGTCAAACCTGAGCAAACCAGCCCTGAGGCGACCCAGTGACAGCCTGGCTTGCTGAGGCCGGGAGGTAAGTGGTGAGCGTGGTGAACGTGCTGGCGGTGGCTTGGCCCTTCCTGCCTTTGGTGGGCCTCGCCGTCCTGGCTGTCCTCTTGCGCAAGTCCGCCGCCTCGCGGGGCTCGAGCTTCTTCCTCACGGTCGCGGCAGTCGCGGTCGTCTATCTGGTGCTGGGCGTGGTGTTCGGTAACCTGAGCGACATCGGCTTCAACGGGCGCATGCTCTGACTGTCTTGCATAGGGATCGGGTGATCCCTTCCGCGATGACCGGGCCGAACACGCCGATGACCGCATCCACAACGCCCAGAGCCCGTCGGCGGGCCGGCCTTCCCAAGCGGCTTGTGTGGCAGCTGGCATCCACCATCCTCCACAATGCTTACATCCCGGCTTACTTCAGCACGTCGTTCCTGTATCAGGGGATCCTGAAGAACTGCTCCACGTCGACGCTCAACTGCTACGCGTGCCCGTCGGCGCTGGTGTCCTGCCCGATCGGAAGCCTTCAGAATTTCGCGATGCGCCGGCAATTCCCCTTCTTCCTGGTGGGCTTCTTCGTCGCCATCGGGATGGCGGTGGGGAGGATGACCTGCGGATGGCTTTGTCCCTTCGGGCTCCTGCAAGACGCCATGAAGCGGATCTCGCGCAGGGTGGTGCGCCTGCCGGTGTGGATGGGTTACCTCAAGTACGTTTCGCTGGTGGTGCTGGCGATCGTCCTGCCCCTGGCGGTCACTGAGTCCTGGTTTTCCAAGCTCTGCCCACAGGGGGCCATCGAGGGCGCGATTCCCTGGGCTCTCGCTGCGGCATCGGGATCGGACGCCGTAGCGGGGATGGATGTGGCCTCGGTGATGGGCACCATGTTCTGGACCAAGATCGCGATCCTTGCCGGCTTCCTCACTCTCATGGTCTTCATCAAGCGACCCTTCTGCCGCATGGCCTGCCCGATGGGGGCGATTCTCTCGGTTTTCAACCGGGTGAGTTACGTGAGGCTCACGGTCAACGAGCACGCCTGCAACAAGTGCAACTTCTGCCGTGACGTCTGCCCGGTGGATCTCGAAGCCTACCGGCAGGTGGATTCTCCGGAGTGCATCAAGTGCCTGGAATGCACCAAGTGCCCCAGGGGCGCGATCAAGATGACCGTGGGCTTCGGCCCCCGGCAGGCGCCCCGGCCTGTGGCGCAGGGCGCGCCCGGGCCTTCGGTTCCCCGCTGATTCCTCGGTAGCCCCGATCTTTGCAGTTGATTGCAGTTGACTCCGCCGCCCGTGGCTGGTAGCTTGGTTTCGCTCCTGTCCGTGGAGAATCTTGATGCGGTTAGGGTTCCGTGCCCTTACAGGATTCCTCGTAGTTGCCGGGCTGTGCGCCGCGCCCGGCGCGTCGCCAGTCTTGGCCGCGCCGGCGGCTCTGTCGGCCGGAGCGCCCCTGGCTGCCCCCGCCGATCCCACGCTCATAGCAATTGACGAGGCCGCGCCCGAAAGCGATCTGTCGCACAACAGCGACGCCGGCGCCGATCTCACCAGGATGTACGCGTGGCTGGAAGGGCCGAGCCTGGACACCCTGGTTGTGGCGCTGGACTTCGCCAGCACCTGGGACGGCATGCATCTCGTGGTCGCGCTGGAGAAGAAGCGCGATGCCTCAGGCAGTTCGAGCGACCCCTTTGAGTTTCCGGTTCAATACGATCACGCCCTGAAGCCCGATTACGTCTTCACCTACAAGTACAGCGGCGCCGACTACGCCGACTTGAGGCGATGGAGCGGTGGTTGGGAGTTCTGGCATCTGGCCTACCGTGCCTGGACCACAAACGCCGAGGATCCCGGCAAGAACGCCCTGGGCCTTGTGGTCAAGACCGACAGCCAGGTGAGGTTCCGGTTCCCGACTGCCGCCATAGGAGCGGTGGCAGCGGGCGATACCCTGAGGTTTGAGGCCTACGTGACGCAGGAGTCCCCCGGCCCCATCAAGTATACGGCGCTGGATTCCAGCCCTCACGATGCCACGCACGACATGACGCCAAGCTCGGGCCAGTGGTGGGAGACCGCGACCCTCACCATGCATCTCGCGAACTACGCGGTGCTGGCGGTGCCACCGATCGGCGTTCCGCCTGCGCTCACCAATCCGTCGGCCTTCCCTGCCACGATCTACCCGGGCGACCCGGTGCTCTTCGCGGTTCACGTGGCGTCGGCAGGAGGCGGCATAGGAATGGTCGAGGCCGACCTCTCGGCGATCGGCGGAAGCCCGTCGGCGGAACTTCGCGACGACGGTACGGGGGGAGACGCCCAGGCCGGCGATGGCACCTACTCGACGCAGTACACGGTGCCAGTGGGGACGGCCGGTGGCAGTTACACGGTTATCTTCCATGCAAGGGACGCCTCCAATCTCGCCAAGCGGGCGGCGTCCACCACTCTTTCGGTCACCAGCACCGGCGTGGCCTTCCGCTCGAGCGGCGACCCTACCGGAGACGATCACGGGCCGGCGGTGACCGACGGCAGCGGCAGCCCGGTGAGCGGGCTGTACTATCTCTACCCGACCAACAGCGTCTTCAAGCAAGGCGCCTTCGATCTCGAGCGGGCAGACTTCATAGTGGACGGGGACTTCCTCATCATCCGGGTCAAGGTCCGCGACGTGCTCTCCAACGCCGAGGTGAGCTGGGGCGCTCCCAATCCCGGCGCGACCTGCGCCGACCCCAACAAGGCCCAGCTCAATCTTCCCACGATCGACGTTTACATTGACGCCGTCGAGGGAGAGGGAGCCACCGCGGGTTTCCCGGGGCGATACATCGACATCGCCCAGCAGGACGCCTGGGAGTACGGCCTGGTCGCCGACGGATGGTGGAAGGGCCTGGTCAAGTCCAACGGTCAGAACTCCTCCAGTGCCTGGACCCTCCTTAAGCAGAACAGCACGATCGATCTGTGTAACGATCATGTGGATAACACCGTGGACATCAAGGTGGCCCTGTCGGCCCTGGGCAGCCCGACCTGGCTCGACATGGCGCGATGGGACGTGGTGATCGGCATCGACGGCCACGACGGCACTAGCAGCGACCAGAACCTCGGCTCCCTGAGGCCGGTAAACGCCGGCTCTCCGGCCGAGTGGCAGTTCGGCGGCGGCAGCAACGCCGTCGGAGGCAGGAATCCCGACGCCAGCGTGATCGATCTTCTGCTGGCCCCGGGCAGATGGAAGGTCGGGGGAAGGTCGCAGCAGGACATGCTCAACTACAAGCTGCCCGATGCGCAGGCCAGATTCAATGCAAGCCCACCCCAGACTGCGTGCTTGATAGAGGCAACTTCGGGCTACTCCGGCGTGATATCGGGCACCATAACCCTTAACGACATCGTCCCCGACCTCACCACCGTCGTGACCGTGGATGTCTATCGCGACCGCGTGCTCCACGCTTCAATGCTCTCCGAGCCGGGCGGCGGCGACTACCGCATAGAGGGCCTGCCCAACGGCACCTACGACCTTGAGGCGCGCGCTCCCGTTTACGGCAAGGGCAAGCGGCAGGGGGTGGTGGTCGCGGCTGGCGGCGAGACTTCGGGGATGGACTTCAGCTTGAGGAAGGTGCCGGGAGCCATCCTGGGCTCGGTCGCCGTCGACGGGCCCGCCTCGGACGTCATCGTCTATGCCGAGGATCCCCTGACCGGAGAGCTGGCCGGCGACGGTGCGGACACCATCCCGGGCGGGACGGGTGATTTTGAAATCCTCACCGTGGAGGACGGCAGCTACAGCCTGGTCGCAAGGGGGCGCGGCTACGCGGCCTTGCGCCAGGCAGTTACCATAGCGCGCGACACAACTCAAGTGGAACTGGTGCTCTCCAAGGCGATGGCCACGCGTTACGCCTTCATAGACAGCCTGGGGCAGGACATATACTCGCGCACGATCTCGAGGAGCCTGCCCGATCGGGAGCCGCCGCTCCTGGACTGGGCCGAGCTCTTGTTCCAACCCCGCGACGACGAGGGCAACATTGCGGTCTTTGACGCCTCCGCCCTGGACAGCGTGAGCCTGAGGGCGACCCTGTTGGATCCGGCGGCGCCCGCGCGGGGCGAGGTGGTGTTCGCGGACAGCGCAGGCGCGGCGATCCCCGGCAACGTCATCACCTCGGAGATGTTCACCGACGGCGTCGGCAGGTTCTTCGTGCGCGACGACAGTGTGGAGGTCTTGCGAGTGGAGGTTGTGAAGGGCTCGCGATCGGGCGTGGTAGAAGTGGGCGTGGGAGAGCTCAAGCCCTTCAGGGTGACCCTGGCCTCGCAGCTTGACACGATGCAGGTCGGAGAGGCCGTCAAGGACACCGTGGTGGTCCAGCTGGTGGATGCCAGCGGCAACCAGTCGCCGACCCCCGACGTTGCCGTGCGCCTCAAGGCGACCGGAGGGGCGCCGATCTTCGAGCCGGAGTTGGGCATAACCGATGCCAACGGCCGGTACACGGCGCTGGTGTATGCGTTCAAGTCCGGCGAGGCGACCTTCACCGCCGTGGTGGAGCCCGGGCCGTTCGCCGGGCTTCCTTCGGAGACGGCGAGCGTGGTCTTCACGCCCGGCCCGGCCCGAGATATAACCGCGAGCATCTGGCCTTCCTACCTGGCGAAGGACGGAGAAGGTGCTGTTGGGTTTCAGATCGTGGATGCCTACGGCAACCCCGTGGACTCGGCCGGGACCAGGATTGATCTTGCGGCCTCGCCCGCCGAGTTGGTGGCCGCCCTCGAGACGCCGGTCTATACCGACGGCTCGGGCGCGGCCTCGAGCGGCGTAAGAGCGGGCGCGCGGTTTGGAATTGGCATGATCGAGGGGTCGGCGGCCTACCCGGTTCAGAGCGTCAGAATTGCGGTTGATTCCCGGGTGGCGGCGAACGACGAGGCCGCGCCCGAGTCCGACCCGGCTCACAACAGCGACGCCAACGTGGACCTGACCTCGATGCTGGCCTATCTTGCCGGCGACACCCTGAAGGTGGCGCTGGACTTCGCAAGCTCCTGGGAAGGCGTTCACCTGATGGTCGCCCTGGAGACCAAGGAGGACGCTGCCGGCGGCGCTCAGGATCCCTTCCAATTCCCGATATTCTACAGCCACCTCGACCGTCCGGACTACGTCTTCACCTACAAGTACACCGCCAACGATTATGCTGATCTCCGCCGCTCGAGCGGCGCGGGCTGGGAGTTCTGGCAGCTGGCCCAGGCGGCCTGGATCATCGACGACCAGGATCCGGGCAAGAACGCCGTCGGCATGGTGGCCAAGACAACCGACCAGGTTGTGTTTGCTTTCCCGCTGGCGGCCATAGGTGGCGCCGGACCGGGAGACACCCTGAGGCTTGAGGCCTACGTGACCCAGGAGTTCGGCGCCAAGTACAACGCCCTGGACTCGAGCCCGCACGACTCGACTCACGACATGGTCCCGGACGCAGGCAATTGGTACGAAACTGCAACCGACAGTGTCTATCTCACCCAGTACGCAGTCTACGTCCTGCCGCAGGGAGGCGCGGCGCCCGGCCTCAGCGACGCCGCGATAGACCCCTCGACTGCAAGCCCGGGGGACGAGTTGGCGATCGCCGTAACGGTGGAGAACCAGGGTGGAGGGGTGGGTGACGTCCTTGCTGACCTCGGGTCCCTGGGCGGCGACAGCGCGACCCGGCTCAACAACGCCGGCGGCGGCATCTACACCTGCCGCCACACTCTGCCCGCGGGAGTTGCCCAGGGCATTCAGACTGTGTGGATCTTGGCCCGGGACAGCCTCAACATCTCCGAAGCCACGACCTCAGCCTCGGTCAACGTGGTCAATCCGCCCGAGGTCATAGCCTCGGTCGAGGATTCGCTGGGCGACGATCACGGGCCCAATCTCTACGACGCTTCGGGCAATGCCCTGGAGGGCCGCTACTACGTCTATCCCACCAACGGGGTTTTCGATCGGGGCGTGCCGCTTGTCGATCCGCCGGCTCCGCGGCCGGTCTCCTACATCAAAGGCGTGTTCGACATCCAGAGCGTGGAGCTCACCATTGACGGGTCCTTCCTCAACATCAGGGTCCGCGTGTCGCTGCCGTCATCGGAGGCGGTGGGCTGGAACGCGCCCTATCCGGGCGAGACCTGCGCCAACCCCAACAAGGCTGATCTCAATCTGCAGAAGATAGACATCTACATAGACAGCAAGGAGGGCGCGGGCGCGACCGCGGGGCTGCCGAACCGTTACGTGGACATCGCGCGCAGCGACGCCTGGGAGTACGCGGCGGTGAGCGAGGGCTGGTGGAAGGGACTGGTCGAGAGTAACGGCGAGAACTCCACCTCCTTGTGGACCATATGGCGACAGTCCAATCAGATAGATTTCTGCGACGATCACCTGGCCGATTACGTCGACGTAAGGATAGGGCTCGCGGCACTCGGGAACCCCACGGCCGAGGACATAGCCGGCTGGGACTTCATCGTGGCAATGTCGGGCCACGACGGGGATTCCAACGATCAGAACTTCGGCGCGACCCGATGGGTGAACAGCGCCTCCAGCGAGTGGCAATTTGGGGGCGGCAGGGACGGTGAGGCCAACAGGGAGCGGGACGCCAACATAATCGACGTGGTGACGGTGCCGGGCGTGGGCAAGGTGCCGGGCCGCACGCAGGAGGTAATGCTGGACTACCTTCAGCAGGACGCCGAGCGGCGCTTCGAAGCGGGCAAGGTCGCCTGCATCCTCGAGGCCACCTTCTCCAGGGACGTATCTCCGCCGCTCGTGGAGCCCTTCTTGACCGACGGGTTCGCCCACGCTGTGTGGTACGTGCTCCGGCATTCGCCGGCCGCTTTCTGGACCAAGGTGTACGACGAGAGCGACGTGGACAGCGTGAGTTTCCGGTGGCGGCCGCTGGGTGAGAGCGTCTGGCGCATCACCGAGATGGTCAACATCGTAGGCGAGCACTGGGTTGCCGACATCCATCCTGACACCCTGCGGCAGACCCTGAGCACCATAGAGCTGGTCGACGGGACGATGGGCCGTGCCTTCGAGGCGGTGATACGGGCCCGGGATCAATACGCCAACGTCTTCGAGACGTCGCTCATCACCTTTGCGGTGCCCGATGAGGACCTGGACTACGCCGTGGCTGCCGGCGTTGCGCCCGGAGACACCGCGGTTCTCTACGACGGCACGGTGGTGGTGGCGCCGGCGGCCGACGCAGCGGAATTCGACACCTACGACTTCAAGGTGACCCCGCTCGCGGAGGCCGGGCCTGACGGGGTCGATCTCGAGGCCCTGAGATCCTCGATGACTTACCTGGGCGTCGCGCGGAAGCTCGAGATCACCGGCCGCCTCGGCGAGGACTCCAGCGCGGTCACATCCCTGGCCACGCCGATCACCCTGGCGCTTCACTATCCGACCTACCAGGACCGCGAGGTGGGAGACGAGTTGAAGATCGGTATATTCGAATACAACGACGTCACAGCGCGCTGGATCGGCATCTTCGGCGCAGCCAACGCCAGGGGCAACGCGGTTACATCCCAGGTGAGCCGGGCCGGCACCTACGCGCTCTTCTTCGATCGGGCGCTCGGCTACGACCCCGGCGTGGGGCTTTCGGGCGTCAGGGCCGAGCCCAATCCCTTCTCGCCGAACGGCGACGGGCTTTACGACGAGACCCGCGTCACCTTCTTCCTGGAGCGCGAGGCCGACTGGGTCACGATAGAGATCTACGACATCGCCGGGGAGCCGGTGCGCACCATCAGGTGGCAGCTTGGACTCACCGCAACCGGCAGGAACTCCTTCGACATCATCTGGGACGGCACGGACGATCGCGGCAATGTAGTCCCTTACGGCATATACATTCTGAGGACCGAAGTCAGGTTCAAGATCGCTCCGAACAACGAGCGGCAGAACATCGCCGTCGTGGTTGTGAAGTAGCGGCAGGGACAAGCGGCGGGAGGACTGGCTTGGCAAGACTGACAAGGCTTGCGGCAGCGACTGCTGTCGCGGTTGTAGCGGCTGCTCTGGCGGGCGCGCTCGCGCCGTCGCCGGTCCTGGGCGGCTTCCTGAGCATGGAGGAGGGAGCCAGGCCCACGGCGATGGGCGGAGCCTTCGTCGGGGTCGCGGACGACGCCACCGCGGTCTTCTGGAACCCGGCGGGCTTCGGCCTCGAGCGTGGCCTCAAACTGACCGCCATGCGCACCCGGCTCTACTCGATAGGCGATCTCTCCGAGGACTGCGTGGCCCTGGGCTACAGCTGGCGGCGATTGGGGCTGGGCTTCGGCTGGGCCAGGACCGGGCTTGCCGACGTCTACAGCGAGAACACCTACGTGGTGGGCCTGGGCAAGCGCGTGCTGCTGGACGGGCTGGCCGTGGGCGGGGCGCTTCGCATCTACGACGTCGAGGCTCCGGGCTACGAGTACTACAACGATCCCGGTTTCAGAGGCGGTGACACCGGGTACGCGGCCGACGTGGGGCTCCTGTACCGGGGCCGGAACTGGTCGCTGGGCTGCACCGTGCGCAACCTGGGAGAGCCGGATCTCAGGATGATCGAGACCACCGAGATCGGCGATCCCATCTCGGCCGAGGTGAGGCTGGGCGGCACCTACACCTTCAGGGAAGTGATGCTGATCAGCGGCGAGGTGCGGCGCCCCAGCGACGTGCCGCGCTATTATGAGAGCAAGACCAGTTACTACCTTGGGACCGAGATCTGGTTCTTCGACGCCTTCGCGCTGCGTAGCGGGCTTTACAGGGACCGCGCCGCGGCCGGCCTGGGTCTCAAGATAGAGAATCTCACGGTTGACGCCGCGGTGATATCCGAGCGGCGTCCGGGCAACAAGTACAGGCTTTCCATATCGCTCGACGGCCTGCCGGATTGGGGGCGGTCGAAATGACGCGGGGAACCATGAGGCAGATGACGTTGGCGGCGGCCTGCGCGGCCATGGTGTTGGGTGCGGCCGTGGTGTCAGGCCCGGCCCACGCGGTCACCAGCCTGGAGGGCTACAGCGAGGCCTACACGCACGTCACCGGGGAGTCGCGGATCTGGAGGCTTAGCAATTCTCAGCTCCTGGCCGAGCTCCGAGTGAAGTCCGGCCCCTGGCAGAACACCGAGGGGTTCCTCAAGTTCCAGGGCCTTTCCACCAAGTGGGACAACACCCGGTGGGAGAACTTCTTCTTCCTCAAGGAAGGCCACCTCAAGTTCAGAGGCAACCGCGTCGAGGCTTATCTCTTTACCGGGCAGGACAGGTTCTGGCTCAACGAGCCGCTCTTGGGCATGGTAAGCCAGGACATTATCAAGGACGACTACGACGGCCCCAAGGCGCAGGGCGTGAGGCTGGATGCCTGGGGCCTCTGGGGCTTCACCCTGTCCGCCTTCTACAGCGACAAGAGCACCCAGTATCCCGTGATACTCGCGCCTGACGTGCCGTCGGGCAACACGTCCTACCTGGCCGACATTTTCAGCACCGATGACTTCGCCGGTGGTCGGCTCCGCCGGCCCTTGCTTGGCGACAGGCTGGTTCTGGGCAGCACCTTCGGCCGCAAGGCTTACGCCACGGGCTCGCGGGACTACGACCAGGTTGCGGGTCTTGATCTGGAGGCGGCGTTGGGGGATCTGGTGCCGCCGCTTCGCGGCCTGGGGCGGACGACCTTGTTCGCCGAGGCCGGTCGCAACTTCTCCGGGTGGCTCGGCGATCGGGAGCCTACCGGCTGGAAGATGGAGCTCCGCGACATCGGCTTCGGGCCGCTGACTTTGCTGGGATCGCTCCACGACTACGACTTTGATTTCTACACCTCGGGCTTGGCCCGGGGGGACATCTGGGACGACAACGATTATCACGGCCATTACCTGGAGGCCAACTACAGGCTCCCGAGGAAGGCCGTAAACCTCAAGACCTGGCGGATGCGGGACAAGCCGCACACCTTCACGAGCACACGGCGGCCCGTGGAGGAGACCGGCGGCGAAGTCTACGTGGAATTCGTCCGCGGCTTCAAGGGCAAGGTGCTGTACAAGCGCTACGCCAACAAGGACGGGACCTGGCCCAATCTGCTGTTTGAGGTCACCGGCGAGAACCGGCTGGCCAAGATCCGCACCCAGTTCAGAATCAAGGACATGGGGACCGACTACCAGGTGAGAGTGTTCGGCTTCGAGGCCGACGCCAACCTCACCGAGAAATGGAAACTCTACACGCGCCTCTTGACGGTGGACGAGAAGACCGAGGCAAGAGAGACGGTGTTTGCCCAGTTGCAGTACCGAGGTTGGCAGAGCGCCGAGTGCTTCGTGGAATACGGCGACGGCGGCCAGAGCAACGATCTGGCCAACACCGAGGGCTTCGTCGGCCACGGCGTCAGCTCGACCACCGCGCGCGTGGTGAAGGCGTTCCTCAGGATCTACTACTAGCGGAGGACAACTTGATGAGAGCAGGACTGCTGATTCTGGTCGCCGCGCTCATGCTTGGAGCGGCGGGCGCCTACGGGGGGGCTGCCAAGGCGCCGGGCGGCATCGAATTCACCTACTACGACCCGTCGGCCTATTCGGTGTCGGTGGCGGGGTCCTTCAACAACTGGGAGGGGCAGGCCAATCCCATGACCAAGGACGCCGAGGGCACTTGGAGAGGAGTGGTCCAGCTGGCGCCGGGCAAGCACGAGTACAAGTTCGTGGTGAACGGCGGCACCTGGATGGCCGATCCGGACAATCCCCGAGTGGTGGGCGACTACGGCAACTCCGAGTTGGAGATCGCCGAGAGCGGGGAGCCCGTGGCCGGCGGCGCGGCGAGCGCGATATCCAACACCATAGCCAACGCCCGGGTTATGCTTAACGGCTGGTTCAGAAGCTCCTACGCGACCCGCAGGGACGCGCGGGCGGTCTACGGCAACGGCAACGCCGCCCTCGGGGACGCGCGCTGGCGGCTGTCGCGGCCGGCTCACGAGATGTACGTGAGCGTCAACCCGACCCTGGGCTCCGAGGTCAAGGGCTCGTTGACCCTGCGACTGGACAGCGGCGTGGGGGACATACGCGAGACCAGAGCCGATCTCTACGCCGGCCGGATCGACTTCCGGAAGAGCATCTTCGGCGTGGCGGCCTACTTCAACGAGGAGACCCTGGAGCTGGACGATCCCCTTCAGGCGCTGGGACACCGTGACCTTGCCGGCACCGCCGAGGACGACGACATCGCCTTCGGCCGCGGAGCCCAGGGCATGACCGGCGACATCAGTCTCGCCGGCGCGCGGTTTGAGGGCTCCTATTCCAACATCTACGACTACGACATCTACAACAGCCCCCTGAGATGGAGACTGAGGAGCGACACCACGGTGGCTCCTCCGTTTGAGATCTCCGATTACGACACCATGCCCAAGTACGATAACGCGGGCACGGACGTCATCGCTCTGCGCGGCAAACGGGCCTTCGGGAAGGTCGCCGCCGGCGTCACTTACACTTCGGTGCGTAACGGCTGGTGGGTTCCCTTCGAGAGCAACAGCAGCCAGGCGGTCCAAGACTACAAGGATGCGACCGGCAACACCAGCTACTGGTTCGAACTGGGCACCTCAGACCGGCTGGTTGCCGGCGATCTCGCTGTGAGCCCGGCCGAGGG
>JBAQHK010000304.1:0-7422 GCA_049288275.1 bacterium | reverse complement strand
CCCCCCAACGTGCTCGCGCGGCTGCGCTCGTCGGGCCAGCCGCCTGGGGGCGGCTGTCTCCCCATCGGCGCCACACGCCTGGCCCAAGCGAGAGGCGAGGGAGAGGGGCTGATGCGGAGGCGCATGTAGTTCTAAGCCGGAGCGCAGCCCCCGACCGAGCCGCCCTGACGCCGGGCCGAGGAAAGGCCGATGGCCTGTAGCGAATATCAGTTCTCTGAGCGAAGGGCTTCGGCCCGACGAAGCGCCCACATGCGGGGGGGGAAAGGGGTTGACCCTTTGCGGGGCGCGGCGTATCATACAACGAACACTTCATCGAACTTCTCCTGAGGGAAGATCCGAGGTCATAGCACAATGAAACGCCTGCCGGGTGGCATGACGGGCTTGGCCCTGGTCGGACTCCTGGCCGGCCTGGCCCTGCGCCTCGGCGCGACCGCAGCCCTGGCGGAGTCCGGCGCAGCCGGGGGCAAGGGCCGCGAGTTCGCGGCTTACCTCAGTCAGTCGAATCTCCCCGCGCTTCATCTTCGGGAGATCGAACGGCTGTGTGTTGAGGGTGGCGACCCTGCCGCTTGCGACCAGTACGCCCGCGCGCTCGAGGCCCGCGGGGAGTTCGGGCGGGTGGTGGAGTTTGGGGACGCGCTGCTGGCGCGGCGGGCGGAGCTGAATGTCGGCGCCGCCGTGATCAAGGCGCGCGGTCTGTTCGGGGTCGGCAGATACGGGGACGCAGTCGCGCTGCTGGATTCGGTGGTGGGGGCGTTTCCTCCCAGGGAGAACCTGATCGAGGCCGGGGTCGTGCGAGCCGGGTGCCTGTATGCCCTCGGCGAGACCGACGAAGCCCTGCTCAATCTGCGGTCGCTTGAGCCTGCCGCGAAAGGGTCCCTCAGAGCGGAACTGCTGCCGTGGCTTGCCAAATGCGAAGAGGCCGGTGGTGATGCCGGCAAGGCGTGCAAGATCTACGCGGAAGCCTGGAAGGCCGGCTCAGGCGAGGCCGCTTTGGGGTTGGTGAGATGCGCTCTCCGGGACGGCAAGCCCGACGCCTGCCTGGCGATCGCCAAGGAGGCTGGCAAGCGGGGGGTGGTGCTGCCGTCAGACGGCGCTCTGGACGTCGCGGCGGCGTGCGGGGAGACCGAACCTGCGGTCTGGCGCGCTATGGTGAGCTCAGCGCTCGCGGACACCGGCCTGGTGATCGGAGCGCACTCCGGCGCCCTGAGGTCCCTGGTCGGCGCGGCCGAGGCGGGAGAGGATGTGGGTGCGATCTGCGACGCCTTGCTCCGCCGCGGCGAGAAGGCCGCAGCACCGGCCCTCAGGTACGCCCGTGCTCTCGCCATCAAGGACGCCGGACGCGCCGCCGACAGTCTGGCCGTTTTGGTCGCGGAGGTATCGGAGCCTGGACTGAGGTTGAGGTGCCTCGCGTCGGCGCTGGCCCTCGCTCCCGACAGGGGAAGGAGCCTGGTGAGCGATCTCGGGTCCGCAATCCGTCAGATGCTGGCTCAGTGCGCGCCCGACGATCGTCTTGCCTTGCTGGGCGTCCTCACAGATTGCGGCGCGGGTGATGTCGCGCTCGGGGACCTCCCCGGTTTGGCCTCGGGCTTGCGGCCGGGCTACGATGACCAGGCGCTGGAATCCGTCGCTTCTCTCATGGAGAGGGCCGGCGATCGGGACGGGGCCCTCAAGATCTACGACGCGGTCGCCGCATCGCAGGCGGCTTCAACGACGGCGCTTGCCTGCGAGCGGCAGGCCTATCTCCTGCGAAACCTCACCAAGCCCGACGTGGACATTGCCAGGGAAATCGAAAAGATAGCCAAGAAGGACGCCTCCGATCTGGAGCTCGGCGACTTCTTCATGACCAAGCTGCGCGATTATGGCCGGGCGGCGGACTACTATGCCAGGGTCCTGGATGCCCGGCCGAAGAACGTGGGCTTGGATGCGGTGACCCTCAAACTGGTTCGCGCGCGCGCCTTGGCTGGCTATCAGCGCCCGGAGGCGGGCGCAGGTGGAGAGGCCGCAGATGCGGCCCCCAAAGAGGACTCCGCAGCCGCCGCACCTGACGCGGCGCACGCCGACCCTCTGGCCCTCGTCGAGCAGATCGCCTCGGCAAAGGACACCAGCCCCGAGGCCGTGGTGGAGGCGGTCAAGCTCGCGACCGACTGGTTGGCCACCGACCGTTCAAGAGCGGCCGCTGTGCTGGACACGCTGGCGCGCCGTGACGATCTCGACGCAGCCTCGGCCTACGCTTGCGCGCGGTTGGCCTTCGGCCTCTTCCTCGCGGGGGGGCAGTCCTACTTCGGCGCATGCTCCGATCTGCTTTCACGCGCGGCCACGGACTTTCCCAAGTCCAAGCAGGCGCTGCCGGCGGCGCTCGATCTCGCGAGGCTGAAGTTGCTGGCCGGTGATTATGCGGGAGCTCGCGAGGCCTACGCGACATGCGCCGGCAAGACCCGCGACGCGGCGGTCGTAGGCCTGTGCAACGCCGGCATAGGCGAGTGCTGCTTCAACATGGGAGGCATGGCATCGGCCGTCGATTACCTGCGCCGATGCGTGTCGCCGCGGACATCTTACCTCCTGGGTTGCGCTTACGAGGCGCTGGGCCAGGCCGACTCCTCGATCGTCTACTACGGAGCGTCACTCGCCGGTCCGTCTTCGGCGGCGATGGCGGATCGATCCAGGCTGCGGCTGGCAATCGCGCTGGGCCGGACTGAAGGCGGCGCCTCGGCTCTGGCGGCGCTGGACTCGCCGCTCGCGGAGGTGAGGGCCAGGCTTGCGGATTCGCGTCGCGCCGTCGGAGCGTACTCCCTCGGACTCGCGGGTTACTCCAAGATAGGGCTGGCAAGCCTGGAGCGGCTGGCGCGCAACGGCTCCAAGACTGCCTGCCAGGCGTCGCTCTTGGCGGCCGAGCTGACGGGTGAGAATGCCCCAGAGCTGGCCCTGGCCGGGCTGGCGCCGGCAACGGCCGACCCCGATGACCTCTTCGAGCAGTACCTGGTCGCCAGGGCTCGCGCGCGATACGCCTGCTCGTCACCGGGCTTGCCGGCGTGCGGCGAGGCCGGGCAAGTCCTGGCGGATCGGTTCCCGATGGATGTGGAGACCCGATCGGAGCTGGATCTGCGTCAGGTCCTGGCGCTGGTCGCGGGGGCGGTGACGGATTCCTCGGAGGCCGAAGTGGACCGCTTGATGAGGAGCGCGGGCGCCCACCCGCTGCTGGAGGACGCGCTCTATGCCCGCGGTCTCCAGCTACTCGGCCGCGCGGACTATCCCGGCGCCGTCGCGGCGTTCGGCCGGATGATATCCGGCTTTCCCATGGGCGATCTTGCGCGCGACGCCTGCTTCAAGCTGGGCACCGCACACTACATGCAACAGCGACTGGACTCCGCCGCTGTCTATTTCGGGCTCGCGGCCCTGTCGGACAAGCCCTCGCTTGCCCGCGACGCTCTCTTCAATCAGGGGCTGGCGCTCGAGGAGCTGGGCGGTTTCAGCCTTGCCGCAGAGGCCTACCTCAGGTTGGCGACCAGGTTTCCGTTGTCTGACCAGTTCGAACGCGCGCTGGTGAGGTGCGGCTACTGCCTGCAGTCGGACGGCAGGCCGGCGGCCGCGGTGGCGACGTATCGGGCGGTTCTCCGGTACGCGGACAAGGTTGAGACCCAGGCCGAGGCGGGCTACTGGATCGGGGAGGCTATGTCCCAGGCCGGCGACCAATTGGGCGCGGCGTGCGAGTTCCTGCGCACCGCCTTTCTCTATCCAGGCCAGACCGAATGGGCGGGGACCGCGGCCTTCATGGCCGGCGCCGAGTGCGAGAAGGCGGGCCTCACGGATCATGCGGTCGCCATCTACAAGCAGAACGTACGCAAGTTCGGCAAGGGCGGCGAGTGGGGAAAGGCTTCCGACCAGAGGCTCAGGGATCTGTCCGGCGCATCGCCGGCGCGCGGTCCGAAAACCGCCGGGGAATGACCACGACATGCTCAAGGACTACATAGTCGTACGCGGGGCGCGTGAGCACAATCTCAAGTCCGTGGACGTGAGGATCCCGCGGGACAAGATCACGGTGATAACAGGCCTCAGCGGATCGGGCAAGTCGTCCCTGGCCTTCGACACCATCTACGCCGAGGGTCAGAGGCGCTACGTGGAGTCCCTTTCCACCTACGCCCGCCAGTTCCTGGGGCAGATGGAGAAGCCCGACGTGGACTACATCGAGGGCCTCTCACCCGCGATCAGCATCGAGCAACGCACCGCCGGCACCAACCCCCGATCGACAGTCGGCACCATAACCGAAACCTACGATTACCTCAGGCTTCTCTTCGCCCGAATCGGCTCGCCTCACTGCTTCAAGTGCGGCAGGGAGATCTCCCGCCAGACCGTGGACCAGATGGTGGACAGTCTTTCGGCGCTGAAGCCGGGAACGCCGGTTCAGATCATGGCCCCGCTGGTCAGGGGGCGCAAAGGCGAGCACCGCCACCTGCTGGAGAAAGCCAGGCGCGACGGCTTCGTGCGCGTCCGGGTGGACGGGGTTCTTCACGACCTCGACAGCGCGATCAAGATCGACAAGAAGCGCAAGCACACCATCGAGGTGGTGGTGGACAGGCTGAAGATCGGCGACGACAGTCGCTGGCGGCTGGCGGATTCGATGGAAACCGCCCTCAAGATGGGCGAGGGCATTGTCTCGGTGGTTGCCAACAAGGAAGAGCGGCTGCTGAGCCAGCTCTTCGCCTGCATAGATTGCGGCGTGGGGTTTCCCGAGATCTCGCCAAGAATGTTCTCCTTCAACAGCCCCTACGGGGCGTGCCAGAGCTGCGACGGCATAGGCAGGAAGCTGGAAATGGACGCCTCGCTGGTGGTTCCCGACGGCACGATCTCCATTGCCGACGGCGCGATAGTTCCCTGGGGAAAGCAGCGCGCCAGCGTGACCTGGGCGATGGTGGAATGTGTCGCCGGCCGTTACGGCGTCGCCCTGAAGAGCCCCTTCGCGTCCCTGCCGGAGAGCCACAAGCGGGTGATGCTCTACGGATCGGGCGGCGAGCAGGTCAAGTTCAAGTTTGCCTCCCGACGCGGCCACTCGGAGTTCGTGTCGGCGTTTGAGGGCGTGATCCCCAACCTCGAACGCCGCTACCTGGAAACCGAGTCCGAGGACATACGAGCCTGGCTTGAGCAATACATGACCATGCGGCCCTGCCCGGCCTGCGGCGGCGCGAGACTCCGCCCGGAGAGCCTGGCGGTGAAGGTGGGCGGCAAGTCGGTGAGCGAGGTCACCGGCCTTGCCGTCGAGGACGCGGCGAAGTTCTTCGCCGCACTGGAAGTGCCCGCGGCTCTGAAAAAGGTCGCGGTCCCTGTGGTGAAGGAGATCAGAGACCGACTTCGCTTCATGGTCGACGTGGGCCTGGGCTATCTCACTCTGGCCAGGTCGGCCTCCACTCTGGCCGGAGGGGAGCTGCAGCGAATAAGGCTGGCCACCCAGATCGGGTCCAGCCTGGTCGGCGTCCTCTACGTGCTCGACGAGCCATCGATCGGCCTTCACATGCGCGACAACCGGAGGTTGTTGGACACCCTGAGGCGCTTGAGGGACTTGGGCAACACCGTGGTGGTTGTGGAGCACGATCGCGAGACCATCCTGGCCGCCGACTACCTGATCGATCTGGGGCCCGGGGCGGGGAAGGACGGCGGCAGAGTGGTGGCGGTGGGCTCGCCGGCCGAGGTCAGCGCCAACGTGAATTCGCTGACCGGCAGGTACCTGCGCGGGGAAAAGTGGATACCCACGCCGCCGGAGAGGCGCAAGGGCAGCGGCCGGCACCTGGTGGTCAAGGGCGCGCGCCATCACAACCTCAAGGGGATAGACGTCACCATTCCGCTGGGCGCCTTCACCTGCGTCACCGGCGTGTCCGGCTCGGGGAAGAGCACCCTGGTCAACGAGATCCTTTACCGCGCGCTCGCCAGGCACTTCTATGGGTCCAAGGAGGAGGCGGGCGAACACGCCGCGATCGAGGGTTGGGACCTGATTGACAAGGTCATAGACATCGATCAGTCGCCAATAGGCAGGACTCCTCGGTCCAATCCGGCGACCTACACCGGGCTCTTCGGCCCGATCCGTGAGGTCTTCGCCCAGCTTCCCGAGTCCAAGGTCAGAGGCTACGGGGCCGGGAGGTTCAGCTTCAACGTCAAAGGCGGCCGGTGCGAAGCCTGCGAAGGCGACGGGGTGATCAAGATCGAGATGCACTTCCTGCCGGACGTCTACGTCCGCTGCGACGTGTGCAAGGGCAAGCGGTACGAACGCGAGACCCTGGAGATCCATTACAAGGGCAAGAACATCGCCGAGGTGCTGGACATGACCGTGGCCGAGGCCCGGGAATTCCTGTCCAACATCCCCGCGGTCAGCCGGAAGTTGGAAACCCTGTACGACGTCGGACTGGGCTACATCCGCCTGGGCCAGCCGGCGACCACGCTCTCGGGCGGCGAGGCGCAGCGGGTGAAACTGGCCAGGGAGTTGTCCAAGGTCTCCACCGGCCGCACGCTCTACATACTGGATGAGCCCACGACCGGACTTCATTTCGAGGACACTCTGATGCTGCTGGGCGTGCTGAGGCGGCTTGTTGACAAGGGCAACTCGGTGGTGATAATCGAGCACAATCCCGATTGCATCAAGGTGGCCGACCACATCGTAGACCTCGGGCCGGAGGGCGGTGACGGCGGGGGATGGATCGTGGCCGAGGGCACGCCCGAGGAGGTGGCCGCCTGCCCGCGCTCGCACACCGGCCAGGTTCTGAAGCGGATCTTCGACGAGGAGGCGTGCCGCTCGAAACTTGAAAAAAGGGCGATTACCAAGTAACTTATTCTCTCTGGAAGAGGAGGAACGACAATCGAACCTGGCAAGACGCCTCTCTACTCACGACACGCGGCCCTGGGCGGCAAGATGGTGCCCTTTGCGGACTTCCTCATGCCGGTGGAGTACGTCGGCATCGTAGCCGAGCACACCAGCGTGAGGCAGTCGGTCGGGATGTTCGACGTCTCGCACATGGGCGAGATCACGGTTTCGGGGCCCGGGGCCCTGGGGTTTCTCAATCACGTGACCACCAACGATGTCTCCCGGCTGGCCCTGTATCAGGTGCAATACACCACGGTCTTGAACGAAGCCGGCGGGGTGATCGATGACCTCCTTGTCTACCGACGGCCTGACGATTACCTGCTGGTTCCCAACGCCGCAAACGCGGCCCGGGTGTGGCGGTGGCTGACCTCCAAGTCGGCCGGCGGGGTGAAGCTCGCCGACGTCGGGCCCTCGACTGCTCAGATCGCCGTGCAGGGGCCCAAGGCCGCCGACCTTGTCCAACCTCTGGTTCGCGACGATCTCGCGGGCGTGGGTTACTACCACTCGATCCAGTCGGCCGTCGGCGGAGTGGAGTGCCTGATATCGAGGACCGGTTACACCGGTGAGGACGGATTCGA
>JBAQHK010000303.1:0-8102 GCA_049288275.1 bacterium | reverse complement strand
GCGTGATGGATGTGGACGAAGCGGAGCCGCGCGAAGCGGAGAATGACGGAGCCGCCAACCGCGAAGAGGGGCCTGCCGAAGAGAGGCCCGCCGAATCCCGGGAGCCCGACAACTCATGACCGCAGGGCCGGCCAGGAAGCCTTTCTACATCACCACGGCCATAGACTACGTCAATGACCTGCCGCACCTTGGCACTGCATACGAGAAGGTCTGCGCGGACGTCATAGCGCGCTACATGCGGCTGGCGGGCCGCGATACCTTCTTCTCCATGGGAAACGACGAGCACTCCCAGAACGTGCTCAAGGCGGCGACCCAGAAGGGGCTTCCCGCCGACAAGTACTGCGACCAGATGGCGGCGGCCTTCCAGCGGACATGGAAGGGCGTCGGAATCTCCTACGACAGCTTCATCCGCACCACCGAGCCACGACACGAGAGGGCGGTCCGGGAGATCTTCGGAAGAATCAGCGCCAAGGGCGACATCTACAAGGCCAAGTACGCGGGCTGGTACTGCGTTTCCTGCGAGGGGTTTCTCCAGGAGGAAGACCTCGTCGACGGCAAGTGCCCGCACCACCAGTCGGCGCCCAACTGGATCGAAGAGGAGAACATCTTCTTCGCCCTGACGCGCTACGCCGATCGGCTCCTGACTCACATCGAGGCCAATCCGGACTTCATCCTGCCCGAGACCAGGCGCAACGAGGTGGCCAGCTTCGTTCGCCGGGGCCTGACCGACGTCAGCGTGTCCCGCTCGGGGATGTCCTGGGGAATCGCCGTGCCAGGCGATCCTTCTCACGTCTTCTACGTGTGGTTCGACGCCCTCATAAACTACCTCGCCGCGATCGGCTTTCCCGACGACGCGCAGAAGTTCGCGCGTTACTGGCCCGCGGATCTTCACGTGATAGGCAAGGACATAACGCGCTTCCATTGCATCCTGTGGCCGGCGATGCTGATGAGCGCGGACCTGGAGCTTCCCAAGACCATCTTCGGGCACGGCTTCGTGAGCTTCCGGGGCGAACGGCTGAGCAAGACCCTTGGCAACATCATCAATCCCCTGGAGGTGGTGGACAAGTACGGCGCCGATCCGCTGCGCTACTTCCTGGCCCGCGAGATAGTCTTCGGCAAGGACGGGGATTTCTCGTGGGATCAGTTCATAAAGAGGCACAACTCGGAGCTGGCCAACGATCTGGGAAACCTCCTGAGCCGGGCGACCAACATGGTTAGGCAGTACCTTGAGGGCGCGATTCCCGAGCCCGGCGAGCGGGCGCCGTCCGATGGGGCAATGCGCGCCTCGCTGGAGAAGACGCTGGCGGCCTACCGCAGGGCCATGCAGGCCTTCGAGATTCACGTTGGGCTATCGGAAGTCTTCGCCGTGGTGCGGGACGCCAACCGCTACATCGAGGAGAAGGCCCCGTGGGCGCTGATGAAGCAGCCCGAGGGCCGAAAGGCAGCCGCGGCGGTGCTCTTCGACGTGTGCGAGGTCCTGCGGCAGGTCGCGGTGCTGCTGTTCCCTTTCATGCCCGCCAAGTCGCGTGACATCTGGGGGGCGCTGGGGATAAGCGCGGACATCGCGTCGGCCCGCTTGGCGCCCGAGCTGGATTGGCGCGAGTCGTGGCAGGGGACGGCCTCAGAGATCGGAGAGCCGACGTCGCTCTTCCCGAGGATAGAGCTGGACAAGGGCGCAGTTGCGGAGGGCCGACCTGCGGGGGCTGAGCCCGCGGCGGCCGCTGTCGCTGCCAAGCGCGAGGAGTCGAAGATGACAACCGAAGATGCCGGAGCCGCCGCCGGCGGCTCTGCGAACCTGGTGGACTTCACGGAGTTCAAGAAACTCGATCTCAGGATTGCCCACGTCAAGAGCGCGACTGCGGTTCCGGGCGCGACCAAGCTTTTGAAGCTCTTCATCGACATAGGCGGCGAGGAGCGCCAGATAGTGGCGGGGATTGCCGAGCACTACGCGCCGGAGGAACTCACCGGCAAGAACATCGTCGTGATAGCCAATCTCAAGCCCGCGAGGATACGGGGCGTGGACTCCAACGGCATGCTCTTGGCGGCGACCGACGGCGGGCGGGTGATCGTGCTGGTGCCGGACAAGCCCGCGGCGCCCGGATCGAAGATCTCGTAAGAACGACCGAGATCAGCCGGCCATGATTGACAGTCACGCCCATCTTACCTTCAAGCACTTCCGGAGCGATCTCGATGCCGTGCTGGCGCGGGCGCGCGAGGCCGGCCTCACCGCCATAGTCAACATTGGGTTCGATCTGGCCTCGAGCGAGGCCGGGGTGCGCCTGGCGGCCCGGCACGACGACATCTTCGCCGTGGTGGGCGTCCATCCGCATGATGCCGAGACCGTCGACGCGGCAGTCCTGGAGAGGCTCGAGGCTCTGGCCGACGACCCCAAGGTGGTCGCGATCGGCGAGATAGGTCTGGATTACTACCGGGACCTCTCACCCAGGAGCACGCAGGAGAAAGCTTTCCGCGCTCAGATCGCGCTCGCCGGGAAGAAGGGCCTTCCGGTTGTGATCCACGACCGGGACGCGCACACCAACGTGATGCGGATCCTCAAGGAGGAGGGAGCCTCGCGCGGGGTGCTGCATTGCTTCTCGGGGGACTTCGGAATCGCCAAGCAGGGCCTGGACCTGGGTCTCTATCTGTCCTTCGCGGGGCCGGTGACCTACGGTGGCGGCAAGGCCGCAGACATTATTCCCAGGGTGCCGGCCGACCGCATCTTGATCGAGACCGACTGCCCCTATCTTACCCCCGTCCCCTTCCGGGGCAAGCGCAACGAGCCCGCCTACGTGAAGCACGTGCTGGCGAGGGTCGCGGAGCTTATGGGCCGGCCGGTGGAGGATGTCGACCGCATCACCGAAGCCAACACCCGCGCCGCGTTCGGTCTTCCCCTGCCGAGCTGATCGGCGGGGTCGTGCTCACCACGGCGCCTACTCAAGCATCTTCTTCAGAGCCTCAAACGAAATGATCTCGCTTATGGCGTCGACGAAGCGGATGTTCTCCGGAGTGCTGCTTGCGAGCGCGCCCTGAAGCACGATCGCGGTAAGGTCGAGATCCTCCGCGCCCCGGATGGTTGAGAGCACGCAGTACTCGGCGCAGAAGCCGGTCGCGATCACAGTGTCTACGCCGACATTGCGAAGGTCGGCCTCCAGGGTGGTCTTCCTGAAGGCGTTGCCGTAGGTCTTGTGTATGCGCAGGTCGCTCGGCAGCACGTTCAATTGCGAGGGTGTCTCGAAACCCTCGAAGCCGGGCACTAGCCCGGACTCCTGGTTCATGTGCTGGATGCACACCACCGGCAGGCTCTTCTGCCTGAACAGGGCAATTGCAGCATTGATGTACTCTACGGCGCTGTCCAGAGACTGGACCGTCACCGGCCCTCGCTTGTAGAACTGCTTCTGAACGTCGATGACCAGCAATGCGGGTTTCATCCGCGCCTCCTTTGTGCTGGTCAAGCATACCACAGAACAGCCGACGCTTGGAGTGGCGCGGAAAGCGGTCGGCTGGAACAAGGCGCGAGGCCGGGTGACCGTAGCCCGAGTTCCGCTTGACTCTAGTCCGGCTCCACAGGGACTACCCTGCCAGGGTGTCCGTCAGTTCCCGTACACCAGCACTTCGACGGCGTCCGACTCCTTGCCGGAAGACGCCGGTTTGCACGCGATCTTCCCGCTCCCGGCCAAGAACAGAGGAGCGGCCTCAGCGTAGATTGACAGCTTGGTGCCGGGTACATCGTATACCCGTGTTAGCTCGGAGTGGGGTGTCAGGTGCAGTATGTCCAGCTGAGCTACCAGCTCGGTCTTCTCCGTAATTGTCAGTCGGATGGCGACATTGGTGAGTGAGCCTGTACGCTCGTCGGCCACAACCCTGATCTGGGAATACGGGCTGACATCGACGGTACCCAACAGCTTTGATTGGCCGGGAGCGACGCCAACCGCGCCAAGTTTCGTCCTGAATGCAAGCTTAGTAGCCATCGTCTTCTCCTTTGCTTTCTCCTTGGCCGTGAATGTGCGCGTCATCGCGCTCTGTGGCTAATGCCTTGCCCGGGCCGCTACGTGTCCATCGCACTCAAGGCGCATCACCTCCATTTCGTCGACCTGGGTGGTCACTCGCATCTGGCATGCAGTCAGTAGTCGTATTGTATCACATACAATTCGTTTGGCGGGATAAAATACTGTAAACACCAGGTTGGTAGTTGAGGTTGTGGGCTAACGCCGCGGATCTGCCAGGGCAATAGTGCTTATAAGCATAGGCTTGAGCTGAATGTCTCGGTGTGGTGCCCGCGCCAGCAACGGTAGGCCAGCCTGATCTCGTGGATGCGCCAGGTGCGGTCAGGCAGCCGCCGGTAGGTGATCTGGTGCCATTCGCCCCGGACCGAGTCGTCGAGGAAGCCATCGCGCACCATGGTCACTACCGTGGTATCGGCGCCCTCGCCCCGGTTCTTCTCTTCCTTGAGGGTCACCGAGCGCGTGTCGATGTCGGCGCCGAAGAGCTCTACGGTGATCCTGAGCGGGCTCGAGGGCCAGGCGGCTCCGGCTGCTACGGCTTGGTCTATCCGCGCATTGAGGTCGGCGGCGTCGATCGATTGCCAGGACTCAACGACCACGTCCGGCGGGGCGGCCGTCTGTCCGGTCGGACCAGTCGCCCTGGATGGCACGTTGTAAGACACCGCACAACCGGTTATTAGCATGATACCGACCAAGATGCCCACGACGAGCCAGCGCATACCCGTTGCCTCCGCGTATCTTTACTGCGGATTCGGACTGCCGGCCGGACCTGCCACTGTGCGAGCTACTTGCCCTTGGGCACGTCGCTGAGCGGTATCCCCAGGGCCTTGGCCACGCCCTCGCCGTACGCCGGGTCGGCCCTGAGACAGTTGCCGATGTGACGGATCTTGATCTCCCGCGGGGAGTCGCCCATCGCGCGGCCGGTGTTCTCGAAGAGCACCTGCTTCTGCTCTGCGGTCATCAGCCGGAAGAGCAGCCCCGGCTGAGTGTAGTAGTCGCTGTCCTCGCGGTGATCCCAGTGGCCCGCCGCACCCTGGAGATCGAGCTTGGGCTCTGCAAAGTCGGGCTGCTGCTGCCACTCGCCGTAGCTGTTGGGCTCATAGCCCAGGGTGCTGCCGTAGTTGCCGTCGACCCGCATCTGGCCGTCCCTGTGGTAGCTGTGAACCGGGCACCGGGCCTGGTTGACCGGGA
This sequence comes from bacterium, assembly GCA_049288275.1. Taxonomy (GTDB): domain Bacteria; phylum Arandabacterota; class Arandabacteria; order Arandabacterales; family Arandabacteraceae; genus JBAQHK01. The sequence goes on along the minus strand of JBAQHK010000303.1, from coordinate 2,910 downwards.
TCAGGTGGTGATTGACCCCGAGGCGGTAGCGCTGCGCGTCTCCGTAGGAGAAGAGCCTGCCCTGCAGCATCTTGTCCGGGGAGAACCCTATCCCCGGCACGACGCTGGCCGGATTGAAGGCCGCCTGCTCCACATCGGCGAAGTAGTTCTCGGGATTCCGGTTGAGTTCCATCACCCCCACCTCGACCAGCGGATAATCCTTGTGGAACCAGACTTTGGTGAGATCGAAGGGATTGTAGGGATGCGTCGCCGCGGCCTTCTCGGGCATTACCTGGATGAACATCGTCCAGCGCGGGAAGTCGCCCTTCTCGATCGACTCGTAGAGATCTCGCTGATGGCTCTCGCGGTCCTTGCCCACCAAAGCCACGGCCTCGGCATCGGTGAGGTTCTTGATGCCCTGCTGGGTCCTGAAGTGGAACTTGACCCAGACGCGCTGGTTCTGGGCGTTGATCATGCTGAAGGTGTGGCTGCCGAAGCCGTGCATGTGGCGATAGGAGTAAGGGATCCCCCGATCGCTCATCGTGATGGTGACCTGGTGCAGCGCCTCGGGCAGCGAGCTCCAGAAGTCCCAGTTGTTACGGGCGCTGCGCATGTTGGTGCGAGGATCGCGCTTGACCGCGTGGTTGAGATCCGGGAACTTGAGCGGGTCGCGCAGGAAGAAGACCGGGGTGTTGTTGCCCACCAGGTCCCAGTTGCCCTCCTCGGTGTAGAACTTCATAGCGAAGCCGCGGATGTCGCGCTCGGCATCGGCCGCGCCGCGCTCGCCCGCGACGGTCGAGAACCGCACGAAGCAATCGGTCTTCTTGCCCACCTGGGAGAAGATCTTGGCCCGCGTATACTTGGTGATGTCGGCCGTGACGGTGAAGGTGCCGAAGGCGCCCGAGCCCTTGGCGTGCATGCGGCGCTCCGGAATGACCTCGCGGTCGAAGTTGGCCAGCTTCTCGAGGAACCAGACGTCCTGGAGCAGCATCGGCCCGCGCGGCCCGGCGGTCATCGCGTTCTGGTTGTCCACCACCGGCGCCCCGGTGACGCGGGTCAACTTCTTCTTGGTCTTGCCGTCCTTCCTGTCTGCCATTGGTAACTCGCCTCCTCTGCGTGCGGTTGGTTTGCGGAACGTCCCACAGGCAAGTGTAACTAGCGCAGCCGCGTTTTTCCAGCAGAAACCGGTCGGAGGCGGAGGCCCCGCGGGCTATCTTTTCGCCCCCGTGATCGATCCTTCTGTGGTCTGCCGTCCGGCGGTGCGCCCCCCGGTGGTGCGGCGAAGCCACCAGGCCAGGCACCGCTGGAGCCAGGGAAGAGCCGCCCGGGCGAGCCTGTTCCGAGCGAGGGGTTTGAGTCTGAGGGCCTGCTCGGCCGCGGGCAGGACGTTGAAGAGGGTCTCTACCCGCGCGACTTTGGTACCAGCAAGCTCAAGAAGGTCCACGCCCCGCATGGTCACCGCCTGCCCTGTGGGGGCAAGCCGAAGGTAATCAAAGTACCCGGTATGGGTCGCTGTTATCTCCCAAGGGACCGCGCAACGCGTGCCCGTGGGCGCGATGCATATCGGCTCCCGCAAGCGGTAGGAGAAGTCAGGAAAGGCGCGCAGCACGCTCTCGGCGAACCGGCGCACCTCCGCGCGGCCTGTGGCAGGGCCGTAGAGCATGGCCGGATCATCCCAGACCACGGCCTCATCGAGGTAACTCATGAACCTGTCTATGTCCCTATCATTCCAGGCGCTGACCAGGCCATCGACCAGCGCACGAATCTCCGCCTCGTTCATGCTCATCAGCGCCGGCCTCGAGCCTCTCTGGAACTGTCCAAAGGCTTCAGGCGCTGGATGAGCTTCTGGCCCTTGCGCTTGGAGAGGAGCTCGAGCTCGCCGTCGATCGTGGCAAGCCATGCCGCTTGGGCGGAGCGGTGGGCCCATCCCAACTCCCGCTTTGCCTTCTCGGCCGAAAGATACATGTTGGTCGCGCCCGCGGCGACGGTCTCGCGCGAGATGAAAGCGGGAAGTCCGAGGCTCCGCAGCAAGGGCTCAAGGGGAGCGAAGAAGAGCGCCGCCACCGAGGGAGGCAGCCACATGGCGGCCTTGAACGCTCCCGGTCTTGTGGTCCAGGTCTTCATCAGATCGCGGAAGGATTGAAACTCGCCGCTCAGCACGTAGGTCTCGCCAAGGCGCCCCTTCTCCGCAGCAAGCGCGATGCCCTCGGCCAGGTCGTCCACCTCGACGCATCCGAAGATCGTGTTGGCGGCCCAGGCCATGGGCGGCATCACCCGGTTGATGTACATGCGCACGAAATAGCCCCACACCGAGTGATCGTTGGGACCGATCACAGCGTTGGGACACACGATGATGAGCGGCAGCCCGCTCTGCTGGAACCGGAGCGCGACCGCGTGGGCGTCGGTTTTGGTTCGTTCGTAGGCCGACCGGCAGGGCGCCCGGCGGGCGAAGGTCTCATCGCGCATCTCGGGCCCGGTGTCGCCGAAGGCCATCACGGTCGAAACATAGACCGTCCGCGGGATGCCCATCTCCTGCGCCAGGCCGAGGACGTGCTCGGTCCCCGTGACGTTCACGGCCTGCATGCGCTCCGCGCCGGTCTTAGTCACCCCGAACTCGTAGTGCCCGGCATTGTGCACCACGATGTCCGCCCCCTTCATGGGGGAGCGCATGGATTCGCGATCGGTGACATCGCCCGTGGCGCACTGGGCGCCCATCTTGGCGAGCGTGCGGGCCTGGGGGCTATCCGCCTTGCGCACCAGTGCCACGATCTGCCAGCCGCGGGCCAGGAGCCGCTTGGTGAGCGCCTGCCCGATGAAGCCCGTACCGCCGGTTAGGAAGACTCGCATGGCCTAACCTCCGTTGGCTGTGTTCCCGGATACGACGGGCCGCAGGGTGGTGAAGGAGCGCTCTGCCGGTCGGTCCGTCACGGG
>JBAQHK010000302.1:0-1627 GCA_049288275.1 bacterium | reverse complement strand
CTCCTCTTGACTACCTTGCCAGATCCCTACCAGGACAAGCCAGTGCCTCTGCCTTCCACCTCAGCGCCACCCAGGAGGCACCGAGACACGCGCTCCCATGAACTCGCCCCACTACCTGACTCACACTGCGATACCCGGCACCCACTTGGACCACGCTGAGCGCCTACCGCCCAACTCGCGTGCAGCGCCGCCACTCGGCGAAGTCACCCGAGCCGCTACTTTCGCCGACCGACGGGCCGCTCCTGCTCTCGAACGCGGCCCTCGGGCTCCCGGCGGCTCGGAGCCATACCACTATTCGATTGACTGGCTGGCCCCACTATCCTTCCCAAACAGCTCACTTCGCCGAGTGCGAACCCCCTACACCTAACGGTGTGGCTGAGCGGCGGGCGGAGGCGGCGGGGCGCTTGCCCAGCCCCTCTCGCACGCGCCGTGCCGCCGACGTCCGTCCGCTCGAGCCACTTGTTAGGCGCTTGTCGATTCCGTCTACTTGCCATATCGCAAATACCTTGGGTGCGGGCCAAGGGATGAGAACGGGAATACGCCTCCGAGGTTCTGGTACCGCGGCGCCCCTCGGATCTCTAGCCACAGGTAGTTCGCCTCGACTAGTCCAGTATCTGGGTCCGCGATGGCGTCGTGGTGAAGGTACGCCGTCACCAGCACGGCTTCCACCGTGGCGCCCACGGCTTCATCAACCGGAAAGCCAAGCAGCTGCCGCTCAAGTTCAGGGGTCACGGGCTTCATGGCGGACAGATCGATGATCGCGTGAAGCGTGTCGCCCAGAAGATGACTGGTCTTTATGTGAAATGAATCGATGGTCGCCGTGATGCCCAAGAAATTGGCCGAATTGAGGTTCGCAGAGCCGCCGGGTGGGTCGTCCAGGGGAATACAGTTGGGATTGCCAATGAAGCAGATCTCGTAGCCAGGTATAAGGAGTGTGGGCAAGCAGTTGAGAGAGTAGCTTACGATGCTGACCTTGATCCCCTCGGGACCGACGACCGGCTGAGCGACGTCAAGAACGCCGCCAACACAGCCAAATGCTTGGCCGCGCGCACCCAGATCGAGCCCCATCACCATCACGACTGCCCCAATGGCAGCCAAGGCTAGCAACCTGAAACGGACCATGCTCTCCTCTATGCGCCTAACGGTGTGGCTAAGCGGCGTAGCCGCAGGGTGGCACGACGCCTGCGCCTCTCGCCCTGCAGGCGGCGTGACACTCGGCGGAGTCCGCTTGAGCCACTTGTTCGGTGGGTCGTTCAACATGTCGGCCCCCCCGGGCCCCGACCATCTCGCCGGATGATCCTGGCGTGGACGGTCTCACTGATGGTCAATTGGTCCGAGACAGCCATCGTCCAGCGGAGCTCGATCCCGATATGTCTCCTGTCATCCTGGAAGACCCATTTGTATGTCCGGATAGTGCCACCGGCGGACTCTGTACGGTGAGCGGGATGGGCTCTCATCGTCTTGTCCCTCTGACCGGTCGCCAAACGATAGAAGTCTGCGTCGAGCATGGGATTGCCATGTGTATCCATGTGCGCCCAATCAAGCCTCAGCTGGATCTCGAATTCGCCGGAGGGGAAGCGGTCGAAGAAGTGACATCTGCTGCCTCGCCTGATTGATAGTTCCTGTG
>JBAQHK010000301.1:0-4852 GCA_049288275.1 bacterium | reverse complement strand
GTCAAGCAGGTCGTGGCGCCGGATCGCCCTGTACACCTTCGGCGCCGCCGCCGCGTCCCGCAGCCTGAACAGCAACGACTCCACTGCGCTCCTCGGCCTCCAGATCCTCACCCCGGCGCGCTCCTCGGTCTTGGGCGCCCCAGCGTGAGCCAGGCTGACCAGCCTCTTGAGCGCCATGTGGAGCCTGTCCCCCCTGAGCATCGGCAGGTCCAGACAGATGTCCTCGTCGAAACCGGTCTTGCACCTGGACAGGGTGACCATGCGGCTGTAGTTGCCCAGCTTGTTGTGGTACTTGACAAAAGTCGATGCTGTGCCGACCCAGTTCTGGTCGCACAGATGAAGGATCTTGAGCAAGAGCTTTACCTCGAGGTTTCGCTCAGCAGTCTCAGTATGTTGCCGCCGAGGATCGCAGCTCGCTCGCCATCGGTAACCCGCAACGCGTCCACCAGCCCCAGGTACATCCTGGGATGCCCGAGCGGATAGTCGCTGCCGAAGATCACCTTGTCGGCGCCCATCCTCTCCACCGCCAGCTGGACCGCCCAGTATTCCCGAACGCCCTCGATCCCGAGGAACACGTTGCCGAGCCCCGAGGCGCACGCCCCCTCTATGGTGGCCGTCTCCAACTCCGGGGTGTCCCCTCCCATGTGAGACAGCACGAAATTCACCAACGGATGCCGGCCGGCGACCTCCAGCGCGAAGGCGTAGCTGCTCATCTCCTGCCACCTGCCGCAGTGGATTATCACCGGAAGGCCCTGGTCGGCCGCGAAGGAGAGAAACGGTCTGGCTCGATCGTCGGTGACCTTCACCTGGTCGCAAGAAGGGTGGAACTTGATGCCGTGGACGTCCCGCCTGCGCTTCCTCAGGAACTCCAGGTCCTCGGGCCGGGCGGGATTGACCCAGGGGAAGAACCAGTACCGCTTGGACCTCGGCTGCCCGACGAATGCGGCCACCGCTTCGTTGTCCCTGAGATCGGTCGTGGTGAGAACGGCCCCGTCGAGGGAACACTCATCCAGGCATCGCTCGAGCTCGGCGAAGGGCACGCCCCTGCCCAGGAATCGTCCCGGGCTCCAGTAGCCGGCGTGAATGTGACCGTCTATGATCAAACCGCGACTCCTACAGTCTCAGCCTGTAATGCTCGCGCACCATCGTGGCCGCGCCGAACTTGGACTTGAAGCGCACCAGACCCCAGTTGACGTCGCTGCCCTTGGACACCGTGCCCAGATCGAAGTACTTGTAGCCGGCCCTCTTCAGAAGATTCATCGCGGCGAAGATCGCGGCCTCGGAAATCCTGAGATGTGCGTGCTCCCTGTCGTCGCAGATATAGAACGCCAGGCCGACCCTGGAATTGCACATCACCACCAGGCAGCCCCCGACCGCGCGATCCTCAACGGTCGCCTCCATCAGCGCGAATCGGTCGGGGAAGATCTCGAAGAGACTCTCCAACTCGGCCAGGCTGTGAGTCGGCTGGGTCCCTTTGGCGGCCAGTGCGGCCGAGAGAATCGCGTGGAATCCGACAGGGTCGGTGCTGGCACGGACGCGGACCCCACCCCTCTCAGCCTTCCTCACGTTCCTCAAGAGCGCCGCGTCCAGATCGTCCTCACCCACGGCCTCCAGGTCCACAACCGAGGTTGCGTCGCTGCCCTCCAGCCTGTAGCCCGCCCTGCCCAACGCAAACGCCAGGCTCCTGTCCCGGTTGCTGGAGTAGCATTCCGGCGGCAGGACGATCTCCACGCCGGCCAGACCCATCTGTCTCAGGCCCCCGGTCATGGCCTCCACCACTTCGGTGGCCTCCCTGAGATCCCCGTCATCCCTCAGGACCGGTCCGCCGAAGGAGGCGCCAACCGGCGACCTGAACCACGCGGCCGCAGCGGATCCGCCCCCTCCCGCCTCAACCACCCTGCCCCCGGCAACTACCGCCACCAGGTCTCCGCCGTCTTTCACCGCCAGATTGAGGAAGTCCCGCGTGCCGGCGCGATGATAGCGCAGAAACCGGAGGGTGCTGAAGATGGTCCCTCCGGGACTGTCCCAGACGAACCTGTCCCAGTGCTCGTCCGGGCCCTCGAACCTCGAGATCTCCACGGCTCAGCCCCCCGATCGCAGCCGGCGGACACACTGCTTCAGGCAGGCCACAACCTCAGCGGCCGTGGCTTGGTCCATCGAAGCATACATGGGCAGGGCCAGCGAGTGCCTGAAAGCACGCCAGGAGACCGGAAGGCTGCCCTCGCGGTAGCCGAATCGCTGACGGTAATAAGGCTGGGCGTGCACGGCGTAGGTCCCGATGGCGGTCTCGACTCCGGCAGCCTTCATCGCCTCGATCAGGCGGTCCCGGTCCACCCGAGGGTCCACCATTACCACGTAGGCCTGGTAGCTATGAAAGTAGCCGTCGGGCACGCCCGGCGGCGCGATCTCGTCCACCTCCGCCAGCAACCTCCGGTAGTCGCCTGCGACCCGTCGCCTGCCCTCCACCAACCTCTGGATCTCGGCCATCTGGGCGATTCCCATGCAGGCCTGGATCTCGGTCATTCTCATGTTGTAACCGGCCGACACGAACTCCGCCGTGCCGCCTGCCCCATCGATGCCATGGTTGCGGAGCCTGCGTACGGCGCGCTCCCAGTCGGGGTCGTCGGTGAGCACCATGCCGCCCTCGCCCGTGGTCACGATCTTTCGCGGATGGAAGCTGATCACCGAGGCCTCTCCGAAGGAGCCGCACTTGCGCCCGCCCAGGGCCGAACCCAGAGCGCACGCCGAGTCCTCGATCACCACCAGGTGATTCTCGCGGGCGATCGCCTCCACTGCGCCGAAATCCGCGGCCAGTCCGAACAGGTCCACCGGCATGACTGCCTTTGTCCTGGGCGAGATCACGGCCCGGATTGCGCCGGCGGTGACGTTGAAAGTGCTGGCATCGACGTCGGCCAGAACCGGCCTGGCGCCGCAGGCCACCACGGCATTGGCGGTGGCGGGAAAAGTGAAATCCGGCACCACGACTTCGTCGCCCTCGCCGACGCCGGCGGCCAAGAGGGCGCACTGGATGGCGGAAGTCCCGGAGCTAACGGCGACCGCGTGCCTTCTTCCCACGTAGGCGGCCACCGCCTCCTCAAAACGCTCCACGTTCTTGCCCTGAACCAGGAAGCCTTCCCGCAGCACGGACTCTATCGCCCCGAGGGATCCTTCCAGGTCAGGCCTGGCGAGTCTTATCATTGAGTCGCTTCCTGTACCACTCGATGGTTCTGGCCAGCCCGTCTTCCAGATCCACTTTGGGCCAGTAGCCGAGGATGGTCTGGGCCTTCTTTATGCTCGGGATTCGCAGCTCCACGTCGACGTAGTCCTTGTAGGTGTAAACGACCTTCGACGAGGAGCCGCACAACCTCCGCACCAGAAGCGCCAGATTGGCGACCGTCACTGTCGCCCGGGGATTTCCGATATTGAAGACGTGGCCGACCGCCTGGTCTCTCTCCAGGCACAGCAGAGCGCCGTCGACCATGTCGTCCACGTAGCACCAGGATCGTATCTGATTGCCGTCGCCGTGGACCTCGAGGTCTCTGCCCTGGAGCGCCTCGACCACGAAGGTGTGTATCGCGCCCACGCCGACCTGTTGAGGCCCGTAGACATTGAATGGCCGTATGGTTACCGTCTCCAGCCCGTGCTCCTTGTGATAGGAGCTGACCAGGTGTTCAGCGGCCAGCTTGGAGACCGCGTAGGTCCATCTGGACTCGCCCACCACGCCCAGCGCGGTCGCGTTGTGCTCTTCGGCCATGTAGACGTGACTGCCGAAGACCTCACTTGTGGAGAAGTCCACGAATCTCTTGACGCCGGCCGCGACCGCGGCGTCCAGAGCGTTGAGGGTGCCCAGCAGGTTGACCTTCATGGTGTGGGTGGGCATGTCCATCACCGTGTCCACTCCGGCAATCGCCGCAAGGTGAACCAGCACGTCGCACCCGCGCGCCGCCGCAGCCAGTCCCTCACGGTCCAGGACGTCGCCCTTGATCAGGCGGACCGACGGGTACGACGCCAGGTCGGTGAACTGAAAGGCATTGCGGTGAAGACTGTCGTAGATCAGGATCCTGTTGGCTCCGGCCAGGCGCCTCACTATCTGAGTGCCTATGAAACCGGCTCCGCCGGTCAGCAGAATGGTCTTGCCTTCAAGCTGCATGAGACCTCACCGCACGATCACCAGCCTGCCCTTGAAATCCCCGCCGTCCTCGGCCCGCCCGACGTACAGGTAGACTCCGGACATCGCCTCCTCACCCCCGGCGTTCCTGGTGTCCCAGGCCTGGTCGGCGCCGATCTCACGCACCAGGTCCCCGGCCAGCGTGTAGATCCTCACCGTCGAGCCCGGCATGAGGCCCGAGAACTGTATACCCTTGCCGCAGGCATCTTTGAACGCCAGATAGGGGTTGGGATACACGTCTACCCAGGTCTTCACCTTCGGCTGCGGCTTGGAGGGAGCGAACTTGTAGATCCCCCCTCCGGCCGTCCCTATCCATAAGGCCCCATCGGCATCGAACTCAATCGCCTTGACCGGAACTCCATCCAGGGGGCTGTTGCTGCTGTTGTAGGCGTGGATGACCTCAAAATCCTGCCATTGCACCGCGTGGCCCTGGAGCATGTAGAGGCCCTGGTCGCAGGCCACCCACAGCCGGTCGTAGGCGTCAATCTCGAGGTCCCAGACCGACCCCATCTGAACGCTGGTGCGGTACCACTCGTCGCACGCAGGATCGTACGCCCCGAGGCCGCCTCCGCTCCCGAGCCAGACTATGCCGTAGGGGTCAGCCGTGAAATCATAGGTGGCAATTCCCTGCGGCCAGCCGTCCTTGGGCTTCCAGGCGCGGCATGTGTCATCGGACGTGTCGGT
>JBAQHK010000300.1:0-3918 GCA_049288275.1 bacterium | reverse complement strand
GGCCTCCATTGGAGCGCCCCCTGCACCGTCACCTTGACATTGCCCACCACACCACCCAACTGGACGATGTCGACGGTCGGCCCGGCGCTGCCCTTGTAGCTCTCATCAACTGCTATCCGGGTCCTCGTGAAGATCTTGGTGTGCTTGGTGTTCCAATACGACTCAACGCTCTCGACCCTGCCGCGCACGACAATCGCGGCCTCGTCCCCAAGATCCTGTGGGCTCTTGTAGAGTAGCTGGGTCGCCTGGGTCAAGCTGGACAAGCCAAGCACAAGCAACAGATGGATCGCCAAGCCTTTAGCGCAGCTCTGCATGGGGCTCCCCCTCATCGGAATATCGCCTTCCAATCCCGTATCTGGCACGTCACCAGTCTCTATCTACAAATACAAGCCTTCCGGCCGGATGACGGGCGAAGATTGTAGGAGCTCGTGTGGATTGCTTCCATTATACCGTAAGCCTTTCCGTATGGTCAAGCTGTGGGAAATTGGGGACATCATACCTATTTCCGTCGAAGACCAGTGAGCCACAAGGGAAACTAGGGACATCATACTCATTTCCGCCAAAGATCAGCGAGCCAAAGAGTCCCGAGGGAAACTAGTATGATGTCCCCAATTTCCGGAAGGCCTATTCCGCCTTGAGGCTCAGGAGTGTGATGTCGTCGGCCAGGTGCGTGGAGCCGCTGAAGGACTGGGCCTCGTGCACTATCGCGCGGTTGAGATCGCCCGGGGCCATCCCTCGGTTGCCCTTGAGGAAGGCCCTGATGCGGTCCTCGCCGAAGAGCTCGCCGGTCTTCTTTCGGCCCGCCTCGGACAAGCCGTCGGTATAGGTGAAGAGGAGATCGCCGGGCGAAAGATGAGCCGTGTGCTCCTGCCATGGAAAGTCCGGGAGAATCCCGATGGGTATCCCGCCCTGCGGCAGATCCGTGACCTCCCCATCGGCCCGGCAGACGATCGGCGGCATGTGACCCGCGCAGCAATACCAGAACTCCATCTTGGCCGGATCGAGAATCCCATATAGGAACGTGACGAAGCGGCCTTCGGTGAATGTGCGAGCGGCCGCCCGATTGAGATCGATCACAAGCTGCCGCGGGGACGCGGCCGTCGGAGCCAACTGACGCACCCCCGACTGCAGATTGGACATCAGGAGCGCTGCGGCCACGCCCTTGCCGCACACGTCGGCTATCACGAGACCCACTCTCCCTCCCCCAAGATCCAGAGCATCGTAGTAATCGCCGCCGATTTCCTTGCAGGGTATCTGGAGGCCGGCAAGGGCAAACCCCGCGACGGACGGCATGCTTGCGGGCTGAAGGTTCTGCTGAATCTCGGCGGCCTTCTCGAGGTCGTCCGATATCTCGGCCAGTTCCCGCTGCTGGAGCTGCGCCACCAGCCGGGTCTGGACGTAGCCGGCCAGGAGCCCGACGGTCCCCGTGAACAGGGCAACACCCATGGCCGCTCCCGTGGGAAATACGGAAAGCCTGAGCGCGCTCACGAGTACGCCGACGACGAAGATGCAGAAGATCAATCCGAGGACCAGCGCTACGCTCACCCAGAGCCTCCGTCCCAAAGCGGCCACGCTCGAGACGACCGCCAGCCCAAGGCACAGGGCCAGTGCGTGGGCGCGCGCCAGCGGCCACACCAGGCTCTTGCCAATGAGCGTCTGCGCGGCGTGGGCGAGGACGAGCGAGCCGGGCAGCCGACCGTCCTCCGCGGCGCCTGGCAGATCGCGAACCGGTGAGCCGTATATATCGCTCAGGCCGTACTCGGTGACACCGACCAGAGCCACCCGGCCGCGCACCGCGTCTTGCCACCCGTCGGAGAGGAGCACCTCGGCGTATGGAATCGTGGTGATTCCGCCCCTGGCGTAGCGGTAATCAATGTAGAAGGTGGAATCGCGCGAGCCTCTTGGCCAGCGGTCTTCCGACTCTCGCCACACCGTCTCCACCGGCTTGCCCTCGGCGGCCGCGGCAAGCACAAGCGGCACCGACGGCAACGCACGTCCCTGGAACGACCTGCCGAATGAGCTGCGCCGGGCCGTTCCGTCGGCATCGACCGGCATGTTCACCAGGCCGACGCAGTAGCCGGCGCCCCCTAACCGTTGGCTGGGGACCACCAGATGTTCCTCGGTTATGGCCGCCCCATCGGCGCGCGTCGCCAGGGTCTGCCTCTCCGCAGCTGCTGCCATGCACACCAGGCCCGAGCGCTCGAGGGAGGCCGCGAGCGGGCCGACGTCCAGGTTAGGGTCGATCTGGTCGAACAGGACGTCGAAGGCTATCGCCTTGGCACCTGCCTCGGTCAGGCGATCTATGATAAGAGCGTGCTCCTTGACGTGGGCCGATATGGGGAACTCCGGCGGGGCGAACGCCTTCTGGCGCGAATACTTGTCTATCGCCACCATCACGACATCGGAGGCTGCCGCCCGTTCAGGCCGAGCCCCGAGGCCAAGATCGTAGACCGTGGAATCTACAGACTCCAGCCAGTGAGCCCGAAGGGCAAGCACTGCAAAGGCCGCCCCAAGGGCGGCGACGAAGGCCAGCCTCAGGCTGCCGCTGGAGATCAGGCGCGTCATCTGATTGCTGCTATTCTCCTCGCTGCTATTCTCCCGCCGGCAGCGCAAGCGCCGCCCGATAGTCGCTGACCGCCTCCTCGGCGAGGCCCATGGCGCCGTCGGCCTCGGCTCTCAAGAGGTAGGCCGCTCGACTTGGAGCGCCGGCGATGGCTTGGTCAAGCACCTCGAGCGCCTTGGCATACGCTCCGGCATCCAGGCACAGCCTGGCCTTCAGGGCCATGGCGGCCATCGCATCGGGCACCGCATGATCGGCCTCGGCGAGCGCGACCGCAAGGCCCGACTTCTGGGCAGCGGCGAGCACGGTGAAGTCGGCAGCCCGCGACCGCAGGGTGGTGTTGCCGACCACCGCCTCCACGACCCAGTAGTAGACTTCGCCGGGCCGGAATTCGCAGGTCTTGGGAGGGCATGCCGCCCTGGTCTCCGAAGTAGTGCCCTGCCACATCATCTGGCTCGCGCTGTAGACTGACACGCGATAGAGGGGTACCCCCTCGAGACCCTTCCAGGTGAACTGCTTTGGAGTCTCCATCAGGTTCTCACCCGGAGCGGGATGGATTAGAACCGGCACAGAGCCTGCGATATCCGGGCCAGCCTGGACGGATCTCGTGGCCATCACCGCGTCCGCCGTTCGCTGTTTGCCGCTGAAGAGCATGTCGGCCACCGCGGAGGTGAGGTTGCCTATCACACTGCCCCCGGACGGACCCGCATCCTGGCGGATGCTCACTGTAGCCGGGCCGGCGAACTCGCGCAGGGTTTTGTCCGAAAGCGCGAGGGTCACCGAGCCACCCTTGGGAACGATCACGTCCTCGCCGAAGTAGACGAAGTCGCCCGGCGCCAGAGCCCTGGGCGTCCCTCCGGTCACTCCTCCCGCCGCCCCGCCCGCCGCGCTGATGACCTTTGCCCCTATGGCCTTGCCACCCGGTACCTCGGCCCCCCATACAGCACCAGCAGCGCAGGCCGCCAGCACAGCCGAGACCGCCAATGCGCAAACAATCCGAGACCGCCCGCAGTGTCTCATTGGTCCACCTCCAGTCGCTGGATGCTTCCGGCATGGCCATGCCGGGCATCTCCGCAGAAGCCCTCTTTGCTGCCCGGTCGCCAGCTCGCTTGACTTGTCCATCTTACCGGCCCTCACCGTACGAGTAAAGCGCGAAACCCCGATGGTTCTACCGTAATTACACCCGGCGCGGGCTTTGGTTGGCGCGATTACCTTGGTTGGCGCGATTATCGCGGTCGCCCCTCGCGGTCGCCGCCCGGCCGACCCCGACGGTTGACACGGCGAGCCGCCCCAGGTTACAGTGGACGGGCCGTGCGAGTTAAACCTACATCCTGCTATGTACGCGCGCTGGCGGTCCT
>JBAQHK010000299.1:0-16296 GCA_049288275.1 bacterium | reverse complement strand
GCGAGATCGTGGTGGGCTTTGACAAAGAAAGGCTGGAGCAGATACTTCGGAAGCCCTAGCCGCGGGATCTCGGGCGGCTCGGGGCGGGCAGGAGGAAGGTAGGCGGTGAACAAGAAGCCGGGAAGGGCGGCCGGCCGTCCTTCCAGAGGACTTGTGCTGCGTGATGCGCGGCCCGGGGACCGGCAGGCGATCCTGGGGTTCACGCGGCGGACCTGGGGCGAGTACGGGGACTTCATCCACAAGGTCTGGCGTTCGTGGATCGCCGACAAGTCCGGCAGGTTCATCGTCGCCGAGCTCGGGGGTGTGCCGGTGGGCACCGCCAAGATCAACGACTTCGGCCGGGGCCAGATCTGGCTCGAGGGCTTGAGGGTTGACCCGGCTCACCGGGGCGAGGGGATAGCGCGGGCGATAAACCTGGAAGTCCTGCGCACGCTCGCGCGGATGCGCCCGCGGGCCGTGCGCTACTCGACGGGTGCGGGCAATCGGGCCAGCCGGCACATCGGGGGGCGGTTTGGTTTTCGCGTCGCGGGTCACTTCCGGTACTACTGGGGGAAGTCGCGGCGAGGGAAGCTCTTCGGTGAGCGGGCCCGCGGGCGCGACGCCGATGCGGTGTGGCGCTTCGTCAAGGCATCCCGTTATCTTGCCAGGACGGGAGGGCTCGTGGCCGAGGGCTGGGTTTTCAGGGAGGCGACGCCGGAGCTGGTGCGGGCCTACATTCGACGGGGGCAGGTGATGGTGGTGAGGGACTCGGGCAAGATCGTCGGAGCCGCGATCTATCCGCTGGAGAAGTCCGACCGGTGGCAGACCGTGGGGTTTCTGGACGGTCCGGAGGCCGTTATGAAGGCGCTCGCGGCAAACTGCCGCCATCTTGCGGCGGCACGCGGCGGCAAGGAGTGCTCGGTAGTGGTGCCTTCGAGACACTGCCCGCGGGCAGTCGAGGCCGCGGGGTTCAAGCGCAAGCAAAGCATGGGCCAAGTGGTGCTGGAGTACGCCGGCAAGGTCGGCCGGACGTCGAAGTCCGGCCGTGCGGGCCGAGGCGCGGGCCGGAGGTAGGTGGGCTATGTCCGAAGTCGAAAGCGCGCTTTACGAGAGGCTTGCCGACGGGAGCGCCCGGTGCGGCATCTGCGAGCGCAGGTGCGTGATCCGCGAAGGCGGCCTGGGCTGGTGCTTCACCCGCAAGAATCGCGGGGGAAGGATCTACAGCCTGGCCTTCGGCGAGGTCTCGACCAAGTTGGTGGCGCCGATCGAGGCCAAGCCGCTGTTTCATTTCTTCCCCGGTTCGCGGTGGCTTTCCCTGGGGACCTTCGGCTGCAACTTCCGGTGCATCGGCTGCCAGAACTCGGAGATCGCCCACCTGGACGGCCGCCGGGCCCCGGCGGAGCGCGCGACCTTCATCGAGCCGCGCCAGGTGGTAGCACTTGCCAAGCAGGAGGGATGCAAGGGAATCTCCTGGACTTACAACGAGCCCACCATGTGGCTCGAGTACACCGCGCGCGTCAACGACCTCGCCAAGAAGGAAGGGCTTTACACTAGTTACGTCACCAACGGCTACATGACGCGGGCGGCCCTGGACCTTGTTGGCCCGCGCCTGGACGCCTTCCGCGTGGACATCAAGGGCTTCTCGCCGGAGTTCTATTCCAGGATCGCCCAGGTCGCCGACTTCGAGCCGATCCTGGAGAACGCCCTCAGGGCCCGCAGCAAGTGGGACGCCCACGTCGAAGTGGTCACGAACGTGATCCCGGGCTTGAACGACAGCGACCAGGAACTCGGCCGGCTCGCCACCTGGATCGCGACCCGGTTGGGCAAGCGCACGCCCTGGCACCTGACGCGCTTCATGCCCTACCTGGAGCTTTCGGAGGTGGCCTGCACGCCGCTTGCGACCCTGGAGCGGGCGCGGCAGATAGGCTTCGATGTGGGCCTTCTATATGTGTATTTGGGCAACGTGCCCGGCCACCCCGGAGAAAACACCTACTGCCCCAAGTGCGGCCGTGTGGTGGTGGGCCGTCATCACTTCTCGGTGATAGCTTACAATCTCGAGGCGGATCGCCCCGCCGAGGGCGACACCGACACCCCGGAAGATGCCGCGACCCGCAGCCGCGGACACATAGGGCGCGACCCCACGGCGCCTGGCCCGGCCAGGTGCAAATACTGCGGCCAACGCATAGCAGGGGTTTTCGAGTAGACCGGAACCCATCGCTCTTACTGCCCGCGCGTCATCATCTATAGAGCGCTTTGATAGCTCCCCAGGTCGTTGGCACTGCGGCCTCGCCGCAGCCACACCCCACATAGGCCACGGCACCGATGTCGTAGCCGCAGGGGCTGTTGGCCGCGAGGCACGGCGAGCAGTCCTCGTAGGAGAGGTCTTCACCCGGGATGTCGCAGAAGCGCGGATCCTGGGAGATGTTGTTGTTCACGCCGGCCTGAGCGGCGATGCAGTCGGTGTAGTCGCCCAGCTCGTTGCCGTAGATGTCGCAACAGACGAGGGTCGGCGTGCCGGCGGGAGGGAAGCACGCGAGCGCGGCGCCGTCCTTGGCGAAGGCGATCACGGTCTGATTGAGAGTCGGCGATACCGACGGCCCGCAGTAGATTACCGCGGCCGCGGAGTCGGCAACGAAGGTGGAGCTGGCAATATAGGCTGTGGATCCCTCAGAGCAGTAGATGCTGGCTCCTACACCGTCATGGCCGCAAACATTGTGGAGCGACACGCAGGAGTTCATGGCGAGGTTGGAGCCCGACGCGTAGATAGCCCCGCCGCTCGACGCGGCGGAGTTCCCGAAGAAGGAGCATGTGTAGAGGCCCAAGGCGCCTCCATCCGAGATGAAGATTGCCCCGCCTCCGTCGGTGGCAAAGTTGTCGACGAAGACGCAGTTGTTGAGGGTGCAGGCCGAATTGTAGCCGTAGATTGCCCCACCGTAATCATTGATGGCCTGGTTTTCCGCGAAGTGACAGGCGTTGGCCGAGAGCGCGGTGTTGTCGCCCAGGTAAATGGCGCCGCCGCTCACGGTGGTGTTGCCGACGAACGTGCAGCTGTCGAGCATGAGCCAACAGTCATCTGTCACCATGATGGCGCCGCCGCTCCAGGCGGTCTCGTTGCCTTGGAAGAGGCAGTGGCGCACTACCGTGGTGCATGGCTCGGAAGCCATCTTGCCTACGTACATGGCTCCCGCCCCGAGGCCGTAGCCATTGGTTATGGTGATACCCTCAATGACAACCGGCGCGTCCCCTCCGAACGTGACATCGAAGGCCAGATGAGGCTCGGAGACCGAGCCGCCGCAATCGATGGTGCAGTAGCTGGGGTCGCCGGCTTCGGAACGCACGGTGACCCACGAGTAGAAGAACTCGATGTCACGGTTGCCGTCCCCGGTAAAGGTGCCGTTGGCGAGCAAGATGGTGTCGCCCGAGGCTGCGGCGTCCACAGCCGCCTGGATGGTGGGTTGGTCTCCGCTGCCGTCGTGCTTGACGTACCAGGTCTGGGCCGAGAGCGAACCGGCGAGCAAGAGTGTGACGGCGACAAAAACGATCGCAGATCTCATGGTCTCTGCCTCCTTCGGTGGGGTTGCCTTCCGCGAGTCAGCTTAGCACATCCGGCGCGTGTTTCGGAAGGGAAACGTTTTGTTGTTCGGAGCGGCTCCGGCGCCTTCCGAGATGTGTTGACCCCGCCCGCCGCGGTGTGCTACTAGCTCCCAATGACCCTTGAGCGAGGCCTGGAGGCCATGAGCCAAACCCACGAGGAGAGACCCCGAAACCCCGTTCGCAAGCATGCCGTGCCGGTGACCCCGGATGGAGCCCAGCTTGGGTGAGTTCTTCTCGCTGGCCGCGGCCGTGCTTTGGGGATGCGCTGTCATCTTCCTCAAGAAGTCGGGGGAGACCATATCTCCCTTCGACCTCAACATCTTCCGGGTGGGGGTCTCGACGCCGCTGCTGATCCTGACGGTGCTCCTTGCGGGGCAAGAGCTTGCGCCCTCAGCTCCGGCCGCGGACTATCTAATTCTCTTCGCCAGCGGTGTGATCGGCATCGCGATCTCCGACACCCTCTTCCACCTGGGTCTCAACAAGATGGGCGCAGGCATCGCGGCAATAGTGGATTCGCTGTACTCGCCCTTTGTGGTGCTGGCGGCCCTCTTGATGCTGGGCGAGCGGCTGGGCGGCCGGCAGCTGGCGGGCATGGCCCTGGTGGTCTCGGGGGTCCTGATTGCCGCGCGCCACGATCCGCCCAAGGGCGTCACGCGCCGCCAGATCGCGGTCGGCGTGGTGTGTGGAGTGCTCGCCATGGCCACGGTGGCCTTCGGAATCGTGCTGGCCAAACCGGTCCTCAATCGCACCCCGGTCCTGTGGGCCACCACCATGCGCCAGGTCGGAGCGCTGGCGGTGATGCTTCCGGCGGCCCTGGTGTCGCCGCACCGGCGCGAGACCCTCGCTCTCTTCCGTCCCACCCGCGGTTGGAAGTACTCGCTGCCGGCCACGCTGCTGGGATCCTACCTGGCACTGATCTGCTGGGTGGCGGGCATGAAATACACGCTGGCGGGAGCCGCGGCCATCTTGAATCAGACCAGCACCATCTACGTGCTCTTGCTCGCCACCGTGTTTCTCAGGGAGCCCCTGACTCTGAGGAAGATCGCGGCTTCAGTCGTGGCGATAGCCGGTATCGTGCTGATAACCTACAACCCAGCTTGACAATTCCGACGGCCTGTGGCATAAGTGGATGTGGTGGTGGGGATGATGGGACGACGGGACGAACAGGCTAAACTCAAACTGCGGCTCAGACTAAGACTCAGGCTGAATCTCAGACTCCAACCGGGACGGTCTCTGATTCCGCCCGCGATCTGGCTGGGGCTCTGCTGCGCCATGGGAGCCGTTCCGGCGCCGCGCGCTTCAGCGTGGAAGTCGGGGCAGTCGCCGGTTGTGATCAACGAAGTCCTCTACGATCCCGCGGGCAAAGACGCCGGCCTGGAGTTCGTGGAGCTGAAGAACTGCGGCGGCCAGGCGCTCGCCCTGGACGGATGGGCGCTAGAGACCGGGAATGGGTCGTACGCTGACCGGTGGCGGCGCGAGTGGACCGGTGGGGCGGAGGACACCCTGCCCGCCGGCGGCTTCTTCACCATCGGTGAGGACATGGTTTCACCCGCGCCCGACGCGGTGGCGGAGCTGGATCTCCAAAACGGGCCGGACGCCTGCCGGCTGCTGTCGCCCGCGGGGGCGTGCGACCTTGTGGGCTGGGGCGATCACACCTACTCGGAGTACTTCGAAGGCGCGCCTGCGCCCTCGGCGACGGCCGGCTCGAGCCTGGGCCGCGACCCGGACGGCACGGACACCGACACCAACGGCGACGACTTCGCCGTGTTCCCCCGTCCCTCGCCCGGCGCCTTCAATCATCCGCGGTGCGATCTGTGGGTTTCGCGAGCCGGACCCTCACGATATGCCTCGATGTCGGCCGCGACGATCGATCTGGTCTGCTTGGTCGCTAACGGCGGCACCGCCGAGTGCGGGGCCGATGCCAGGGTCTGGGCCAGGGTGGGGACCGCTCGCGACAGCTGCCTGGTCTCAAGCCCGGTCCCGGCCGGGGAGACGGCCAGGGTGATTCTGAGTCCGCCCAATCCCGGCGGCGGGCTTCATCCGATCACCGTGTGGCTGGCGGCCGCAGAGGACGCCTGGCCCGCCAACGATACCCTCATCACCAGCCTCGTTGTGCCGCCGCCTCCGCTGGTGGTAAACGAGATCATGTTCAAGCCCGCGGGCCTGGACTGCGAGTGGATCGAGGTCCTGAACCGGTCCCCTGGCGACCTCAGCCTCACGGGCTGGACCCTCGAGGATTCGGGCGGGAAGGCCCGGATCGTCACCGACGGGGAGGCGGTGATGGCGCCGGGGTCGTTCCTGGTGTTGGTCGAGGACCCGGCGGGCTTCGAGCAGGTCTGCCCGGAGTCCCTTGGCTGCGCCTGCCTGCGGCCGGCCGGAGGCTGGCCCAGCCTCAATGACACCGACGGTCCGCTGGGCTTCGCCGACGCGGTGTGCATCCGTGACCCTCACGGGGCCGCAGTTGATTCGGTGGCCTATCGGGAGAGTTGGGCGAGGGCGGGTGTTTCGGTGGAGAGGATCGACCCGGCGGCGGTCTCGCGGGATCCTGCAAACTGGTCCCCGCACTGCGGGCACTCGGGCGGCAGCCCGGGCATGCCCAACAGCGTTGCCTTCATCTTGCCTTCAACGGGCAAGCTGATGGAGTTGAGCGCCGAGGTGATAAGCCCCGACGGGGACGGCCATGACGATGTGCTGGCGATCGCGATCCGGGCCGGAGGCACAGTCCGGTTGCGCGTCTTCGATGTCAACGGCCGCCCGGTGAGAAGCCTCCTGGACGGCGAGCGCGTGGAGTCCGGCCGGGTCACTTTCTGGGACGGGCGCGACGCCGGTGGCGCGGCGGTACCCGTGGGTGTCTACATTCTTCTCGCCGAAGTAACGCCTCCGGGCGGGGGCGGCGCCCTGGGAGCCAAGCGCCCGGTGGTTGTGGTCAGGAAGCCATGACGACAGGGAGGCGGTGAAGGTGTGAAAGCCGTGAAGCTCGAGCTGCTCGTCGCGGCGCCGGTGGCGGCCGCACTCTCTCTGCTCCTGGCAACCGCGGCTTGGGCCGCCTTCGACCTCGAGCCCGTTGGGCCGGCCGAGCGTGGCTGCGCCGTCCGGGTTGCCCTGATGGGATTCGGGGAAGGATTCCAGCGAGGAGTTGCGGACGGCTCCGGCCTGACCGACTCCAGCGCAGCTCTCGGCGGCCGTAGCGCCCGCGCCGCGTCGGTTTCGATCTACGGCTTCAGGCCCTTCGGCGTTAGCGGAATCGACTTCGCCGCGGTCTCGGCGCGCTTTCCAGTTGGCGCGCCGGGCAACTGCCTGGGGATCGGCTACGGCAGGCTGGAGGCGCCGGGGTATCTTGAACACACCTACCTTGTATCTGCCGGCATCGGCGCCGGCTGCGCCGTTATCCGGCCCGCGGTCCAGCTTGGGGCCGTGATCGCCGAGGGGGCCTTCGCCGACTGGGCGGCGCTGGCGGGCATCTCCGCCGCGGCCGCGGTGTCGTCCGACATCAGGGTTGCCGCGGAGGTACACAACTTCCTGGGCTTGGGCCTGATGCGAGAAGGCAGCCGCTGCCCGCGCAGGCTTTGTGTGGGTCTCGGCGTGCGCGCCTCACCGGGCTTGAGGTTCGGGATCGAGGCCGCCAAGAGCGCCGGGGCGCCGACCTGCTTCCGCTCGGGAGTGGAGTGGGAAGCGGCTCGCGCGATCGCGCTGAGGGCCGGGCTCGGCACCTCTCCCAAGGAGTTCGCCGTCGGGGTGGGCCTGCGCCTGGGCCGCGTGGTGCTCGACGCGGCGTCCAGCGTCAATCTCGACCTGGGAGCGACCCACGAAGCCGGGCTGACTGTGCTGTGGGAGTAAGGAGTAGAAGGCGGCCGGAGTGGGCGCCGCGTGACAGCTTGCCTGACGGCCGGTGTCAGGATTGTGACGGTGGGCTTGGCAGGGTTTGCAGGCAACCGGCGTATGTGGGGATATCTTGGCGGGTTTTCCGGCACGCAACTTGATACTTGTGCCAAGCGCATGCGCATCATGGGGTGGAGGGTTCCCGCGCCGAACTTCCACCCACCCCACCTTCCCGGCAGTGCGCTTCTGGCCGGCGCGCTGCTCAGACGCGCCCGGCCGGCGAGCGCGTGTTGACCTCGCGGGCGTCGGTGTGTTAGCTTCCCACGAGATCAAGAACCCTATGCGAATAAGACTCTTCATCATCGCGGCTGTCGCGCTGGTCCTCGCTTACGCAGGCCTTGTTGAGCCCAACTGGCTCAAGGTCAGAACGTACGACCTGGCTGTCCCGGGCCTGGCTTCAGAGGTCACGGTGGTGCACATCGCCGACATCCACACCAATAAGATAGGCGCGCGCGAGAACAAGGCCCTGGACGCGATAGAGCGTATCAATCCGGATTACGTGCTGGTCGCCGGTGACCTGCTCAAGGGGGAGAACGCGCTCACCGAGGGGCTCACGTTCCTCTCTCGGCTCACGGCCCGGCGGGCGATCTACGTGGTGCCCGGCAACGCGGATCACACGCTGATAGAGGCGGTTGAGAGCGGGGAGGTCCCGCGGTCCTTTGGCGGCTGGCGGATCTTGATGAACGAGAGCGTGGACTGTGGATCCTTCACCCTGGTCGGCATAGACGACCCCGTGAGGTGCCGGGACGACGTCAAGATGGCCTTCGCCGGCGTCACTCACACCAAGCCCATCTTCGTGCTCACCCACTTCCTTGCCAGGAAGCATCTGGATGACATGCGCGAGCACAACGTGGACATGATCTTCTCGGGACACACCCACGGCGGCCAGATCGGCGCGGGCCCCTTGGTGAGCCGCATACCCTATGCCCACCGCAGCAGATACATCGCCGGCCTCTACCGGTTCAACACGGGCTGGCTCTACGTCACGCGGGGTGTGGGCACCAACCTCTTCCCGCTGCGGCTGCTGTGCAGACCGGAGGTCACGGTCTTCCATCTCAAGGGGGCCTGAGCGTGAGCGCCCGCTGGATGCTCGTAGCCGCAGGGCTCGCCGCGGCTCTGCTCTTGGCGGCAAGCGGGCCGGCCCGGCCGCAGGACTTCTACGAGGAGACCCTGCAAGATGTGGACGACGAGCAGGACTACGAGGAGTTCCTGAACCTCATCGAGACCGCCCTGAAACAGCCGGTGAACCTGGCGACCGCCAGCCGCGGCGAGATCCTCAACCTGCCCTGGATGAGCCCGTGGCTTGCCGACAGCATCCTGGCCTCGAGGCAGCGCGGTGAGTTGCGGACGGTGGACGATCTCGGCAGGATCGAGGGCATGACCGACCGCCTGCTGGGGATCCTTCGGCCGATGGTCGTGGTCGCGCCCCCGGAGAAGCATCTGCCGCCGCTGGAGGGAACGGTGAGGCTCCGCACTGTGGCGTCGCCGCCGACCGACCAGTTCCGCCGCCTGAAGACCTACGCGATGTGCAACATCGGAGCCGGCGGCCTCAAGGCCGGCTACCTGGTGGAGAAGGACAGGGACGAGTCGAGGCTCAATGATTTCCAGGCCTTCTACGTCCAGCAGTCCTGGGCCCGGACCAGGGTGATCGTTGGAGACTTCAGCGTGGCGACCGGGCACGGCCTGGTTCTTTCCAATCCCTACGGCACGTCTCCGCTGACCGTGGACCCCTGGCGGATGAGCCGAGGGGATTTCGCGCTGAAGCCGATGACCTCGAGCGAGGAGAACTTCATGCTGGAGGGCGCCGGCGCGATCCACGAAGGCTCTCGGCTGGACGTGTGCGGTGCGGTGTCCCGCGCCAAGTTCGACGCGACCGTAGACGACAAGGGCGCGGTGACGTCCATCGATCCGCAGGGCTATCATCGCAGCCGCTCCGAGGTCGCCTCCAGAGATGCTCTCGGTGAGACGCTTGTGGCGGCGGCGGCGCGGCTCAAACTAGGCGCCGCCCAGGTGACGCTGACTCTGGCGGGCTCGGACTTCGACCGGGACCTCGCGGTGGGTAGGGGCCGCCGCAGGCGGTCTGACGTGGGCCTCGCCGGCGGCCTGGACGTGACTGCCAGGCGGGGCGAAAGCGTGATCTTCGCCGAGGCCGCGGTGGCAGACGGCGCGGCGGGCGCCGGCCGAAGCGGCGCGGTGCTGGCAGGTCTTGCGTCCGAAATGCCAAGGACCGAGGTGCTGGTTGTGGGCAGGTGCTACGGCCGGGACTATCTCGCGCTTCACTCGCGGCCCTTCGGGTTCTACTCGGGGCTTGCGACCGGCGAGCGAGGTCTCTACACCGGGCTTCGCCTCAAGCTCTGGGCGGCGGCCTCGCTTGATCTGGGCAACGATCTTCACGAGCGACCGTCGCCGGGCGGCGGCGCCCCGGAGCACTCCGGTTCGGAGACCTTCGGCGACCTCAAGGTCAAGACCGGGGACTTCGTGATCTCGGTGGGAGGGAAGCTGGTGAGGGGTGAAGAGCCTCCCGAGGCGATCACGGACACCACCTACGCCGCTCGAGCCGTGGGAGCGTCCGCTGCCGGGCGCGGGAAGGCCGCCGACCCCACCGAGGAGACCCAGCGGCTTCGGAGCCGCCTTGACATTGAATACAGGCCGGTCGCCGGGACGCGGCTGCGCGCCCGGTACGAGAACCTTCGCGCCGAGAGGAGCGAGTCGGGAGACACCGTGAGATCGGCCGCCGATCTCCTGAGGCTGGATGCCGCGATCGACCGCTGGCGGCCGATGGGTGTGGACTTGGGGTTCTACGTCTTCAGCGTGGGCGACTACTACGCCAGGATCTATCAGTACGAGGCCGGCATGCCCTACTATCCATCCCTTGAGATGTTGCAAAGTGACGGCTCGAGATGGTACGCTGTGGTGTCGCTGGGCACGGCGGGCCTGGGAAAGATCGCCGCCAAGTACGGGCGGACGCTGTACGATAACGGCGAGGAAGCATCGCAGCTGCTCGCAAGCTACACCCTGAGGTTCTGATGCCGACGAGACTGACTCGACAGCAGGCAGCCACCGAGGCTGCGCGCTGTCTGATGTGCCATCGTCCCCCCTGCGAAGAGGCCTGTCCTGCGCACGTCGGGGTGAGCACCTTCCTCAGGAGGATGCGCTTCACCGACTTCGGCGCGGCCCTGAGGAAGATAATCGAGGCCAACGTCCTGGCGGGCACCTGTGGGATGACCTGCCCCCAGGGTATGCTGTGCGAAGAGGCCTGCGTCTTGCGGGCCGTGGGCAGGCCGATCCAGATTCGGGACCTTCAGCTCGCCGCTCGCCTCTACGGAGCGGATGCGCTCCGCCGTCCGGCAATCCCGAAGTCTGCCCGGGCCCGCGGGGCCAAGCGGCCAAGAGTCGCGATCCTGGGTTCGGGCCCGGCCGGGCTTGCCTGCGGATACTATCTGACGAGCCTGGGCATAAAGGCCACCCTTTACGAGAAGCACCGCCGTCTGGGCGGCATGCTGACCCGCGGCATTCCCGAGTACCGGGTCGGCCGGGACGTCGTCGCCGGCGAGATCGGGTTGGCGTCGCGGGGTCTGGGAGTGAAGCCCGGCGCTGCAGCCGGCGCCCTCACTCTGGCGGCCCTCAAGAAGCGGGGTTTCGATGCCGTCTTCCTGGCGACCGGCTTGTGGGAGACAGGGGACCTCGGCATCGCGGGAAGCGATCTCGACGGAGTGTTGGACGGCACCGAGCTCCTGGCTGACCTGGCCGAGGGCCGGCGCCGGCGGCCGAAGATCTCGGGCGGGGTGGCGGTCGTGGGCGGCGGCAACACCGCCTGTGACGTGGCCTTGAGCCTGAAGCGCTCCTCCTCCTGCGAGGTCACGATCTACTACCGCAGGACGCGTGAGGAGATGCCAGCCTTCAAGCACGAGATAGATGAAGCCCTCCTGGCCGGTGTGCGGCTGGAGTTGCTCACGGCGCCCGTGGCCGTGATAGGAAAGCGTCGAGTGGAGGGGCTGGTCTTGAAGCGCATGCGCCTTGGCCTCCCCGACTCGAGCGGCCGCCCGCGCCCGGTTGCCGTCCGAGGCAGCGAATTCACCGTCGGCTGCGATCACGTTGTGCTGGCCACCGGCGGGACTCTGGACCGCAAGTGGCTCGAGGCCGCCTTCGGCGTTGCCCCGGGCAGGTCCGGCAGAGTCGAGGTGAACCCCAAGACCATGATGACCGAGGTGGGCGGTGTCTTCGCCGGCGGCGACCTCGTCCGAGACAAGGGGCTTGTGGTTGAGGCTGTGGCCGACGGTCGAAGGGCCGCCCTTGCGATTGCCGACTATCTGGGGGTGGCGCGGTGAGTCTCGCGATCAAGTTCTGCGGCGTCACGTTCCCCGATCCTTTCACCCTGGCCGCCAGTCCCGCGACCGGCACCGGGGAGATGGTCGAGCGGGCCTTCGATGAGGGCTGGACCTCGGCGGTGCTGAAGACCGCGGCCGTCGAACGCGAGCAGGTCCGTCTGGTCTATCCCATGATCGCCTCGCTGGATCACCAGGACAAGCGCCTGATGGGCATGGAGAACATAGACCTGATATCCGACCGCAGCCTCAAGGACTGGGAGAAGGACGTAGCCCGGCTCAAGAGGCGCTACCCCAAGTGCGTGGTGATATCCAGCATGATGGCCTCTTCCAAGGAGGACTGGCAGGAGGCGGCCCGCAGGCTTGCGGGCGCCGGCGCCGACATGATCGAGTGCAGCTTCTCATGCCCCCACGGCATGCCGGAGCGTGGAATGGGCTCGGCCATCGGCCAGAACCCGGAGCTCACCGAACGGACTGCGGCGTGGGTCAAGCAGGCTTCGTCGGTGCCGGTGGTGATCAAGCTCACCCCCAACGTCACCGACATCACCGCTGTGGCGGCGGCCGTCAAGCGCGCGGGCTGCGACGGCGTGTGCGCCATAAACACGGTAAAGGCCCTGGTGGGAGTAGACGTAGAGACCATGCGCGCGATCCCATCGGTGGCCGGGTACTCCACCTACGGCGGCTACTCGGGCGCGGCGGTGAAGCCCATAGCCCTGAGGTGCGTGGCCGAGATAGCCAAGGCCGTGGATATCGAGATCTCCGCAGTGGGCGGCGTCTACACCTGGAAGGACGCGGCCGAGTTCCTGCTGGTGGGCGCGCGCAACGTCCAGTTGTGTACCTCGGTGATGGCCTGGGGATACAGGATCATAGAGGACTTGAAGGAAGGTCTTGGCTTCTACCTCGAGCGCAAGCGCCTCGGCTCTCCCGCAGCTCTGGTGGGCCGGGCCCTGCCCTCCATAACCAAGCACGAGAAGCTGTCGCGGTCATACAAGCCGGTGGCCCGGATCGACGAGCGGGTATGCCTCAAGGACGACCTATGCTATATCGCGTGCAGGGACGGCGGGCATCAGGCAATCCAGCTCGACGACCGGCGAATGCCTCGGGTCGATCGCGACAAGTGCGTGGGGTGCGGACTCTGCGGGAGTGTCTGCCCCGTGGTGGGCTGCATAACCCTGAAGGAGCGCAAGTGAGACCTGCGGCTACGGTGATGCTGGTGGTGGGGGCGGTCCTGGCGGGATTGGCGTCGTTGTGCGGAGCAGAGCCGGGAGGAGCCACGCCGGACCGGGTGCTTGCGGTGATGGATCTCGCGGAGGCGCTGGACACCCCGGGCCTCGCGGATGTCCCGGGCCTGGTGCTCTCGCCCCGCGATCTGGTGGTGGTGATCGAGAGTGGCACTGGCGTGGAGGGGGCTCGCGCTCTCGATGGGGCGGGCCGCGCGCGCCTCGTGGGCCGCGTGCCCGCGCGGCCTCTCTGGATCGCGGATGGCTCGCTTGATGAGGACCTGGCCCGGGAGTTGGGCCTCACGATAGTCTATGCCGCCGGGAGGAGCACGCTCTTCGAGGCGGACCGCAACGATGCCTACCGGCTCTTGGAGCGGGGCTACTTCATCGTGCAGGCCGGCTTCAGGCCGCTTCGAGATCTCGCCCGGCCCGACATCGGCCCCGCTCTCGCGGATCGCCTGCTCCGGGATCGGCCGCTGAGCGAAGAGCGCGTTCGCTTCCTCCGGAGCCTGGTGGGCTCGGTGGACACGGCCCGGATCGACGCTGCCGTGAGGTTCCTCGCCTACGATGAGGCTGACAGCGTCTACAGGTCGCGCTTCGCGCCCCGGCGCGACGTCAGGGAAGAGATCACGCCTTACATCTATAACAGCTTGGCCTCGTACGTGGTGCCTGAGGGCGGCGCGGTCACCCAGGCATGGTTTGAGGCCGAACTCCCCGACAAGTACAAGGGTGAGGACTCGGTCTTCATCAACGTCGTCGCCCGCAGGCCCGGCCGTCGCACCAGCGCCCACTTCATCGTGTGCGCCCACTACGACGCCACAGCCTCGCGGGAGTCCGCCTGGCTGGAGGCCGGAGCATGGAAGACTCTGCCCGCGCCCGGCGCCAACGATAACGCCACCGGCTCGGCCGCGCTCTTCGAGGTGGCAAGGCTGATCGCTCCCCTCGAGCTCGATGTCGGCGTGACCTTCGTGGCCTTCTCGGGTGAGGAGCTGGGACTTCTAGGCAGTTTGGACTTCGCCGGGAACCTCGGATCCGCCGACTCCGTGCTGGGTGTGATCAACATGGACATGCTGGGATACGCCGAGGATGTGAAAACCGTCGCCCTGGTCTACGACGGCCAGTCGCGCTGGCTTTCCGATCTCCTGGTCGGGGCGGCAAGCGATCTGGGGCTGGATATCGATGTCCGGACCCGCGACGGCACCGGGACCTACAGCAGCGATCACGCGGCCTTCTGGCAGGTGGGTGTGCCGGGGGTTATGATGGCCGATGAGCAGGACGACCGCGGCATTCCCACTTACCCCCACTACCACACCGTCGAGGACACGCCTGATAGGGTAGACCTGGGCCAGGTCTGCGACAACGCCAGGCTGGTGGTGGGTTTGCTGGGCCGCTTTGCCGAGGTCCAGGCGGACACCTTGAGTGATCTCACCCTCAGCGCGGGCTCGATCGAGTGGAAATGGGAAGGCAAGGAGTACCTGCCCATGATGGCCGGAGAGCCCCTCGAGCTCGTGGTAAGAGCTCCCAACTTGAGAGGCTCGATGCTGGAGCCGGCAGACTACAGGTTCGAGGTCCGGAGAGGGGATTCCACCGGGCGGGTGGTCTTCGCCGATACCGTCGCGCTTGAGGTGCTGGCGGGGGCGTACGCCGAGGTCGAGGGCTCCTGGACCACCGACGCCGCGGAGTTCGGATCGCTGGCCTTCACGGTCACGCTTGCCCCGCTCGCGGGCGGCATCGAGAGCGATCTTGCGGACAACTGGATTGAGACCCGGCTCGATGTCATGCCCGGCTCGACGGTGATATCCAACCTGCACGTCTATCCCAATCCCGCGGGCGATCCCGCAAGCGCTAACTTGAGTTTTGAGATCTGGCACCCCAAAACCGACTTCGCCGGGAGGATGGAGATCTGGGTCTACGATCTTGAGGGTGAGCGAGTCGGCCACGCCGCGCTCCAAAGGACCCACATCGGAATCAAGGAAATAGCGATCGGCGCAAACACCGTGCCTCTCTCGGAGTTGCTCGACCGGACCGATCTCGCGCCGGGCCTCTACGTCTGTCTCGCCGAGCTCACCGTCACCGGCCAGAGCGGCTCGGCCACGGCCAAGTCCAAGTTTGCCGTGGCCAGGTAGGCCATGTCTCGCCTGTGGCCGGTTGCGGTCTTTGCAGCTTCCCTGGTGATCTACGTTGCGACCCTGCCGCCGGATGTGCTTCCCGGTGACAGCGGCGAGCTCATAGCTGCGTCCTACACGCTGAGTATCGCTCATCCCCCGGGCTATCCGCTCTACGTGATGGCGGGCAAGGTCTTCGCCTCGGTGGTGAGACTGGGTTCGGTGGCATACAGATACAATCTGCTGTCGGCGATTCTTGCCGCGCTGACCTCGGCCCTGGTTTTTCTCACCGCCACCCGGCTCCGGGTCCCAAGGCTGTTGGCCCTGGCGGCGGCGCTCGGCCTGGCCACGACCGGAGCCTTCTGGCTTCAGGCCACTACCGCTGAGGTCTACGCCCTCAATGGGCTCTTCACCGCCCTGATGTTCTACATGGCGGTCTCGGCGAGACCGCTCGGCCAGAGGGCCTTTCTGCTGCTCGGCCTGGTGGGTGGACTTGCGGTCTCGCATCACCTCAGCATGGCGTACGCCCTGGCCGGTTCGCTTGCGGTCTCCATCGTGGGCCTCGGACTGGCGCCGCGGCCCCGAACGGTCCTCTTGTCCGCCCTGCTGTTCGCGCTGGGCCTCACTGTGTGGCTGTACGTTCCCATTCGCTCCGCACGGGAGCCGCTCTTGACCTGGGGCGATACCGCGAGAATGGGCGGCTTCCTTTCTCACGTCACCGCCCAGGGCTACAAGTGGCGGCTGCGGTCGCCCGATCTTGTCGCGAGAGTTCTGGACTGGGTGGGCTTCTTCAAGGTGCTGGCGGTCTCCGTGGGCGCGCCGCTTGCCATGCTGGCAGTGCTTGGAGCGGCAACCAGCCTGCGGCGCCGGAGGATGCTTGCGGGCTTCGGGCTGCTGCTGGCGCTCTTCGCGTTTCATTACGCGGTCTACAACATACCGGACATCGAGAGCCACGTCTTCCCGGCCGTGGTCGCGGTCGGAGTGCTCGCGGCCCTGGGGCTTGACGGAATCCACCGATGGACCCGGCTCCCCAGGCGAGCCCGCTGGGTGGCGGCGGCCGCGGGCCTTGCGGTGGTCGCCGTGAACCTGGCGTCCATCCGGCCGCGCGAGGACGCCTGGTTTGCGCGCGACTACGCCGAGGCCATAGCTCGGAGCGCGCGCGAGGCCTGCGGCGAGGGTTGCCTCATCATAACC
>JBAQHK010000298.1:0-3780 GCA_049288275.1 bacterium | reverse complement strand
GTTAAGGACCCCGGCTATCACCGCCACCCCCAAGCCCGCGGCAACCGCCGCGACCACGTAGCCGACAAGATCCGAAACGCTAAGCTTGCTCATGCATGTCTACTGAGCGCTGTCCATGGAGAACCTGAAGGGCACCGCGACCCAGACCGAGACCGGCCCGTTCTTCATCATCGCCGGCGAGAAGACCCA
Organism: bacterium; assembly: GCA_049288275.1. Classification (GTDB taxonomy): domain Bacteria; phylum Arandabacterota; class Arandabacteria; order Arandabacterales; family Arandabacteraceae; genus JBAQHK01. The sequence continues at coordinate 3,591 of JBAQHK010000298.1, read as the reverse complement.
CTGCATGGCGGCTTGCTTGACCGGCTCGATGAATATCTCCGAATCCGCCTTCAGGATCTTGACTTCCCTGACCTTGCCTTGCTTGTCAACCCACAGGTTGACGTAGACCGTCCCCTCGAGCCCGGCCTTCTTCGCGAACTCGGGATACACCGGCTCCACCTTCTGGATCAACACCGGCTCCTTCTCGAAGGGCACAAAGTCCGGCGGAGGAACGTCGTCCTCCTCAATCTGGATATCCTCGATCGCAGACTGGGCGAGATCGCCGACCGGGCTCACCACCTCGCTCATTTCCTGCTGAGTGGCGAGCGTCTGGTCCGGGCTGACTTCGGCGTCAGGAACCGGAACGGGGATGCCGACGCTGGGTTTCACCGCGGGGGCCACCGATACCGAGGGCGCCACTGCAGCCTGCTGCCCGGATATCGAGGGCGGCGGACCCAGGTCGCTGTATTTCATGATCTTCACCACTCGCGCCGGCGGTTCCTCGTGTCCGAACTTGACCGAGGCCCAGTATAGACCAACCACCGAGAAGTGGACAGCGGCCGCGAGAATCAGGGCCCGGATCAGGAACTTCTCAGCGTTCTGTTTGAGAACGTGATCGTCAAAATCGATCTTTATGTATCCGGCAAGCTCGGTCATGTTAACACTTCCTCGGAATTGGACTAACCCCCAAGGCCCTTTTCGATGAACCTCTGGTCAACATCCTTGAACGGCGCCATGCTGAAGCGCGTGATGTTGGCTAGGCTCAACTCGTCCAGTATGTTGACCATCATCTCGTACGTGCCTTCCCTCTGCACCTTCACCAGGGTAATCAGCTTGGTGTTGTTTCTCAGCCTGTCCTCGAGCAGGGGACGCAGATCCCTGAACTCCACGGTCTGAGGTCTGTCCATCCCCATGTTCCAGTAGATCGTCCCGTTGGCCAGCACTCGCAAAGTCAGGAGCGAGGACTCGGCGACCTCGACGGGGGTCTCGTCTGGCGGAAGGTTGATCTCCATGGTCTGCGGCGTCGTGAAGACCGTCGTCAGCATGAAGAAGGTGATCAAGAGCATCAGCACGTCCACCATGGGGGTCAGATCGACCCGGATACCCACACGAGTGGGCCGCTTGGCCTTCTTCGTGCCCCTGCGCTCTTTCTTGGGTGCTGCTGCGACTTCACCAGCCATGACTTACACTCCACTCATTTTGTGTCCAGCTCGGTCACCAGGCTGAACCTGGTGATCTTGGTCTCCTGGAGCACGTTCATGACGTCCTCTATGTCAGCGTAACGCACCGCCTTGTCCCCGCGGACCACCGTTCTCAGCTTGGGATTGGCGATCCTGGCCCGAACCATCAGATCGGCAAGCGTCTGCTTGTCGCTCACCTGAATCCCGGCCTTCAACTTGTTCTCCTCGCCGAAGATCCTGGCGCGGAGCAGCTGGGAATCAAGGTTCAGAAAGAGCCGGCCGTCCTGAGCGACCACGACTGTCATCACGTCGGACTCCGGCACCTTGAACGCCGAATGCGACGAAGGCAGCGTGATCTCGGCCTCCTGCGGCGGGCGGAACTGCGTGGTGAGCATGAAGAACGTCAACAACAGCATGATGACATCCACCATCGGTGTCATGTCAACGAAGATCCTCGGACGAGCCTTTTTTGCCGCCATTGTTGAAGCCTCTTTGTTCTGCTCTCTGTCCTTACTGCTTCTTGTCCGCCACCGTCAGGGTCTTTATCATGCCCAGACTGGCTTCGTCGATCATGTACGTGAAGCTGTCTATCCTGGTGAAGAAGTAGTTGTAGGAAACGATAGCCAGAATCGCGGCGAGCAGTCCGCCGGCGGTGTTGACAAGCGCTTCGGAAATACCCAGCGACAGAGCGATGGCGTCCGGGGCTCCGGCACGGGCCAGGGCCTTGAACGACCTGATCATTCCGATGACCGTGCCCAGAAGACCGACCAGCACCGACACCGTGGCGATCGTGGACAGAGCGATCAGGTTCCTCTCAAGCAGCGGAGACTCCAGCATCAAGGAATCGTTGATCGCGGTCTGGACCTCTTCCATGGTCTCCTTCGCGGTGAGGTCCCGCTTCTCGGCCTTGAGCATCTTGTACCTCTCCAGGCCGCCCCTCAGGACGTTGGCCGCCGTGCCGCGCTGCTTGTCGCAGGCTTCAAGAGCGCCGTCGATGTTGCCCTTCAAGACTTCCTGCTTGACAGTATTGAAGAAGCTCACCAGCGAGCCCTTGCCCTTGGCGGCGTGAAGCACGAAAAGCCGTTCAAAGATGAAGGTGATCACCATGAGGGAAAGTGTGATCAGAACCACCACCAGCGGACCGCCCTTCTGCAAGTACTCCGGCAACATGAACTTGAATATCGCCAGGGATACGCAGAAAGCTGCCGCGATCAGGACGAAAACGAATACTGACTGCTTCATAGCCCCTCACCTTTCGCTTGAACCAACTGTTGCTTCATCGTCGTTTTACTTGCCGAAGGCCTTGATCGCGCCTTCTCTGGTATCATCAACGTCGAATATGCTGATCAACCTGGTGATAACGAACACGTTCTGTATGCTCTTGCCCATCCCCGCCAGTCTGATCTTGCCATTACCCTTGGTGTAAGTGGTGTAGATACTCACCAGCGATCCTATCCCAAGGCTGTTGACGTAGCTGACGTTGCTCAAGTCCACAATCAGCTTTCGGTTTCCCTGTTCGAACAGCTCGTTAGCCTTGGCTTTCAGGGCACTGGTCTCCTCGTAGTCCACCAGTGGGCCGTGCAACTCCAGTATGGCGATGCTAGGATCACCTGACGTAATGGCCTTAATCGCCATGGGCTCCTACCCTCCTTTCCCGCTCAATTAAACCCGGAAGATCCGGTAGATGTTTCCCAAAACCCACAGTGGCCCGGACGGCCTACCCTCCAAGCCACTGCAGAAACAGACCAAGCCCAACTTCAAAGTCGTCAATGGTTTTAGTCGCTGAAATATAACCAAAGATAGACAAAGTGTCAATCCAAATCATCGGCAGGTCAAGCCTGATCACCGCGGCTCCGCAGAGCCTCGCCGACCGCCGCGGCCACGTCCCTGGCCACGCTCTCCACGGCCGCTGCCACAGCCTCGGACAGAGGCCGTCCGAAAGTGGTGTCCGCCGGTTCTATGCCTATCACAACCACCTTGAGGCCTTCCAGGGCCTGCTGCAGGTAGGCGAACATCACGCTCAGGGGCAGGGCGTGGGTGCAGAAGGAGACCCCGCCGACGTCCTCTCCTCGAAGCAGAGCCACGCGGCCCGGCCGGTCGGTGAGCCGCGCGGCGTCAACAACCACAAGATGCGAAGGCTTGAATTCCTTGATCGCGCCCGACAGGTTCTCGGGGGCGGTGTGCCCGTGGAACACCTTGGCGTCCTTCCTGCCGGCCAGGGTTCGAGCCAGCCTGGCGGCCACCTCGACTCCCGCCCCATCGTCGCCCCTCAAGTCCGACCCCACGCCCAGGATCGCAATCCGCGACGCGCCGGCGAGGGCTTCAGTGAGGGTCTTCAGGCAATCAGACGTCATTTGGAGGTCAGCCGCCTTGAGACGCGGGGTCCTTCGGAGCAGACTCGGACTTGGGCCCTTCGGGCTCGGCTTCGGAC